>JBEKAN010000285.1:0-6360 GCA_050015895.1 Verrucomicrobiota bacterium
ACGCCAAGACCGTTCGCCTGGGCCATCTCACCCTCCAGGAAATCCCCACCGGACTGCATTCGGAAAAACTCCTGGCGGGCGAGGCGGGGCTGTTGGGGGCCGGTCTGCTTTCTCAGTTCTCCATCGTCCCCATTGACGAGCCGGCCGGACGGCTGGTCCTCGATGGCTTTTCCACCGTCCAGTCTTCGTCCCAGGAATAAACCGTTGCTTCGCGATGATGGCGGGGACATTCTTCCCGCCAGAGAATTCCGCAACCGTTTTTTGGACAACAAAGGCGAATAATTTATGAAATTATTCCCAAAATGGGTTTTGATTCCGGGGGTCGCGTTGGCCGTCGGTCCGGCCTGCAACAAGCAGCCCGCTCGCACGGAACATCCGATAACGACGAATCCCGGCACGGCGCGCGAAATCACCGGGCCGACCAACCTCCAAGTCGCAGGCGTGGTATTTGATGTTGGGAGGTATCTGCTGCCCTTCGTCGAAGCCACTATTTGTGGGACGAACCTGCAAGACATCCAGCGTTCAGAGACAGATTCCAACGGGCACTTTGTCTTTAAGCATCTTAGTCCTGGTCCTCTTACTGTGGAGGCTGGCCCGGATGCTAGCGGCCACATGGAGACAAACGAGCAAGGCAGCGTCATCTGTGTAATTAACCCCCGGGATCCATACAGGATCGGCAGTGCCGGCGCCTGAGCCGGCGACACCAACGTCGTGGTCCAATTGGAGTGCCACGCCCTTCCCTGAATCCAGAACTCCTGACATAGAGTCAACAAGAAGGTTCTGTTTTGCCTTGAAAACACAGGGTTTGTTGTGAGTTTTGAGGCGCGGCGGACTCGAACCCAAAACTGTCCGCTCTTTTGAACGACGCGATAGGGTGGCCGGGTGTGCTCAAACCACAAATCCAAACCACCTTGCGAAATCGCTGTGGGATGCCGGGTGGCCTTGTAATTGGCGACCCGTTGACCTTATCATCCCCGCACTTATGAGAGCCTGCTTCGTACTTTTGCCGGTGCTAGTCTGTTTGGGTCTGCCGGGCGTCCCCGTCTCTTTGGCCGGGCAGGCTCCGGCGGCGATTGACCGCCACGCGCTGGTCACCCGCCACAACCCGGTTCTGCACAGCTTCGACCCGAACAATCCGCTCTCGGTGGGCAATGGCAATTTTGCGTTCACGGCGGACGTCACCGGCCTGCAGACTTTCCCCGACGCCTTCACCAACACCACCCCGCTGGGCACGCTTTCCCAATGGGCCTGGCACTCCTTCCCCAACCCGGAGGGCTGGAGCATGGACTCATTTCATTACAAGGATTTCAGTGTCTTTGGCCGGATGGTCAGCTATGACGACGTGCCGGGAAACCGGCAGACACCCGAAAGCAAATGGCTGCGGGAGAACCCCCACCGCCTGCACCTGGGCCAGATCGGTTTCCTTCTCACCAAGTCGGACGGCAGCGAGGCCCGGACCAACGACCTGGCCGGCGTGGAGCAGATCCTGGACCTGTGGAGCGGCGTTTTGAGCAGCCAGTTCACGTTGGAGGGTCAACCGGTCGTGACGCTCACCGTTTGCGACCCGGATCGGGACCTCCTGGCCGTGCGTGTGATTTCGCCGCTGCTCAAGGAGGGCCGAGTTCGGATTCAGATTCATTTCCCCTATGGAACGGGGGCGACGACCACCGCCGACTGGTCGAAACCGGGCGCGCACAAGACAGTTTTGCAGTTGACAACATCCAACTCCGCCTCCTTCACCCGCACCTTGGACCAGGAGACTTATCACGTCTCGGCCCGCTGGACGCCAGGCGCCAAACTGGCGGAGGTCGCGCCGCACCAGTTCATTCTCACTTCCTCGCCAGACGCCGGCACACTGGAACTGGTCTGCGCCTTCGCGCCCAAACCGCCGGCCGCGCCGTTGCCGGATTTCGCGCAAACCCAGGCCGCCGCGGCGTCTCATTGGAGTCAATTTTGGAGCACGGGCGGCGCGATTGACCTCTCGCAGAGCAAGGACCCGCGCTGGCAGGAGTTGGAACGGCGCATCGTCTTATCCCAGTATTTGACAGCAATCCAATGTTCCGGCGAATATCCGCCCCAGGAAACCGGGCTGACCTACAACACTTGGGAGGGGAAATTTCACCTGGAGATGCACTGGTGGCACGCGGCCCACTTCGCCCTCTGGGACCGCCTTCCTCTGCTGGAGCGAAGCCTCGGTTATTACCAGACGATTCTGCCCCGCGCCCGCGAAATCGCCGCCCGCCAGGGTTATGCCGGCGCGCGCTGGCCCAAAATGACCGATCCGACCGGATACGATTCCCCCTCGTCGGTCGGCCCGTTTCTGATCTGGCAGCAGCCGCATCCGATTTTCTACGCGGAGCTTTCCTACCGCACGCATGGCGACCGCGCCACCTTGGAAAAATTCAATGATGTGGTCGCGCAGACCGCCGAGTTCATGGCCTCCTACCCGGTGTGGCAGGCGGCCAGCAACCGTTATGTGCTGGGGCCCGTTTTGCAGTGCTCGCAGGAGATTTTCCCCAAGGACAACACGCTGGATCCGACCTTTGAGCTGACTTATTGGCGATGGGGCCTGGAAACCGCGCAAAAATGGCGTCAGCGGATGGGCCTGCCGCGCCAGCCCAAGTGGGACCAGGTGCTGACGAATCTCGCCACGCCTGCGGTGGAGGCGGACAAGTATCTTTTTACCGAGACCGCCACCGGGACTTATTCGCCGGAAAAGAAATGGGTGAAGGACCATCCCTCCGTCACGGCGGCCTACGGGATGCTGCCGGGGCAGGGGATAGACCCCGAGACGATGCGCCGCACCCTCCACTGGATTTTTGACAACTGGGACTGGCCGGACACCTGGGGCTGGGATTATCCCATGCTCGCCTTATGCGCCGCGCGCCTGGGCGAGCCGGAGAGGGCCGTGGACGCGCTTTTGCTTGACACTCCGAAGAACCATTACGGCATCAACGGCCACGTCTATCAGCGGCCGGGGCTGACCATTTATTTGCCGGGCAACGGCGGACTGCTCTACGCCACCGCGATGATGGCCGCCGGCTGGGACGGGGCGCCCGACAAGCCCGCCCCCGGCTTCCCGGACAACGGCCAGTGGGTGGTGCGGTCTGAGGGCCTCCGCCGCGCGCCATAGCGCCTGGCCAAATGTGGAATCCCGAATTGACAAAAGAATTCATGAAGAAAATCCCTCCCTTCCATCTCGGCCTGTTGGCCTTAATGGCAACCATCGGCTCTTCGACCATCGGAACGAGTCGAGCCGCCAACGTGACCAGCCTCTTCGACGGCAAAACGCTCGATGGCTGGATTGATGTGGAGAATGGCGCGGACACGTTTGACGGCGGGAGCATCACCAATTGGCCCGCTTTCGCCAGGAAAGTGACGGACAGATCAGACGCCGTGTCCGCGTATTTGAGCGGGCAACTGGGCGAGACAAACAAAGCAAATCTCGCCGAGTTTTTGCCGACGAACGCCAATATCAACGGCGTCAAATCGGCCGTGGTGAAAGCTCTCAATAAAATTGTTTCCGGCGCGTCCATTTATGACGAAAGGCGATTTCAAAACATCCCGTTGCGGCCGGAAACGCGCGAGCTTCTCGGAAAAAATCCGCAGGGACAGGAACTGGCGCGGTTGAACAAAATTCTCATCGAGGACGCTTATCCGGGGGCCTTGGCGCCGAGTTCCATGACCGGCTGGATCGTCAAGGACGGTGCAATGGCCAGCACCGGCGTGGATCGCGGCGTCCTTTATACGAAGAGCGATTACAGCCATTACCGGCTGCTGCTCACGATGCGCCACGTGTCGGGCAACCCGGATCACATGGCCTGCGTTCTGTTTTTCGGGACGCGCCCGGAAGAAGGGAAGAAACCGCTGGACGCCCTGGGCGCCGTCCAATTCCAGCCGCCACCGGGTTACGGCTGGGATTATCGCCCGGGTCACAACAACGATGGCAAGGGGGAATTCACATCCCACCCGCATCCCACATTTGACCCGCACGAATGGAGTCGCGTGGAAATTCTTGTGGACGCCTCAAAGGGAACGGCGCGCATGGCTGTCGCCCAACCGCCCGGCAGCAAGGCGGTGGAAGTGGTGGATTTCAATGATCCGACAGCCGGCAAAGCCGGTCCGATCGCCATTCAAATTCATAACAAAGGTCTGTTTGACGAATACAAGGACATAACGGTGGAAGTGGACCCGAAGGACGATGAACTCATCACATTGAAATAAACACTGAAAGACCAGTCAAATGCAAAACAATCCAAACACCCCAACTTTACAAAAACCCATGATTGCAAAACTCACTCCCTCGCCGGCAATACTCCTGGCCATTGGCCTGGCCGCCAGTCTGACCGCCTGCCGCACTGCCGCCGCCGCCTCATCCTCGGCCGCGCCATGCATGGCGGTGCTCGACCGTTTCACCGCCGCCGGCGGGCCGGCGATGGGACCCGCCGAAGCCGCGGCCCCAATCGGCGACTGGACCAATGCCATTACGCCGGACAACCTGCCCGGCAAAGGTCTGGCGCAGCACCCGATGCTCTGCGTCGGCGAGAATTACAACAAGATGTCCCTCGTCAACGGCGGCAAGGAGATCTGGACTTACCAGACCGGCGCTGGCTACGAGTACGACGACGTTTGGATGCTGTCCAACGGCAACATCCTTTTCACGCGGATGCAATACCTCGCCGAAATCACGCCGGACAAAAAAGTGGTGTGGCGTTACGATTGCGACAACAGCACCGGCGCCAATCACACGGAGGTTCACACCTGCCAGCCCATCGGCCTGGACAAGGTCATGTTCGTCCTCAACGGCATCCCGCCCCGGCTGATGGTGGTCAACACCAAGACCGGCGCGGTGGAAGTCAATCACGAACTCCCCTACGACCCGGGGCTGAATCCAGGCAGGATCCACGGCGAATTCCGCCGGGCGCGCTACACCGCCCGGGGAACCTATCTCGTGTCCTACCTGAGCTCGAGCAACGTCGTGGAATACGACAAGGACTTTAACAAGATCTGGAGCTACCCAATCCGCTCGCCCTGGGCCGCCATCCGCCTGAAGAACGGGAACACGCTGATCACCGATGAACAAGACAATCTCACCCGCGAAGTCAATCCCAAGGGCGAGACCGTCTGGGAATTCAAAAACACCGACTTGCCGGAGGCCTATCGGTTCACTTCCGCGCCTCAGAGCGCGACCCGTCTGGCCAACGGCGACACGATCCTCTGCTCGCGAGGCGCCGCCGGCGGCCGGGGACCGCAACTGATTGAAGTCGCTCCGAACAAAAGAGTCGTCTGGGTGCTGCAAGACTGGAAAACCATCGGTTCCGCAACTGCCGTGCAAATCCTGGACGATCCGGGCACTCCCGAAATTCCCGGAGAATCGGAGCACTGATCAAAATGTTGCTCCAGAGCACGGAGGAGCCGAGAAACAGGGCGCTGGTCACCATGCCCATCCCCAGCCGGTTGGCGACCGGTTCCACATGATGATGCTGCAGGTTGATGTCGAAGCATCCGCTCTGAACCTGTTGCAACACGTCCGCCAGATCGCGCCGGAGCGTTCTGCGCGTCTGCCGCCATTCCGTGAAGAGGCCCTGCCATTTCCGCCACTGCTGACGTGGCGAAAGGCGGCGCATGATCATCTTGCGCTGGTAGGGCTTGATGAGTTCGAGCAAGTTGACCGAGGGGCTGAGCAGTTTGTCAGTCATCTCTTCCGACGCTCTTCGGCCTTCCTTCCTCAAACTCGACACGCCAAATGCCGTCGTCATCACCCACAAGCGAAAACTCCAGTACAAACACGTCCGGTTTCTTCACCCAGAGAAAGTCTAGCGAGTCGAAGGTGAACTCTCCTTGGCGGACTTCTGGCTCCTGACTGCGAATGAGTTCTAACGCGGCGCGCTCAAGCTCTGAGAGATTGACGATTGCATCGCGCAATCGCTCGATAAGCGTGGGGTCTGGCCCAGACTCGCTGCCGGCGATCATGAAACTGACTACTCTGCCGCCGCGCTGTATCTTCCCGGACCAGAGAAGGCCCTCAAAAATGAGCGTGCCGAACTCGGGGTGTTGTAATTGTCGCGGAGGTTGGCGAGACCGAGCCTCAAGAATGATAGCGACGACGACACGGCCAACTTGAAAAAGTACCCAGCCGACTGCCACCACAAGAGTGATGGCAAGAAAGACTATGAAAGTGCTTCCGGCAGCGTTCATGGAGCGTAGTCCGAAATGCTGTCAGTTGACGGCATATAAACCTATAAACAGCAGTTGAAAGGGACATTTCGGTCCAAGTGGTTGAATATCAGTTAGTTCCGTACTATCCACCATTCACCCAGGTGGTGAACGCAATTCCAAGTGCTCCGCAGTTGGTCGTTT
>JBEKAN010000286.1:0-6934 GCA_050015895.1 Verrucomicrobiota bacterium
GCCCGCCTTGGTATGCAGGTCCATCGGACTGCGCTCCACAAACACGGAAGAACCCTCGACCAGCGCCAGCGCCTCAGCCGGCGTCATGCGCGCGTTGGCCGCGCTGAGCGGTTTGGGCGCCGCCGCCGCAGCCTGCGCGGGCGCGGCCGCCGCCCGGCGTGGACGCGCCATGGGCAGGGCGACCAGCGCCAGCAGCAGCACCGCCGCCAATCCCCGCGCCCCAATCCGCGCCGAGCGCGGCAGGGGGCGGTTCATGATATGCAGAATCCGCCGCGTCAATCCGCGCCCCGGCTCCAGGATGCCCATCAAGCCCAGGGCCGCGAGCGGCCGTCCCAGGCCCAGTTTGGCGACGTGCAGCAACGTCGCCGGATACACCGGCGCCTCCGCGCCCATCTCGACCAGCACCATCTCGTCCACCGCCTGCTCCCGCGCGCGGCGGATGCCCGCGTTGGCCAGCCAGAGGGCCGGATTGTACCAATGCGCAATCTGCAACAGGATTTGCGCGAGGTTGACCCACAAATCCCCCCGCTTGTAATGAGCCAATTCATGCAGCAACACCGACCGCATCTCGGACCCGCCCAATTTTTCCGCCAGCCCCGGGGGGATCAGAACGACCGGACGCAAAACTCCGCAAATCGCCGGGCTGCCGATGTCCGCGCATCGCAACGGGATCGCGCGGCGGATTCCCAATTGCCGGCGGCAGGATTCCAACACGGCCCGCGCCGCCTCCGGCGCCTGGGCGCTCCGGGCGATCACGCCCAGAACCATCCGCAATCGCCACAGCACCCACATCCCCATCCCCGACGCGACCGCCAGCCAGACCCCAAACAAAACCGCCTGCCAGGTCAGCGTTGGCGGCGTTGTCTCCAAGCGGGCGAACTTTCGCGCCGGGCCGGCCGCGTTGTATTCAGCATTGGGCGTAAATTCCCGCGAGGTAGAAACCGGCGCCGCGACCAGGACCGGGGCCGGGGCCGGCGTAGAATACGGCGCGGCAGGTCTTGCGGCGGTTTGCGCGGGCAGCCAGTAGGCCGCGCCTGTGGGCGAGGCCAGCGAGGGGGGCAGCGCCAATTTCACCAGGGCCAGCATCCAGACCGCGTAACGAATCGTCGCGCGCACCCTTTTGCGAAGGGCCAAATCCAAGGCGAGCAGGAGGGCGATGAGCACGGCTGATTGCGTCAACATGGGCGGGGCGAATCCCGCGAAGCGGGCGCCCCAACTGTTCAGGAATTCGATCATGGGGTTCATGATTCTGTGTCCCTCCGTTTCTTGTGGATGAACTTCTCCAGTTCCTCCAATTGTTCGGGCGTGGTTTCATGGCTGTCCAGGAGGCATTGCACCATGGGCGTGAGCGCGCCGTTGAACGCGTGCCGCAGCGTGTAAAGCACCTCGCCGCGCTGCGCCTCCCGCGGGGTGATCGCCGCGCGGTAAAGGGTCAGATTCCGGATCTTCTCGGTGGTCAGGAGGCCCTGCGGCACCATGCGGTCCATCAGCGTGCGCACCGTGCTGTACGACCAATTGCGGGATTGGAGCAGGGCCTCCCGCACCGTGGGCGCGGCGCAGGGCTGCAACCGCCACACGACCTTCATGATGGCCCATTGGCCCTCCGACAGCTCGATTTTGCGGCGTGGCGATTTCATTTACTTGGGTAGATATTGCGCTACACCTGTGACAAACGCAAGCAAAATCTTCCGAAATGTGTCGCCCCGGGTCGCGATTCCGGTCGCGCCGACTGACTAATCGCAAAGGCGCGGGAAGCGCAAAGGCGCCAGAACGGGCTGGGGGTTTCTGAATTCGCGCTGACTGGTGCGGCCAGGGATGGACACACACGGACACACACGGACACACATGGACAACGTGGACACACGTGGACAGCGATAAAGCCCGCGGCACGATTGCGCATTGGCGGCGACTCCACCTCCTCAAGTCCCAATTCCCTGTTCTCACTCTGAATTCAAAATGCCGCACCCCTGTTCACTCCGATCCAAAATGCTGTGATTCCAGCGCTTGAGGGGTCGTTCTCCTCACGCCAATTTCCAGGCAATTTCAAAAAGTGCAAATAGTGAGAACTGAGAACAGCTTGAAACTGTCATTTTTCTAGGACTGACCCCTGCCGGGACTGACCCCCGCCCTGACCCCTGCCGACTGCCCTGACCCCTGTCTGATGCAACCGGGAAATGGCGACCCTTTTGCTGAGGGCGTGTTTTAATAATGTGATTTTCTTGACGCCCCGGCTCGGCAGGAGCCTCGCCCCGCCGGGGTGATTGTGGTAGGGCGAGGCTCCTGCCGAGCGATTCGTTTGGAGATTTGCGAGCGTCGTGTTTTGAACGCAAAGACGGCAAAGACGCCAAGTCGCAAGAAAGATGGAACGGGCTTTCAGCCTTTGGCGGGATTGCGAATGGGAACCTGGGGCGTTGCCCCAGGCTGGTATGAGAACGCGCCGTTGGCGCTGGACGGGGGCGGGCGGCACAATAGGCCGCCACTGAACGATAGGAGCGTATTTCGCTGGGGCCAATGATCTGGACTTCGGCGGCTACCAGTGGGAGCGGATGATATTCCTGCCGAGCGTTGACTATTTCGCGAGAAATCGAGTTACGGCTCGACAGAGTCTCGCCCTACCATTTTTCGCCCCACTTTTTTGGGCGCACAACTTCAGCGAAATCGTATCATCCGCATTGGGCGCGCTGGCGGAGGGCGTGGTCCACCAGCACCAGGGCGGCCATCGCCTCAACCATCGGCACGGCGCGCGGCAGGACGCAGGGATCGTGGCGGCCGCGGGCTTTGAGGGTAGTGTTCCGCAAATTGACATCCACGGTCCGCTGCTCCCGCATCACGGTGGCCACGGGCTTGAAGGCGACGCGGAAAACAATGTTTTCGCCGTTGGATATGCCGCCTTGAACGCCGCCGGAATTATTGGTGATGGTGCGCACTTTCCCGCCTTTCATGCGAAACGGATCGTTGTGCTCCAGGCCGGTCATCAGAATGCCGCCAAAGCCGGAGCCGATCTCGAACCCCTTGGAGGCGGGCAGGCTCAGCATCGCCTTGCCCAAGTCCGCCTCCAGGCGGTCAAAGACCGGTTCGCCCCAGCCCGGCGGCACGCCGCGCGCCACGCACTCGATGAGTCCGCCCACGCTGTCGCCGGCCCGGCGAGTTTTTTCGATCAAGCGGATCATTTTGCGGGCGGCGTCGGGATCGGGGCAGCGGATGATGTTGGATTCGACCTGCCCGGGGGTGACTTTTTCCACATCCATAGCGGCGCGGACGCGCTGGACTTGCTTGACGTAGGCGAGAATGGCGACGTGAAATTGTTCGCGGAGAATCTTCCGCGCGACGGCGCCCGCGGCGACACGGCCGATGGTTTCGCGAGCGCTGGAGCGGCCGCCGCCCTGCCAGTTGCGGAAGCCGAATTTGGCCTGGTAGGTGTAATCGGCGTGGGAAGGGCGGAATTTTTCGGCCATTTCGGTGTAGGACCCGGGGCGGGCGTCCTCGTTCTTGACCCATAGGGAAATGGGCGTGCCCAGGGTCTTTCCCTCGAAGGTGCCGGAGAGAATCTGGACCCGGTCGCTTTCCTGGCGGGGCGTGACGATGGAGGATTGTCCCGGGCGGCGGCGGTCCAGGTCCGGCTGAATGTCCGCCTCGGTCAGGCGCAAGCGGGGCGGGCAGCCGTCAATCACCACGCCGACGCCCCCGCCGTGGGACTCGCCCCAGGTGGTGACGCGAAAAAGCAGTCCGAAAGAATTGCCCATGCGGGGAGTTTAGAGTTGGAGAATGGCGGATTAAAGGGCAAAGTTCAGCGGATGCGGGTGAATCTCGGCACTACCACCGATTGGAGGGAAGGACCCCCTCTCCCTGGCCCTCTCCCCGCCGCGCGGGGCGAGGGAATAGGAAATCGCATTGTGGTGGTTGCAAGATGTGCCCACTGGAAGCCTTGTGGTGTCATGACTGTGTTGCCCATTGTGGGACGCGAATTGGTGGTGGCCGCCCGACGAGCCGCCACTTACTGGACGCGCTTTTCCGTCGCGGCGGTCGCGCTGGCCATTCTCGGCTTTCTTCTTGTGTTTGACGACAACCCCACGACCGAGTTGGGCCAGGATCTTTTCATGACGCTGGGCATTCCGACGCTGGGCTTCTGCATGTTGGCCGGAGTTTTTATCACCGCCGACAGCCTCTCGGTGGAAAAGCGCGAGGGCACCCTGGGGCTGCTATTCCTGACCGATCTCAAGGGATACGATGTGGTGCTGGGCAAGCTGGCGGCCCATTCGGTGCATGCGGTCTTTGGGCTGCTGGCGGTGTTTCCGGTGCTGGCCATGCCGTTGCTGACGGGAGGGGTCAGTGGCGGGGAGTTTTGGCGGACGCTGCTGGTGTTTGTCTGCACGCTGTATTTGTCGTTGAGCGTCGGGATGATTGTCTCCGCCGCGAGCCAGGAAGGGAGACAGGCGATGGCGGGGACCTTCGCCACGATAGTCAGCATCGCAGGGGTTCTGCCGCTGTTGTGGGTGATCGTATCGCAAGTTTTGCACCGGCATTTTGGGGACTTCCTGTTATGGCCCAATCCAGCGTTCGCCTACTACAAGGGATTCGATGACGAGTATCTGACACGCGCAGGGCGGTTGGATTTCTGGAGATCCCTCGGTGTGATGGTGTTGCTGGCGACCGCGTGCATTCTGGCCGCCAGCGTCCTTCTGCCGCGCTCCTGGCAGAAGACCCCCTCCCTGGATTCTGCCCGGAAACGCCGTCGTTTTGGATTGTTCGGCAAGGGCCGAAAAATCCGGCGCAGACGCGCGTTGCAAAGCGCCAATCCATTCTACTGGCTGGTGATGGGCGACCGCGCCGGGCAGTCCGCGTTCAAAGGCTTCTTGGTTCTCCTCTTTGTGATCTGGACAGTCCTCGTGACCATCGGGGTGGGGCAGCCCGATGATGTTTGTATGCAACTTGCGGTGTATTTGGTTTTTGGGATGCATTTGGCGGCCAAAGTGATGATGGCGACGGAAAGCGGACGGCGCTTCAACCAGGACCGGCAGAGCGGGGCGTTGGAATTGCTGCTGGTCACTCCGCTGCCGGTGGAAGCCATCGTGGCGGGACAGCGAGCGGCTCTGTGGGCGCAATTCCGCCGCTGGATATGGGCGCTGAGCCTGGCTAATATTCTAACCTTCGCAGCAATGTTGTGGTTTGTTCGAAGGATGCACATGCGCAACAACGAAGAACTGGGGATATTTACCGAGATTCTCCTGGGAGGCACCATTTTACTCTGGCTGGACTTCGCGGCGCTGAGCTGGCTGGGGATGTGGAAGGGACTCAAAGCCAAAAAACATTCCCGGGCCGTGCTGGGCACGTTGGGCCAGGTGATAGTACTGCCGTGGGTCTGCTGGTTCTTTTTTTTGTTTCTTGCGATCGCTTCTATCAACGGTGGACCGGGAGCGATTGGCGTTTTCTTGGCGTGCTGGTTTTTGCTGGGAGCGGTGATTGACGGATTGAGCATCGCTTACGCGCGCAAAAAGCTGGCCAGAGACTTCCGCGCCATCGTCGCGCGACGCTACGAGGGATAACAGCCCGTTAAAAAAGGGCGGTTTTTGCGATTTTGGCTCATGAAAGCAATTGGCCTGCCCGCCCCAACGGTTATCAGCGCCAGCCCAATAATATCCCAAAACAAACTGTTGGGCCATGTTGTCCCACTGTAAACTATAACCGCTGCCAGCGTCAGCCAGGCCAAACCGGCCAAAAGGCCGCCCCAAACCCCTTCCTCCGCGTTCCGCGGCTTCCTCATCCCCCAAACCTTGCGGAGCAGCACTCCCAAGTTATACGCCGCGCATTTGAGCGTGTGCGTTTTACTCACATTGCGCTGTCCCCGCAGCCACGCTCGCCGACCCCCGCCCGTTTCGCACACGTGCGCAAAGGTCCGTTCGCATCGTTCACTGCGCCACCGGTTCAAACGCCGCCCCTTCTTCCCGCGCACTCGCCGGCGATTGGCTCGAAAGGCCTGTTCCTGTTCGAGCGGTTTGTCCGTCCATTTCCGGCTCTTCTGCCTCCGCTCCGGGATATACGTCCGCACACCCCGCCGCACCAACCCCGCCAGCAAACCGTTGTCGTGATAGCCCTTGTCCATCACCGCTTCTTCAATCTCCGTGGCGCTGCCCGCCAACACCAGATTGGCTTCCGCCCAGCTCAAGGTCACCGGCCCGCTCTGCGCATCCGATTTGTCCGCAAAGGTGACCGTCGTCGCCACAATGGCCTCGCTCTCCAAGTCCACCGCATGCTCGGCTTTGTAGGCCAGATGGGTGCGCCCGCGTCCTTCATCTTGGCAATCCGACTCTCCCGATCCGTCCGGCTTTCCCACTGCGCATTGGAGACCCTCTTGTCTTTGCGCCCGCGATCCAACCGGCGCAAATCCTCTTCCGTGGCGTTCTCGATCCCTTCGGCCTTGGCCAAGCCGCGCAGGTAATCCTTCCAGCCTGGCCCGTGTCTTTGCGCACGATGCTTTTCATCGCCGCGTTGGCCTCCAAGGTCGTGGCGTCAATGGCCACCGTCTTGCCCCGCAACAGCCCTTTCTCTTCCAAAAGATTCAAGACAAACACAAACACTTTGTCGAAGACCGATTCGGGCAACCGCTGCCGAATGATGGTCATGGAGGCATGCACCGGCGTCTCCTCGGTCAGTCGCACTCCCAGGAAGGCGCGCAAGCCCAGGCTGTCGGCGCAGCGCCAGGCGATGCCGCGCTGGCTGTCCAGGCCCTCGAAATAGCCGATGAAGAGCATGCGGAAATAAACCCCCGGCGGAATGCTGGGTCGCCCGCCCTCCTTGTAATGGGGCGCGCAGAGCCTCTCCACAAACTCGTCGAAGGCCGCCTCCGCCAGCACGGCGTTGAGTTTGGTGTAAAAGGGGTGGCCGGGGCCGGTGGCCACAAGGGCCGCGGGGATGAACAGGTCGTCTTGTTGGGGAG
>JBEKAN010000287.1:0-6275 GCA_050015895.1 Verrucomicrobiota bacterium
AGGCAGAACGCCCTGTCCGTGCTGATGTTTCACCATCAAATGCATGTCAGAAATCTCAACGATTTGTTCCTCATGAAGCAACTTCTGCTGCCGGTATATCCGGTTAAGCCGGGAGGGCAGAAAGACGAAAAAATAGATGCACAAGTAGCCAAGGCTTCCTCCCAGGACAAGGACGGTTCGAAGATCTTGCCCGGTCGTCATAAAACGATAGCTGGCGAAAATTAGGATAGTGACCGCCAGAACCAAAAGAAAGCACCCCACGATCGCCAGGCCCCTGCGAGGCCGCATGCTGACCCAAATGGCCCGTTTGTAGTCGGATGCGGTAATCGTGTAAACAAGGGTCATGTAAGTGTGGCGCGCGAACGCAAGTTCAACGATTACAAATAGTATTTACTGATCTCATGGTGCGAAGGCCAGTTGCCGCAGCACGAAAGGCAAAATCCCGCCGTGCTGGTAGTAGTCAATCTCGATCGGCGTGTCTATGCGGCAGCGGACCGGCACATTCTCCACCCGCCCGTCGGCGCGGGTGACGCGCAGCGTCAGGTCCTGCTGCGGCTTGAGGTTCGCGTCCAGGCCGGTCACGTCGTACGTTTCCGTGCCGTCGAGCTTGAGGGTTTGCGCGGAAACCCCCTCCTTGAATTGCAGCGGCAGCACCCCCATGCCGACCAGATTGGAACGATGGATGCGCTCGAAGCTCTGCGCCACCACCACTCTCACGCCCAGCAGCCGCGTCCCTTTCGCCGCCCAGTCGCGCGAGCTGCCCGTGCCGTATTCCGTCCCGGCCAACACGATCAGCGGCGTGCTGGTCTCCGCGTATTTCATGGCCGCGTCGAAAATGCTCATCGGCTCGCCGCCCGGCTGGAATTTGGTCACACCGCCCTCCACTCCGGGCGTCATCAAATTCTTGATGCGCACGTTGGCGAACGTCCCGCGCGTCATCACCCGGTCGTTCCCGCGCCGCGAACCATAGCTGTTGAAATCCACAAAGTTGACGCCGCTCTCGATCAGGTATTTGCCCGCCGGCGAAGTCTTCTTGATGCTGCCCGCCGGCGAGATGTGGTCCGTGGTCACGCTGTCCCCAAAAATGCCCAAAGGCCGCGCGCCCTTGATTTCGCGGATGACGCCCGGCTGCATGCTGAAGTTCTCAAAGAACGGCGGCTGCTGGATGTAGGTGCTCCGCTCGTCCCATTGATAGACCTGGCCCGCGATTGCGGGGATTTCGTTCCACTTGGGGTTTTGCGCGGCGAAATCCCGGTACAATTGGCCGAACACCTCCGGCTTGAGGGCGGAGCGCATCGCCTCGCGCACCTCGTGCGAACTGGGCCAGATGTCCCTCAAATAAACCGCCTCCCCTCCCCTGCCCCGCCCAATCGGCTCGGACGTCAGGTCAATGTTCACTCGCCCGGCCAGCGCGAAGGCCACCACCAGCGGCGGGGACATCAGGAAATTGGCTTTGATGTTCTGATGGATCCGCGCCTCGAAATTGCGGTTGCCCGAAAGAACGGCGGCGGCGATGACATCGTTCTTCGTCACCGCCTCCTCGACGGGCGCGGCCAGCGGGCCGGAGTTGCCGATGCAAGTGGTGCAGCCGTAACCGACCAGGTTGAAACCAAGTTGGTCAAGATATTTTTGCAGTCCCGCCTTGGTCAGATAATCAGTCACGACCCGAGAGCCGGGTGCCAGCGACGCCTTGACCAGCGGATGTGGCTTGAGTCCCTTTTCCACGGCCTTCTTGGCGAGCAGACCCGCCGCCATCATGACCGATGGATTGCTGGTGTTGGTGCAACTGGTGATGGCGGCGATCAATACATCCCCGTGCCGCACCTCGCCCCCAGGCGACTCCACCGGGACCCCCGCGACCGCGTCGGGAGTCGGCCGGTTGTTCGACATCTCCAATTCGGTCAATGGGTTTGTGTTTTGCCGCAAAGAGCGCTGGAAAGCAACCGGTGCCTGGCTGCCCCCGCCAGGCGCGGCGTCGCCGTCGCCCGAAATCGCAAAGGCGCGGCCCAATTCCTCCGCCCCCTTGCCAAATCCATTTTCCGCGACCGGCTTGGAAAACGACTTGACGAACTCCTCCTTGAGCCTGCCCAATTCGATCTTGTCCTGCGGACGCTTCGGCCCCGCCACGCTCGGGCGCGCGGCGGCCAGATCCAATTCCAGATCGGTCGAGTAAGCGATGTCCCCCTTTTTCGGGATTCCAAAAAGGCCCTGCGCGCGGAAATAATTCTCGTAAAGGCGGCAATGCTCCTCGCTGCGGCCCGTTTTGCGGAGGTAATCCACGCACTCGCCGTCAATCGGGAAAAACCCCATTGTCGCGCCGTATTCGGGCGCCATGTTGGCGATGGTCGCCCGGTCCACCACCGGCAGCGCCGCCGCGCCCGGTCCGTAAAACTCCACGAACTTGCCCACCACCCTGGCCTTGCGCAGCATCTCGGTCACCGTCAGCGCCAGATCGGTCGCCGTGACCCCTTCGCTCAAAGCCCCCGTCACATGGACCCCCACCACATCCGGCGTCAAAAAATAAACCGGCTGGCCCAGCATCCCCGCTTCCGCCTCGATGCCGCCCACGCCCCACCCCACAATGCCCAAGCCGTTGATCATCGTCGTGTGCGAATCTGTGCCCACAAGAGTGTCGGGATAATAAACCGGCGGCGTGGTCGCGCTGGCCAGGACCCCTTTGGCCAGATATTCCAGGTTGACCTGGTGGACGATGCCGATCCCAGGCGGGACAACCTTGAAAGTGTCGAACGCCTGCATGCCCCACTTGAGGAATTGATACCGTTCGCGGTTGCGATGGAATTCCATGTCCAGATTGCGCGCCAGGGCGTCCTGCGTGCCGGCAAAATCCACCTGCACCGAGTGGTCCACCACCAAGTCCACCGGCACCAGCGGCTCGATGATCTTGGGACTCTTCCCCATCCGCGCCACCGCCGAGCGCATGGCGGCCAGGTCCACCAGCAGCGGCACCCCCGTGAAATCCTGCAACACGATGCGCGCCACAATGAACGGGATCTCCTGCGTCCGCGGCGCGCTGGGCCGCCATCGGGCCAGCTCGCGGATGTTGGTTTCCGTGACCTTTTTGCCGTCGCAATTTCGCAATACCGACTCCAGGACCATTCGGATGGAGACCGGCAGTTTGGAAATCGCGCCCACTCCGGCCTTCTCCAGGGCGGGCAGCGAATAATACGCCCCCATCCGGCCCTCGCCGGTGTCGAATTTCTTGAGACTATCAAAAAGATTATGTGCTGTGTTCACGTCTTGCCTGATTCCGTCCGCGCTCTCCGGCGGACACCAGAAAATGAGGTCTTGCCGCCCCCGTGTCAACCCTCCTTCGCGCCGCGCGGGCGGAATTCCGCTAATGACAATGATTAGGGTTTCATCATTCGTGCAAAATCTCACAAAGTCTCTTGCTTTCCCGATGCCAAATTTTGTACAAGACCCATGCTCGTGAGGGCGTCGGGGACGGTTGTCCTCTTCTGCTGCCGTCGCGACAGGGCCGTCGCCCGCCGCCAATCTGCCAAATTGGCCGGAAAGTGGTTGACGGAAGCGGCCCGGCTCGACGAAGCTGTGCCTTGGTTTGATTGCCGGTTTTTTGACGACCTAAAAACGTTGAGATGTCTGACATTTTTCCAAAGTGGACGAACCGACTCCCGCGCAACCTCATCATCGGCGCCCTGTTGGTCGGCTCCGGCGTCGTGGCGGGGGTCACTTATTATTTCACGCCCAAATACACCCGCGTCGGCTACGAGCCGCTCCAGCCCGTGGCCTTCCCCCACAGTGTGCATGTGGACCAATTGGGCCTGGACTGCCGCTACTGCCACAACACCGTGGAAAAATCGTGGTATTCCAACATCCCCGCCACCTCCACCTGCATGAATTGCCACAGCCAGGTGTTGAAGGACGACGCCCGTCTGGCGGCTGTGCGCGAGAGCGCCGCCTCCGGCACCCCCATCCCCTGGGTCCAAATCCACAAAATGCCCGATTTCGTCTATTTCAACCATTCCGTCCACGTCAACCGCGGCGTCAGTTGCGTCGAATGCCACGGCAGAATTGATCAAATGGACGAGGTCCATCACGACAAACCTCTGAGCATGTCCTATTGCCTGGACTGCCACCGCGACCCGACCCTGCGCCTGCGCCCGCTGGAGGACATCACGAAACTGGACTGGAAAGCCCCCACGCAGGAAGCCCAACTGGAACTGGGCGCGGGCATCATTCACAACTGGCGCGTGGAATCGCTGCAAAACTGCTCGACTTGTCACCGATGAACACCTCCATTCCACCCGGGCAAATCGGCCCCAAGTACTGGCGCAGTTTGGACGAACTGGCCGGCACGCCGGAGTTCCAGCAATGGGTGGCGCGCGAATTCCCCTCCGGCGCCAGCGAGTTCCTCGACCCCGTTTCCCGGCGCAAGTTCGTCAAGCTCATGTCCGCCTCCTTCCTCCTGGCCGGCCTGGGCGCGACGGGCTGCCGCCGCCCCGTCGAGAAAATCTATCCTTTCGCCAAGATGCCGGAGGATTACGTCCACGGCCTGCCCCAATACTTCGCCACGGCCATGCCCTCCCGCCGCGGGGCCGTCCCGCTGGTGGTCAAGTCGAGCGACGGGCGCCCCACCAAAATCGAGGGCAATCCCGATCATCCCGACAGCAACGGCGGCGCCGACCCTTTTGCCCAGGCCTCCGTCCTGAGCCTTTACGACCCGGATCGCGCCACGCGCTATGCCCGCAACGGCGACCTCATCACCCGCGCCGCCGCCCTGGACAACCTCACCGCGCTGTCGGCGACTTTTGGCAGAGGCGCCGGCGTCTCCTTTCTCCTGGAGCAGAGCAACTCCCCTTCGCGCGCGCGAATGGTGGAGGCCGTCCGTAACAAACTTCCGGAGGCGCGCTGGCATGTCTTTGAGCCGGTGGACCTCGATATTTCCCGGCAGGCGGCGACTCTCGCTTACGGCAAACCGGTCGCGCCGTATTACAATTTGGACAAAGCCCAGACGATTCTGGCGCTGGACTGCGATTTCATTGGCAGCGAGCAAAACGCCACTGTCAACATCGCCCGTTTCGCCCAGGGCCGCGGTCTCGCGGCCAAAGACGACCCCATGAACCGGCTCTATGCCGTGGAAAGCCTTTTCACCCTGACCGGGATGAACGCCGACCACCGTCTGCGCGTCGCACCAAGCATGATGATGGCGGTCCTGGCGCGGTTCGCCTTCCACATCATGGACGAACCCGACGACCGAACACTGGCCGGATTGTCCGAGCCTGCCAAGACATTCGATGATTGGATTGTGCCTTGCGCGAAGGATTTGAAGGCCAGCGGCGGGAAAAGCCTGGTGCTTGCCGGCTACCGCCTGCCTGTGGAGGCGCATCTGCTGGTTCTGGCGATGAACGAGATGCTTGGGGCCGTTAATCAGACGCTCGAATTTCATAATATTCCCGCAACCACAGAAGACGGCATCTCCGCGCTGGTGGAGGATCTCAACGCCGGCAAGGTGGAGACGCTGGTGATTCTCGGCGGCAACCCCGCTTACAACGCGCCGGCGGATTTGGACTGGGCGCGGGCGCAGGCCAACGCCCCAAACATCATCCGCCTTGGCTATTACGAGGATGAGACATCCTGGCATCCGGCCCCCAACGTCGAGCAAGCCAAAACCCCAAGGAGAACGAAGGACCATTGGGATTTGCCCGCCGCCCATTTTCTCGAATCCTGGGGCGACGCCCGCACCGCCAACGGAACGCTCGTGCCGATTCAGCCTTTGATTGATCCGATGTTTGACGGGCTGACAGAACTCGAAGTGCTCGCCATTCTGGCGGGCGAGGAAAAAACCAAACCTTACGAGATCGCCCGCGAGACCTTCCGCATCGCCCGCCAAACCTTCAGCGCCATCGGCGGCGGGGCGGAAAATGACTGGCGCAAGTTTTTGCACGACGGCTGCCTTTCCGGGAGCGCGCCCGAACCGGCCGGCGTCCAGTTCAAGGCCAGTTTGCTTCCTGCTGTCCTGGCTCCGCTCAAAGTTTCCCCCACCCCGCCCGGCCCGGACAAGCTGGATGTGGTTTTCTATCGCGACTCCAAAATGGACGACGGTCGCCACAACAACAACGGCTGGTTGCAGGAATTGCCCGACCCCGTGACCAAGCTGACTTGGGACAACGCCATTTTGGTCAGCCCCAAGACCGCCCGGGCGATGAACCTGGCGCCCGACGACCAGAAACTGGACCAGACCCAACGATTTTACGATCAGGTGGTCGAGATTCATTTGGGCGCCCGCTCCGTTCGCG
>JBEKAN010000288.1:0-12200 GCA_050015895.1 Verrucomicrobiota bacterium
GGTCCAAAAATTCCGAGACTTTTTCGTCGAAGCGGTCCCTTCCCACCTCCAGGCAGTCCCCGCGCTTGATGGTTTTGATGCGCATTTTCTTGTCGCCCTCCTTGGCCGCCACCTCCAGCGGGGGCTTGGGCTTCTGGATGAGCGCCTCGCCGGGAGCCTCGTGGGCCGGGACGGTGAAATGCTTGGATTCGTGAAAGGCGGCGATCACGTTGGCGGGCGGGGCCGCCGCCGGGGCCGGGCCGCCCGGGGCGCGGGCCGGCACGGTGATGGTGTTGGAACAGGCGGGACATTCGAGGGTCGAACCGACTCCGCGGTCGTCCACTTCCAATTCCTGCTCGCAATGGGGGCACTTGAAGACGATGTCCATAATATTACTCGTTTATTTACGGGTTGATGAGTGGCTGCGCGGGGGAGGATAGACGATCCGCTGGAAGAATCGAGAAAAATCTTTTGCCGACAGAATTTTTTTTGGCAAGGCGGGAGCCCGCGAAACTCCCGGCAAGGCTCGGTCTTGGGTCGCGGGGGAAAGGATCGGGTCGTAGTTGCCGCGCCCCACGCCGTCCACATTCCTCTCGGTTCGCTCTCCAGACTATGCGGGGCACACCAGGGCGCGCACTCCGCGCGCGCCGTGGCGGGCAGAGGACGGCCCGCCCAGCATTCATGCGACACGTCACTGACGCAATGCACGCAGTCGAAGTTTAATGTCGTTTTTTTGCTGGTTTGTCGGGCGCGACCTCGTACGATGCCGGGGAAGGTTTATGGAAATTTCGCTTTCGCCACTTTGAACTTCCAATTCACCAACCCTGTCTGGCTCCTGACGCTTGTGGCGGCGCTGCCGTGGGTGGTCTGGCTCTCCTGCAGATCGGATGTCCAAATCGGGCCGTGGCGGCATTGGACCGCCCTGGCGCTGCGACTGGCGGTGGTGCTGGCCCTGGCCCTTGCGCTGGCCGGGTTGCAGTGGAAACGGCCCATCGAAGGCATGACGGTCTTCTACCTCTTGGACCGCTCCGAGAGCATCCCCTCCGCCCAGCAGGAACTGGCCCGCCAATTTGTGGTGGACTCCGCCAAGGAGAAGAAATTCAACGACACCGCCGGCGCGCTGGTCTTCGGCAGCGAGGCCGCCATTGAATTCCGGCCCCGTCCGCAAGTGGAGCTGGCCAAGGTCCAGGCCGTCGTCGGCCCGCAGCGCACCGACATCGCCAGCGCCATCCGGCTGGCGACCGCCGCCTTCCCCGAAACCGGCCAGAAGCGCATGGTCCTCCTGTCCGACGGCAATGAGAACATCGGCGACGCCCTTTCCGCGCTGGCGGCGGCGCGTCCGCTGGGGGTGACGATGGATGTGGTCCCGCTGGGCGAGAACCGGGGCGGGGATGTCTCGATCCGCAAACTGAGCGTGCCGACCGGGCTGAAGAAAGGGACGACGTTCGACGTGAAAATCGTGGTGCAATCCGATGTCGCCCAAACGGGGACAATGCGCCTCTACCTGAACGAAACGTATCTGGGCGAGCAAAAGGTGGAGTTGGCCGCCGGCAAGAATCTTTTCACCTTTCCCCAAACTCTCACCGAGGCGGGCTTTTACAAATATGACGCCCAGATCGAGGCCCCCGTTGACTCGGTGCCGGAAAACGACCACGCCACCGCTTTCGCCAGTGTGCATGGCGACCCGCGGGCGCTCATCGTCTCCAGCAATCCCGACAAGGACCAGACCCTGCTGGGGGCGCTGAAGACCGGCGCGCTGGACGTGCGGATGAGCGACCGTCTTCCCGACACGCTGGCCGAACTGCAAAGTTACGACGTGATCTTTCTCAGCAACATGGCGGCGGGGGATTTGGGCTCGGATGGGATGCGACTGCTGGAAAGCGCGGTGCGCGATTTCGGCGTCGGGCTGGTCTGCATTGGCGGGGAGCAGACTTACGCGGCGGGCGGCTATCGGGGCACGCCATTGGAAGAAACGCTGCCGGTGGAAATGGAGTTGAGCAGCAAAAAAGTGCTGCCCAACGGCGCGCTGGTCATTGTCTGCCACGCCACCGAGTTCCCCGGCGGCAACCAGTGGGCGCGCGACATCGCCTTCGCCGCGCTCGACGCCCTGGGTCCCAACGACGAAATGGGGCTGGTGTTGTGGGACGGCAACGGCCACTGGCTTTTTCCGGTGGCCAAAGTGGGGGACAAGTCGGCGATGGGCCGCGAGATTTCCGGGATGAATCCCGGCGACATGGCCGATTTCCAGCAGCCCATGCAAATGGCTTATGACGCGCTCACCAATTCCCATGCCAATCTCAAACACATGGTCGTGTTCAGCGATGGCGATCCGAACGCGCCCACCAAAGCCCTGGTGGCCAGAATCGTCGAGGCCCAGATCACCATCAGCACCGTGATGATTGGCGGCCACAGCACAGCGGCCACGATGTCCTGGCTTGCGACGGAGGGGCACGGCCAGTTTTGGCCGGTGGACTCGCCGTCGGACTTGCCGCAGATTTTCATCAAGGAAGCCTCCGTCATCCTCAAGTCCGCGATCTTCGAGGAGCCCTTCAAGCCGCAGATGCAAATGTCCACCGAACTGGTCAAGGGCATCGGCGCGCGGGAATTTCCGCAGTTGGGCGGATATGTCTGCACCACGCCCAAAGCGCGCGCCGAAATACCGCTGGTCACGGAGAAGGGCGACCCGCTGCTGGCCCACTGGCAATATGGCTTGGGCCGCGCCGTGGCCTTCACCTCCGACGCCAAGGCCAAGTGGGCCTCCGCCTGGCTGGGATGGGACAAGTACAAACAGTTCTGGCTGCAAGTGGCGCAATGGAGCCTGCGTCGCGTAGACGCGGCCGATTTCACCACCGAGGTGGCGGTGGACAAAGGCGAGGGCCACATCAGCGTGGAGGCGGTGGACGCGCGAGGGAACTACCGCAACTTCCTCAACCTCCAATCCCTGGTCGTCAGCCCCAAGGGCGACAAGCAAACCATCGCACTGGAACAAACCGGCCCCGGCCATTACGAGGCCAAGTTCCCGACCAAAGACGTGGGCGCCTATCTGATGAACCTCACCGACCGGTCCACCGGGCGTTCCCAGGCGCTGGGGTTGAGCGTCAATTACTCGCCCGAGTACGACGATCCGGAACCCAATTTGAGCCTCCTGCGCCGGCTGGCCGACTTGGGCGGGGGAAAAATGCTCGACCCGCAGACCGACAGCCCGTTTCTGCACGACCGGCAAAAGACATTTCAGCCGCAGGACCTCCGGGACGGGCTGCTGGCGCTCGCCATTTTGCTGTTTCCCCTGGACGCGGGGGTGCGCCGCATCCAGTTGGACCGGGAGCAATGGCTCAAGGCGGCGCGGGCGGTCCAGCGCGGGGTTTTCTTCTGGAAAGGCGTCCCGCGCCCCAAGGCTGCGGACGACTCGCTGGCCGCCTTGCTGGCGCGGCGCGGCCAGGTGCGCGCCCGGCAGGCCGCGCCTGTCGCGCCGCCCAGCCCCGATTTGTTCCGCCCGGAGAAGACCGTTGCCGCCCCCCCCGATCCGGCGACTCCGGAAGGGGGCGCGACGGCGCGCCCGGAGAGCCGGGAGGAGGACGGCAAAAAGCCCGCCGCCGCGGAGGTTTCCACCGCCAGCCGGCTCCTGGACGCCCGGCGTCGGGCGCAGAAGAGAGGGGGGCCGTCCCGATAAATGCAACAAATGAGTTGCGCCGGGCACGGGTCTTGTGGCTATCTTTGTGGTCTATTGCGCGGGAAATGAGACGAGAACGTGTGACGATCTATTATTCCGGCCGGGTGCAGGGCATCGGCTTCCGTTACACCGTCAAAATCCTGGTCAATGGCTTTGAAGCCACAGGAACGGTGCGCAATCTGCCCGACGGCCGCGTCGAATTGGTGGCCGAGGGCGTCAGGGCCGAGCTGGAGGGCCTCTTGGAGGCGGTTCGGCGGTCGGATGTGGGCCGGTTCATCCGGCAGGAACAATCGGACTGGACAGAGGCAAAAAATGAATTTCGGACTTTTGAAATCACGCCATAGAGCGGGGACACGGACACGATGAAGTACGCCATCATAGCCGACATCCACGCCAATTTGGAGGCCTTCCAAGTAGTTCTGCACGACATTGAAAAACAGAAATGCACCCACGTGGCGTGCCTGGGCGACGTGGTGGGCTACAACGCCAACCCGAAGGAATGCCTGGACACGGTGCGGGCCATGAACATTCCCTGCGTCAAAGGCAACCACGACGAATTTTGCTCCAGCGAGCAGCCCATGGAGGGCTTCAGCCCCCACGCCGCGGAGGCGGGCAACTGGACGCGCGCCCGCCTGCCGGAGGAGGACCGCCGCTGGCTGCGGGATTTGAAGTTCCTGCGCCTGGTCTCCAATTTCACCATCGTCCACGCCACACTGGACGCCCCGCAGCGGTGGGGCTATGTGTTTGACAGGCTGGCGGCGGCGGCCAGCTTCACCTACCAGAACACGCCGGTCTGCTTCTTCGGGCACACGCACGTGCCGATCGCCTTCATCCGCGACAGCGTGGTGCGGGGCGGCACCTACTCCAAATTCAAAGTCGAGCCGGGCCGGAAGTACTTTGTCAACGTGGGGGCGGTGGGCCAGCCGCGGGATGGAAACCCCAAGGCGGCCTACGTGATCTACGACATGGACGAAGGCTCCATTGAGCTGCGCCGCCTCGACTACGACATCCCCGGCGCGCAGAAAAAAATTATTGACGCCGGATTGCCGCCGCGGCTGGCGGAGCGGCTGGCGATGGGCAAATGACGCCCGCACCGGGGCCAGACCGGAAGGAAGCTCCGCGCGTTGAAAATCCTGATTCTCAAACCGAGTTCCCTGGGCGACGTGATCCACGCTCTGCCGGTGCTGCGTTTGCTCAAACTCCACCTTCCGCAAAGCGAGATCTACTGGTGGCTGGACGCGGACCTCAAACCGCTGCTGGAGGGCGACCGCGACCTGGCCGGTGTGATTCCGTTTGAGCGGAAGCGATGGGCCGGGCTGGCCCGCTGGCCGGAGATGCTTTCCAGCCTCCACGCCATGCGGGCAAAACACTTCGACTGGGCGATTGATTTGCAAGGGCTGGCCCGCAGCGGCATCTTTGCCTGGTTCTCCAATTCCAAGCTGATCATCGGCCTGGACAACGCGCGAGAAGGCGCCCGCGAGGGGGCGCGGGCGTTTTATGATTTGACGCCGCCGCGCGCGGCCCCGGACACCCATGCCGTGGACCGTTGTCTGGCGGTGCTGCCGCTGCTCCAAGTGCCGGTGCATGGGAATTTTGAATGGCTGCCGGCGCGCCCGGAAATCGCCGCCCAAATTGACCAGAAATGGAACCCCGGCCCCGGTCCGTGGGTCGCCCTTCTGCCGGGCGCGCGATGGGACAACAAACGCTGGCCGGCGGCCAATTTCGTGGAGCTGGTGCGCGGGTTGCGCGAAATCGGCGGGTTGCGATTCGTCATCCTGGGCAGGGACGCGGACCATGCGCTGGGCCGGGCGATCGCGGCGGAGAATCCCGGCTGCTGCTGGAATCTGGCGGGACAGACCTCATTGTGGGAGATGATTGAGTGGCTGCGGCGGAGCCGGTTGGTCATCGCCAACGACACCGGGCCGATGCATGTGGCGGCGGCTCTGGGCCGGCCGTTGATCGCGCTGTTCGGCCCCACCAATCCCCGCAACACCGGCCCGTACGGCAAACTGGGCGGCGTCCTCCAAATCACCAGCCTGCCCTGCGTTCCGTGCCTCAAATCCTCCTGCTCCTATGTTCTGCCGCTGGCCTGCCTGCACGGAATCACCCCGGCAATGGTGCGGGAAAAAGCGCGCGAACAATTGGAAACGGGCGGTTTGTCCGGCCCGCCCGGGACGTGAGTCAAATCTCAGCGCACGGGCAGGAACCGCTCGCAGAAAGGATAGGGCACGGACACGGGCTGGCCCGTTTGGGTCAGCCGGCCTGTGCTTTCATCCACGCGGAAGACCACGGCGTTGTCGCTGCCGTGGTTGGTGCAGAGAATCCATTTGCCGGTGGGATCAAAGGCGAAGTTGCGCGGCGTCCGGCCCCCGCTGGGCGCGCGTTGGACCAGCGCAAGCCGGCCGCTGGTTGGATCAATGGCAAAGACGACCAGACTGTCGTCGCCACGATTGGAGCCATAGAGGAATTTCCCGTTCGGATGCACCAGCATCTCCGCGCAGGTGCTCGCGCCCTGGAAACCCTCCGGCAGCGTGGAGACGGATTGGAATTGGGCCAGCGCGCCGTTGGTGGGGTTCCAGTTGAAGGCGAGGATGGTGCTGCCCATCTCGGTGATCAGCGCGTCGAACCGGTAAACCAGGATCTTGTCCAGCCCCAGATCGGCGACCAGCGCGAATTTGTTGTCCGGGTCGGTGATGATGGAATGGGCGAAGGGGTGGCTTTGGCGTTGCGGGTTGACTCCGCTGCCGGTGTGCTGCACAAACGCGGTCCGCTCCCCAAAGCCGCCATCGGGTTTGAGAGCGAAGACGGCGATGCTGCCGCCGTCATAATTGGCCGCCAGGGCGTAACGGCCGGTTTGGTCCAGGCTGATGTAACTGGTGTCCCCGCCCCCTGTGGCGGCGCGGTTGAGAAAAGTCAGATGTCCGGTATGCGGTTCGATCTCGTAGGCGGAGACGGTGGCGGCGTCGCCCGAATTGCAGGCATAGAGATGCCGCCCGTCGGGGTGGAGGACAAAATAGGCGGGCGCGGGCGACTCGAGCAAGAACTCCGGCTTCGTCAGCGCGCCCGTGTCGGTGTCAAAATGGGCGAGCGAAAAGCCGGCATTGGCGCCCGAGCGGTGGGTTCCGAAATAGACAAACATGTCCGAGGCTGTCGCGGCCCTCGCGGCCGAGAGGGAAAGGACGGCGGCCAGGCAAAACGGGGCTTTCTCAAAGGGGTGTCGCATGACGCCATGAAACCATGCCCGCGGCGGTTTGTCTATCGCACTGTTTCTTCGTTGGGAAGAGGACGGTCCCGGCCCGCCACGGCGGGGTGGCCGTCGCCATTGGGGCCGGGGGAAGGCGGGGAAGCGGAGTCGGCGGCGGGGGCCGGGCGCGGGGGTTGCAGAGGCAGTTCCAGGGTGAACTCGGCGCCCTGACCCGCGCCCTCGCTGCGCATGTTCAGGGAGCCGCCCAGTTCCCGAGCGTTGAGGGCGCCGCTATGGAGGCCGAAGCCGTGGCCATCGCGGCGGGTGGTGAAACCATGGTTGAAAATCCGGGCCAGGTTCTCGGCGGGAATCCCGACGCCATTGTCAATAATGGATATGGCCACATGGTTGTTGTTGTCCAGCCCCACCCGCACGGTCAGCCGCTTGTCGGGCCGGCCGGATTCGTCGCAGGCGTATTTGGCGTTGCGGATGAGGTTGACCAGGATTTGGAGGACCTTGTGCTTTTCGACGAGGATGGGGGGGGTTTTGGAGTATTCCCGGACCAGCTCGATTTGGTGGCGGTCCAGGGCGGCGCCATTCATGCGCAGGGCGTCCTCGACCAGGTCGGAGGGCGGCACGATCTCGCAAATGCCGGAGACCTTGGAGTAGCTCTGCTGCATGGCGACAATCTCCTTGATGTGGTCAATATTCTTGGTCAGCGAGGCGAGTTCCTTGAGCATCTCCGCCTGCTCGGCGACCATGTGGCCGGCCAGGTTCTCGAGATAACCGAGCAGTTGCCTGCCTTTGGGATCCCCGGTCAAGAAGGCGCCCAGGTCGCGCTCATGATTGCGCATGAGGGCGACGGACTTGCCCAAGTTGGCGACTTTGGACTGGCGCATTTTGTCGGCAAGGACGGAGCTGGAGACGTTGACGCTGTTGAGGACGTTGCCGACGTTGTGGAGGACGCTGGTGGCCACCTCGGCCATGCCGGCCATGCGGGAAGTGTCCAGGAGCTGGCGGTGGATCTGCTCGAAGCGGGCCTCCGTCTCCTTTATGGCGGTGATGTCCTTGGAGATGCCGAAGGTGCCGATGATCCGGCCCGATTTGTCGCGCAGGGGCATTTTGGTGATGAGAGCCCAACTGGTGCTTTTGTCCTTGGCCACCTTTCTTTGAACCTTGCCAATCAGCGGCACCCCTGTGCGGATGATTTCCTGCTCCTCCTCAAAGGCGGGATTGGCGTGCGCGTCGTCAAAGAAGTCGAAATCGGTTTTGCCCAGAACGTCCTCGGCCTGGAGTCCGAACTGTTCGGCATGTTTGCGGCTGGTTTTGATGAAACGGGACTGGAGGTCCTTGAAAAAGATGTGGTCGGGGGAATTGTCGAGCAAGGAGCGCATCAGGGCGCGCTCGGAGTCCAGCTCCACCTCCGTCAAGCGGCGTTGGGTGATGTCGGTGATCATGCCTTGGGTGCCGACCAGCTTTCCGGCGGCGTCGAAGACCGGGATTTTCAGCACGTTCAGGTACCGGAAGTCCCCTCGCCGGGTTGGGTCTTCCTTTTCAATATCGAGAAGATTCCCGGTTCGCAGGACGGTTTCATCTTCGCGGGCGGATTCCGCCGCTCTTTCCGGGGGACGGATGTCGAAAACTGTCCTGCCCAGAATCTCGTTCAGTTCCAGGTCGTGGAGGCGGCAGAATTGGGGGTTGGCAAAAGTGTAGCGGCCCGCAAGGTCTTTGCGGTAAATGCCCCTGGGCAGGTTTCCTATGAGGGAGAGGTAGAGGGCCTGGGATTCGCGCAACTGGGCCTCGACGCGCCGGCGATCCTGAACTTCCCGCTGCAGCGCCCCGGTGCGTTTGGCCACGCGCCGCTGGAGTTGCGCTTTGGCCCGCATGAGCAAACCCACCCAAACCAATCCGAGCGCCACGGCGGCGCACAACGCGGAGACTCCCAAAAGCAAGTGCCGCGCGGACCAAAGCGTGTGGTCAGGATTGACCCAGTCAAGGTACATCAAGGGTGTTATCGGCAACCGGAGAGGGAGGCTTAATCCCTGCCTTCCGAGGCGGAGAGGGTGGAGGCGCCGAACCTGTTGATTTGCAATTGGTTGCAGACGCCTTCCCCTATCCAGTTCGGGTGGTTTTCCGAGCTATTCGCGGGTAATATTGTGGGTGGAGATGGCGCCGGCGTTGGTGAGAATATCATCGAACCGAACGCCGTGAAAGGCGCAATCCTCCAGGCGGATGTTCTCGATGATGGAGTTGGTGGTGCCGACGACATTGAACACGCGCGGGCTGGCGGCGGTGGTGACGCGCTGCATGAGGACGTTGCGCACGATGGGAGGGAACGGCCCGGACTCGACCCTTCCATAGACCAGATCAATGGTCAGCACGGAGTCGCGGACATGGCCGACGGTGATGTCGCGCATGAAGACGTTCTCGATGAAGCCGCCGCGCTCGGAGTTGGATTTGAGGCGCAGGACGCGATCCAGGTTGGTGCTGTCCATTTTGCAGTCCTCGGCGAAGACGTTGCGCACACCGCCGGATTGTTCGCTGCCGACTACCACGCCGCCGTGGCCGTCCTTCATGACGCAGTGGCGGACGATGATGTTTTCGGAGGGGACATTGACGCGGCGGCCGTCGGCGTTCTTGCCGGACTTGATGGCGATGCAATCGTCGCCGGTGTCGAAGAGGCAGTTTTCGATGAGGACATCGCGGGAGCATTCGGGATCGCAGCCGTCGTTGTTGGGGCCGTGGCTGGAGATTTGGACGCCGCGCACGGTGATGTTGGTGGAGAGGAGCGGGTGGATTTCCCACATGGGGGAGTTGGTGATGTGGATGTCCTCAATGAGAATGTTGCGGCAGCGGCAGGTCTGGATGAAATTGGGGCGCAGTCCGCCGCCCTGTCCGAAAACGCGCTGGTCCACCGGGACGCCGCGATTGGCTTGGTCAATGAGTTTTCCGGGGCCGCCGCCCGCGGCGGTCGCCCGCATCCCCCACCAGGCCTGCGCGCCGGAGCCGTCCAGCAGGCCGGAGCCTGTGACGGCGATGTTCTCCTGCTCGAAGGCGTAGATGAGAGGCGAGTAATTCATGCACTCCGAGCCTTCAAAGCGGGTGAAGACGACGGGGAGGAACTTGGCGGGGTTGGGGAGGAAGCGCAGGGTGGCGCCCTGGGCGACGTGGAGGTTGACGTTGCCCAGCAAATGAATCGCGCCGGTGAGGAAGACGCCGCCCGCCACGACCACCCGCCCGCCGCCCGCCGCGTGGCAGGCCGCGACGGCTTTGGCGATGGCGTCGGTGCAGTCGGTCGCGCCGTCGGCGACCGCGCCGAAGTCGGTGATGGGGAAATCATGCGCGGGGAATTGGGGCGGCTGGATGCGGGCCAGAATGGCCGGGACGGAGTCCCAGCCAGTAGAGCCGGCGGGCGCGGACGGACTTTGGACTGCGGCGTTTTGCGCGGGGGCGGCGACGGCAACGGCGACCGCCAGCAGGAGAACAGCGATGAGTCTTTTCATTTTATTTGGCGAGCAAGCCAGCAAAGGATGGTAGCGGTTGTCGGGGCCAATGCAATTGATTTGGTTAAAATTGATTTGGTACGAAAGCACGAACGCCTTCGCGCTTGAAATCCTCCCCTTTGTGGACGTGGCCTTCCTTGATTTCCAAGTCGTATCGCCCAACGTTGGTTGCAATTCTTTTCACGCAATTGCCCTTGATTCCTGGCAAACAAAGCGCGAGAGTTATTTATATACCGTAGATTGTTTGCGATGGCCGGCTTGATGCCGGCCGGTGATCTTCAAAACGTGGCTCAAGAATGAAAACCGAGTTCAAAAGAGTTTGGCGATGGGCTTGGGTGGGCAGCGTGGTTGTGTCTTTCATTTTCTGCGGCGTCAAATCCACCCAATTGCGGAACCTCGCGGCATGGCGCGCCGTGGCGGCCAAGAAGCCTACGGCCCCTCCGAGAGCCGGAACCGGCAAGGCTCGAACTGCGGCCAAAGCTCCAGCGAAACCTGTGGAAGGAAGCGGAGTTAAGCCGGAGGCCCAAGAGCGACGCCTCCAAAATGGCGCTGGCGTCGCGATTGCGTCGCGAGACCCTGTTGACCATCGGGGAGATCGCGGAACGGTTGCACATGGGAAGACGCAAGACCCTGAGCAGCAAGCTCCACCACTGGAGGAAGGCGCATGAGAAAGAAAAATGAAAGCCCGGAAAACAGCCAAAACTATAGTTTGACCCCTTTTACATGCCAACGCTCAATAACTATATGCTGAAGACTATTACAAAGCTCGCAATTCAAATTGCAGCAATCACATGCGGCCTCAATGCTGGACAAAGTAGTGTTGAGGCTCAAGTAACCAACGAGATGAGCATTGTATTGCCGTTCACGAACTGGACATCCGCAAACAAAGCAGCGTGGCTTGTGGATGACGTGCATTACCAAGGTTCTCTTGGAACCAATGGATTTGGATGCGCTTTATGGATGCGTAACATGCCATATGACACGAGCCAACAGCCCCCTGTTTGCGGTGTTACGGTCATTTCTCAGGCTACGAATGGAGCGCTATATTGGAAACGCTTCCCAGGCAGTTATTTGAAAGTAACCCTTTTAGACGCAACTGGTCACGCTGTTATTAGAACAAAGGAAGGACAAACATACGGAGTGTTAGCAAATGCGAGTGAATTGGCGCAGCTCACAGCGAAAGCTCGTGACGACTGGGTGTCGGGACGATCGAGAACACCCGGTTTCAGCTCGGCTCTTCCTTCACCTAGCTTCAGCATACCGGCGTTGTTTACATTGGATCACGCTGGAGTTTACACTCTTAAAGTGCAAATGCAATTGGTGGAGAGTATGGACCCCGCTTCTGACAATGCTAAATTGCAGATTACATCTTTACCGGAGGTCGTGGCCCATATTCAAATTCGTTCAACAGACGACAAGCAGTAAGCGGTAAAGGAGGCTCCCCCTATTAGTTGCCAACCGGCCGTGGTAAAGACTCGGCCATGAAGCAAAACCGTGTTTCCCCGAAAGGCCGCGCGCCCCGCAGCGATGCCGCCCAGCGCGCTCAACTTTTGGCGGCCTATGGTAAGCGGTGAAGGGGGGTCCCCCTATTGATCGCTGGCGGGCCGTGGTAAAAACACGGTCATGAAACGAAACGGTGTTTTGCCAGGAGAAAAGGGGTCACCCATTAGGGCACTGGTCACCCATTAGGGCACTGGTCAACAGAAAAAACGTTGTCCCCTCCGGTTTTTTATTCCGGTTCACACCGCGGCGCAAACTCCGATTGCAGTCCCGACTCGATCCTGCGTTTTCGTTCCACTTGATTCCGCATCCGCCCCGGCGGGCCATTGCCCGGCGAGGCGATCCGTTCAGTCACCCATCTGGT
>JBEKAN010000289.1:0-6254 GCA_050015895.1 Verrucomicrobiota bacterium
CATCCAACCCCAGCGCAAGCGCGAAAAGGCCCTCAAGGCCATGCTCGCCGCCCTGCGCCCCGGCGACAAAATCGTCACCAGCGGCGGCATCGTCGGCGTCGTCCTGGCTCTCAAGGACAAGTCGGTCTCCATCCGCTCCAGCGACGCCAAACTTGAAATCCTCAAATCCTCCATCGGCGAGGTCACCAAGCCCGCCGACGCCGGCGAGGGCGGCGCGTCCTGATTTTCCCTTTTTTCCATGAAAAATCCTAAATTCTGGTGGGCATTCATCGCATTCCTGGTCGTTTGGTCTCTTTGGGAGATTTACCCTCCCACCAACCAGAGCCTCATCCAGCAATTCAAGAAGGACGCCGACGCGGCCAAAGAGGACGCCGCCTTCAATAATATCCTCAGCAACGCCCTGGCCCTGCAACAGGTCAATCCCGACCCAAACCGCGAATTCACCGATCTCCAGTCCGCCATCGGCACCAACGACATCCAGCTCTATTTCCCCTACCTCAACGTCAAGGGTCAGGAGCGCCCCACCTACGCCCTGCTCAACATTCTCCAAAAGAAAGCCGCCGGCAAAATCCACCTCGGCCTCGATCTCCAGGGCGGCACCGAAATCGTCGTCAGCCTGGGCACCAACCGCGTGGCCTCCACAGACACCAACCGCAACCTCGTCACCGCCGCGGAGGAAAAAACTCGCCTGGCCACCCAGGCCGCCGAAATCCTCCGCAAACGCGTGGACGCTCTGGGCGTGGCCGAGCCGGTCATCACCCCTTCGGGCGACCATATCATGATCGAGTTGCCCGGCCTTTCCCAGTCCGCCCAGGACGAGGCCCGGAAGAACATTCAAAAAGCCGCCTACCTGGAGTTCCGCATGGTCAGTCCCAACAGCGACGAATATCTCCGTCAACAGCCGCCTCTCATTCCTCCGGGCTTCGAGGTCCTCCACATGAAACGCAAGGCCGCCGACGGCACTCCCATCATTGAAAGCGTGCTCGTCGAAAAGAAAGCCGCCTACGGCCTCACCGGGGCGAATATCAAAAGCGCCCAGGCCAGCCGCGACACCTCCGGCAGTCCGGAAATTGAGGTCCAGTTCGACTCCGTCGGCGCCGACAAATTCGGCAGGCTCACCACCGAGCATTGGGAAAGATCGGAGAATCCCGAAGCCATGGCCATCGTCCTGGACGGCGAGATCGTCACCGCCCCCAACATCCGCGAGCCGATTCTCGGCGGCCGCTGCAGCATCAGCGGCGGCGCCATGGACATCAGCGAGGCCATCAGCGACGCCAACGCCCTGGAAAACCCCCTCGAAACCCCGGTCACGATTGACTCCATCCGCCAGGTGGACCCGACCCTCGGCAAGGACTCCATCAAGAGCGGCGTCTATTCCGCCGTGGCCGGCACGCTGTTGGTGGTCTTGTTCATGGCCTTTTATTACCATCGCTGCGGACTCCTGGCCGATTTCGCCATGCTTCTCAACCTCGTCATTTCCCTGGGCATCATGTGTTCCATCGGCACCACCATTTCCCTCCCCGGCATCGCCGGCATTGTCCTGACCGTCGGCATGGCGGTGGACGCCAACGTCCTCATTTACGAGCGGTTGCGCGAGGAAATGGCCCTGGGCAAGTCCATGCGGGGGGCCATCGCCGCCGCCTACAGCCGCGCCTTTGGCACCATTTTCGACTCCCACACCACCACTCTCATTTCCGCCATCATCCTCATCTACATGGGCACCGGGCCGGTCAAGGGTTTCGGCGTCACCCTCACCATCGGCGTGGCCTTGAGCCTCTTCACCGCCCTGGTCGTCACGCGCCTCATTTTCGATTTCCTCCTCAACCGCGGCTGGCTCAACAAGGTGAGCATGTTGCACATCATCAAAAATCCCGAATGGGATTTTATGAAGCTTACCCGGGTCACCTACCTCCTCTCCGCAATCGTCATCGTCGCCGGAATCGGATGGGGCATTCATCGCGGCAACAACATCATGGGGCCGGAATTCGCCGGGGGCGACTCCGTGACCATGAGCTTTACCAACCGGGTGGACCTCGACAAACTGCGCCCCGCCCTTGACGCCAAGGTCGGCCAGACGCAACTCCAATATCAACGGGGCGCCGGCGCCGAAACTTTGAATGTCGTGGCGGCGGAAGGCTCCGCCGGCGTTGTCACCAACACCCTCCTGACCTCCTTTCCCGACGCCGGTTTCAAGGTCATCGGCAACGACTCCGTTGGCGCCTCGGTCGGCGAGGAAATCCAGAAATCCGCCGTCATCGCCTCCTTCATGGCCCTCCTCGGAATTTTGCTTTACGTCGCCTTCCGCTATGAATTCTCCTTCTCCATCGGCGCTGTTCTGGCCGTCATCCACGACATCTTCGTCACTCTGGGCATCTTCTTCATCTCCGGCCGCCAGCTTAGCGCCCCCATGGTCGCCGCGGTCCTCACCATCATCGGCTTCTCCCTGAACGACAAAGTCGTCATTTTCGACCGCATCCGCGAGGATTTGAAGCTGGCCATGCGCGGCACCTTCCGCGAGATCATCAACAAGGCGATCAACCAGACTCTCAGCCGCACCATCATCACATCCGGCACCGTCTTCCTCTCCACCGCGTGTCTCTACGAGTTTGGCGGCGGCGTCATCAAGGACTTCGCCTTCACCTTTTTGGTGGGCATCATCACCGGCACCTATTCCAGTATCTTCATCGCCTGCGCGCTGGTTCTCTGGTGGCACAAAGGCGAGCGTCCCAAGACCGCCACCCAGGTCTCCATGCAGCCCTCCGGCGCCGCCAAATCCGCCCCCGCCCCAGCCCGTCCGTAACCCGCAAAGGTGGTTCCTGCCTGCTCGGCCAAAACCTATTTGTCCATGCTGAAACCGAGCTTTCTTGTGTGCGCTTTTGCGCTTTCGCTCCCACTGCTTCCAAGTGTGGCCGAAGCTCAGGGAGAGCGGCCAAACACCTCCGCCCCCGCCCCCGCTGACGCGCCGCAGGGCCTGGCGCATCCGTTCCTCTGCGCCGACTACACCGGGGGCAAAGTCTTCCTCTTCTCGCGCGAAGGCCGGGTTCAGTGGGAGTGGCCGGCCCCCAATTGCAACGATGTTTGGGTTCTTCCCGGCGGAAATTTTCTTTTCACCACCGGCCACGGCGCGCGGGAGGTCACCCGCTCCAATCAGGTCGTCTTCGACTATCAATCCCAAAGCGAAATCTACGCCTGCCAGCGCCTGCCCGACAGCAACACCTTCATCGGCGAATGCAACGCCGGGCGGCTCCTGGAAGTCAGTCCTTCCGGTAAAATTGTCAAAGAAATCAAACTGCTGCCGGAAGGCGCCGATGGAGGCTCCGGCTACATGCGCAACGCCCGCCGCCTGCCCAACGGGAATTACCTGGTGGCGCACTACAACGCGCAGGTCGTCAAGGAGTACGATTCCCAGGGCCGCGTCGTGCGCGAAATCCCCGCCGCCGGCCGCCCCCACAGCGTTTGCCGTCTGCCCAATGGAAACACCCTCGTCTCCTGCGGCGACGCCGAGGGCGGCTCGCGGATTTTCGAGGTGGACCCGCAGGGGAAGACCGTCTGGCAGGTGCGGGGAGACGAGATCCCCGGCGTCAGCATCAAGTTTGTCGCGGGGTTTCAGCGGCTGCCCAACGGCGACACCGTTTTTGCCAACTGGCTGGGCCACGGCCAATTCGGCAAAGCGCCGCAGATGATCGAAGTCACCCCCTCCAAGCAGGTCGTCTGGACATTCTCCGACACCAACACATTGCGGACGATTTCCAGCCTCCAACTCCTGGACGTGCCCGGCGACGTGACAAAAGGAGAAATATTTCATTGATCGGTTGTTCGGAGGAGGCGATTTGAAACGACCCTGTCGCCGTCTCGCTTCTCAGCCGCCTCTTTTGCGCATTAAACTTCTGTCACTTTTCCCAAAAGCGGGCGTCTTATACGTTACAGTGATTTCCACAAGGATCAGTCGTGGGAGCGCGGCGGGTCTGGTTGCGCGGGCACGGGTCGCCGGGTCCAAAGGACTCGGGTGGCTGTTGATTGCTCTGTGGCTGGGTGTGGTTTTCACTGGGCGCGTTCGCGGCCAGGCGACAAACCCACCAGGCAGGCTGCCGGCGCCGCCAGCGCCTCTTGCTCCCTTGCTTCCAAGAGGGATTCCACAGCCCAACGCGGATTCGGCCAATCCCGTCCATCCCACTGTCAATGAGGCGGTTGCGCTTGGACAAGGAACAAACTCAGTCAAACAGCCAAGCGACCCGGAAACAGCGACTTTGCAAAAGATCGAGCATTTCAAAACCCTGCTGAATGACACGAACCTCACCCCGGGATTGCGGTCGGTTTGCACAGACCTCTTGCGGCAATATAATGAGCAATTGGACAGGCTTCAGAGCCGCCAGGGCTTGGAAACGGGCGATTCCGGCTCGTGGATGTTTGAACTCACTGACATAAAAAATTTGTACGGGATGATAGTCATATTGAGGGTCCATCCGGATCCAATATCCAGTAATCTGTGGCAGAATTTGTCAAATGAAGAGCAATTGCTTCTGAGGGATGTTCATCCGCCCCGACTCGGAGGAACGCAGGCGGAAGTTGATGTGGCACATGTCGTTCAGGATGTGGCGCCGTTTGTTATCGTCCAATGCCTCAACAAGATAGTTTCTGGCCCATGTCTCTATGAACCTGAGCGAGTCAAAGGGGTTGTTTTGCCGCCTGATGTGGCCGCCTTGATCAAGCAAACTCCCAGTGGCCCCAATTTTGAGCACGTCAACCGACTTCTTCTGGAGGACGTTTTTCCAGTCTAATTGCAGAGGAAACCAGATTTAGTTCAGCCACGCCTGTCACCGCCCACCATTGTGGCCCCGCCTGTGTCGCTTCCAGGAGATGTTGGCCCGGCTTATCAGCAAGCGAGGGCGGAGATGCTCAGTAATGCGCAAATATGGGCAGATTTGTTCAACGACCAAGTGGAGGCTCGAAGATCAGGCGACACAAACGAGGTGGCACGCGCAGAAAAGAAAGCGGCCGATTTCCTGGCTGCGGAGATGGGGAAAGCCAATAAGCACATCACCCCAGGCATGAGCCTGCAGGAGATCATGAAGGCAAACGCGGCGCAACTTGCTCAGAAGACGAAAACCAACACGGCTCAAGTTGGTCAGCCGATGAGGGCGAACGGGACTCAAGTTGCTCAGAAGAAATATGATCGGCGTCAAGTTGCCGCGTTAATGCTCGCAGAGGCCGTGATTTTGGCCGTTGGTTTTTTCGCTTATCTCAAGTGGGGGCGCCGCCGCGCGTAATCGCGGAAAAATAGATGGAAACCCGGCTCGCGATGCGGTAATCTCCCCCCGTCAACGCCAGTCGCCTCCGTGCGGCGGTCGGTCGCGCCGGGGTGCGCGCTGGGGTTGCCTGAATGAGAAGGATATTTATGAATCGCTTCACCGCCTTGGCCTTGGCCGTTCTGCCCTGCCTTTTCTCGTGCAGTTCCAACGGGATCTATCGTCCGGCCAGCAAACCGGAGCGCCTGGAATACGCCAGGGACATTCTGGACGTTTATCCCGGCGACATCCGCCGCAACCCCGATCTCTACACCAACATCGGCGTCGGCTGGGCCGGCGTCATCCAATCCGCCCGGGCCACCAACGGCCCCGACGGCCTCATCCACGCCGTCACCACTTTCGAGCAGCGCTATTTCGACTGGGAGCAGGATTCTCATTGGGGCGGCGCGCGACTCAGCGTCTCGCCCCGCGGCGAGGGCCTTTTCCGCACGGAGATCGTCCTGCGCCGCGCGGCCCCGGACGCCGACCTCGCCTCGGCCGAACAGTTTGCCAGCCCCGGCAGCCTGGCCATCGTCTATGGCGTGCCGGAGGCCGTCGAGGATGGGGTCGTGATTTTGAAATACCGCTATCTGCGGGTCATCCCCCCGGACCAGTATTCCATCAGCCGCTTTGATTACGGCCGCTTTGGCGAGCCGGTCCGCTATCTGGGCAATCCGCCCCCCGCGCCAAAACCCTGAATCGGATGCTGCCCTTCGAGGCATTTTTGGCTCTCCGCTACCTGCGTCCGCGCCGGACGTTTGTTTCGGTCATCACGGTCATCTCGGTCATCGGCGTGATGCTCGGGGTCGCCGTCCTGATCATCGTCATCGCCGTGATGAGCGGCATGGATCAGGAATGGCGCGACCGCATCCTGGGCTTCGACGCGCACCTGACGGTTTCTAGTGTGGACGACTCCCCGCTGACCAATTACCCCGCCCTCATGCGGACCATCGCCTCCAACGCCAATGT
>JBEKAN010000290.1:0-6233 GCA_050015895.1 Verrucomicrobiota bacterium
GCGGCGGCGCGGGATTTCCCACCAGAGAATGGGATGCCCCAGATGCTCCAGCCTCTGCGCGATGGCGGAAAAATCATCGCAGACCGCGCCGGTGCTGCAAATCAGCAAATCCGGCCTCGGGAAATGCCCGCCGTTCTCGAAGGCCGGCAGCATGGCGCGCACCGGGCAGAACGACGCGTCCACCCCCATCCTCTCCGCCTCCACCAGCAAATGGTCACTACATTCCATCAGACATGGCGTCCACCACGCGCCGTCGGGATAAAACGCCCGCACCCCCGGCAGCGCGTAGGCCATCACCGGCACAGTGCCCAGGTCTTTCATCGCCCCGACAATTTTCTCCCCGCTCTCTCGCGCCTGGCGCAGCCGCTGGTTCTCCGTCAGCAGAAAATTCCACAGCCGCAGCGCGGCGGGCGAGTTGTCGAACTGCAATTGTTGCAGCCGAAAATCTTTTTCGCGCGCGACATGACGCCGCAACGGCCCGCCGTAGCAGGGCTGGCGCAGGCCGCCGCGCCGGAGCTGCTCGTAGCGCTCGTCCCACTGCTCCAGGTTCAACTTGCGCGGCGCCAGGTTCATCGGAGCATCTCCACAAAAGCCTGGAGGCGGTTGATCTCCCGCGGCGCGGCGCCCGGTTCTCCGCCCGCCTCCAGCAGCAGCACCGGCAGGCCAAAAGTCTCCCGCAACGTCCGCGCCTCGGCCCGCCACAGATCGCAGCCGGTGAAATGCCACAGCACGACGCCCCGCGCGCGGCGGGACGCCAGCCGCGGTTTGAGCCAGGAATACAGCCGCGTGTTCGGCCGCTGAAACACGTCAACTATATTGTCCCAATAGCCGCCCACCAGCGCGTCGAACACCCCGTCCGCGCCGCCCTCCAGCTCAAACACCGGCGACAGGCTCCGTTCCCCCATTTCGGTCGCGTTGAGCGCGACCCGCCCGCCGGCCGCCTCCACCTCGTCCAGCAATTTCCAGTGCGGCGCCAGAAACGGCCCGCCGACCAGCGCCAGCGCAACCCGGCTCGTCGCCGTGGCGCGCCGCGGCGGCGAAAAAGTCCCGTCCCAATGAAAGCGCGCCACGCTCCCGGCGAACCCGCGCGCGGAACTGCCCGGCGCCGCCTGGAGCAGGCGCTTCCGCGTCCGGTTCGAGCGCGCCATCTCCCGCCGCAACTTCTCCGGCGACGGCGCGCGTCCGCCGATGCCCGCGAGAAATTTCCCCAGCCGCTCCACCTCGCGGCGGTAAACGCGCCCGGCCGCCGCCGTCCGCCACGTCGCCGGCAGATTGAACAAAAAGGCGCGGCGCTGTCCGCCAAAAACCGCCGCGTCAAACCCGCGCCGCATTTGGTCGCAGGACGACGAAAAAACCACCGCGCAATCCGTTCCCGCACCGCCGAACCGCGCCGCCGCCTCCGCGAACGCGCACACGCCCTCGGAGATCGGCCACGCGCCGCGCGGGAAATCCTCCGCCGCCCAGAGGCCGCGCGGACACAGCCCGTGCGCGCGAATCCATTCGGCGGGAATCCACGGGCTGGTCAGGAACACGTCCATTTTCTTGTGGGGGTTGGTCCTGCCAATCCATTCACTGCGCCTTGGCGCCAATCGTCTCAAACAGCGCCTCCACGCGCGCCGAGATTCGCGCCGAGTCCGACGGCGAATAATCCGTGGTGATTTTCAGATAGGGCAGCCCCAGTTCCTTCCCGGCCAGATCGCGCACGCGGAACGACTCGATGTCGTAGGTCAGGCAGGCCTGCCAGATCAGCTCAATGACGCAGTGCGGGCGGTATTGCGCCGCCAGCGAGCGAAGCGTGTCGAACCGCCGCGCGTTGGGCGTCATGACTGAGCAAGGGAGGTGGTAATACTTCCGGGCGATGGCCCGCAGGATGTCCGGCTCCTCCAAGTCCACGTCCTCCAGAATCGGTTTCAGTCCCGTGCAGTTCTCCATCGCCACCACCACCGCGCCGGCGTCCTCAATCAGCTCCAACACCCGCTCCGCGCCGTGGACAATGGGCACCCCGGTCAGCAGAACCCGGATTTTCGCCGGGCCGGATGGCGCCGAACCGTGGTTGCCGCCGAACCGCTGGATCGCCCGCTCATACTGCCGCAGGTCCGCCTCGACGCCCGAAATGATGCTCTTGAACTCGATCAATTGCCGCCCCGTCAGCGGCGGCGGGTCGCGCGCCAGCAGGCCGGCCAGTTGCCGCCGCAAGCCCCGCTCGCGGTTCATCAGGCGGGCCGCCTCGCGCAGCTTCTCCTCCGTGATGCGCGTCTGATACCGATGCTCCATCCACTCCTTGAATTTTTCCACCTCCCGCGTCCAATGTTCCAGCGCGTCGGCGTCATCCGCCTTTTGCGGCAGCTCCAGCACATACATCGGTTTGGTCGCGCCCATCAACTCGAACATCTTCTTTTTCCCGTCGCAGGCCGTCTCGGCCACCACCACGTCCGCCCAATTCAGAAACGGGTTGTTGCCCATCACGTGATAGCCGAAGGTGGACTTGATCAGCGGACAGACATTGGCCGGCAGAAACTGCTCCGCCGGGGGGATGGTCGCCGCCGAGCCGCCGCAAAGACAGACCGGCACGGCCCCGGCGGCCAGGATGATTTCGCGCGGCGTGAACTCGCACATGATGCCCACGATGGGCCGCCCCTCCGCCCGCGCCGCCTGGGCGAAATCGTAACAATGGTCAATCATGCCCGCGAACCATGCCAACGGGTCCGCCCCGCCATCCGACGCGATGGCGGGTTGTGGCCCGTCGGCGCCGGGCACAATCGGGAGGGCAGATCTCGCTTTGTTTATAATAAGGGCAAACGTATCAAACCAGGCGGGCACAAACCAGCCAAATTTCTTCCCCATGAAAAACGTAGGAGGTGGTGTTGGAAATCAGTTTGCGCTGGGGGCTGGAAAACGCGCAGGCCCGGAGCGACCTGGTTTTGTGGTAGGGCGAGGCTCCTGCCGAGCCACTCGATTTCTTGGAAAAAAGTCACGGCTCGACAGCGTTGCCCCACCATCCCCGCCGCTTCGCCGGCATTTATTGACCTTGATTAGCCTTGATTAACCTTGATTAGCCTTCATTAACCTTCATCTGGCGTCAGCAATACGGCAAGGGCGGGTCGCTGGTTCCAGCCGGGAGGGCACCCTTTGGGGGGCTGGAGCCGTTAACCCGTTAGGACCCGCGAAAACATTGGGGATTTTTGAAGTTTTACCCGTTAGAATACCCGTTAGGAAGCGTCAGGGAGCCGTCAAGTTGGAACCAATGCCGCCTCCCTGGTAGGGCGCTCACTCCGCTGAGCGCCGCCACCGACCCATCCCCTTGGGACCAAACCCGCCTGACGATTTTCGCACATCTTGTCGCGCCGTAGACTTGTCACGCCGAACAGCTCCGCGCGAAGGCGGAAGCGCCAACGGCGCGTTTCATACCAGCCCAGGCCAAACGGCCTGGGTATCCACGCCCGATAAAATCCAAAGCCCTGTAAGGGCGATTGAACCTTGCCTGAGGCCCGGGGGGCGTTGACTCTATGGAAGCGATTTGACCCGTTGGATTGTCGTTGAAGTGACCGGGCTCCTTCTACCGAGGATAGCATTGACGCTCCGCTCCCCTTGGCCCCCCCCGCGCCCACTCCGGTCAATGCTATCTTTTTTCGTTAGGCGCCAGTCGCATCCTCTTTTTCAGGCATTTGCTTGCTAGGCTTTCTGACGGGTGGGGGAGGGACCCGCCGACGTGCGAATCTATCCAAATCATGTGACAGATGACGCAAGAACATAAAGGACTCTTCGTTTTCAGGACCACCCCCTAAAAGGTCGAAGAACATCGGCCCTTGCGAAATGGCCTCGGTTGCTCCGCGAAACGCAGACTGAGCACGCTCAATCTCCCTCTCGTCCCCGCGTTGTATCGCGCGGTAAAGCTCAAGCCCAAGCTCATAAAGCCAGGGAAAATCCTCTCGAAACATGCTCAGATAGATGAGGAGCGGTAGGCCCTGGCCCCCATGTTCACGGATCATCGGATGATGAGCAAACTCCTCAATCATTGCTGGATGGAACCGACGGAGACGACGACGACGGGCATCTGGTACAGTTCCTTGGAGCCTTTCGGGAAGGTCTCGAACCAAAACTTTAACCTCCTCAAACAATCTGGCTATCACAGCGTCATCTATCTTCGGGCCGGGCTCGGCGGCTTTGCCTCGAGTTTTCAAAAGGTTCGTCATGCTATCGCGAAAGGCGCGAACCTGAAGCCGAACTGCCTCATCACGCGGAGCTGCATTCGGATTTCGCCTGATCAGTTGCATTACTAACTTTGTGACTGAATCCTCATCATCTCCGCAGTTTTGGAACTGGGCAAATGGTCCTGCCTGAGTCTGCTCAAAGGGTATTCCAATCGCGACACCCAAAACAGTCGTGTCCAGTTTTCCCTTGGCAACGCCTGACTCGTATAGAATCCAAGGACGGTTGAGGCTGTGATGCGTAAGGAGAGCAACGACATCTGTCGCTTTGGCAAGGCTGGTCATTATCGCCTTATACCACTCCTGACCAAATTCAATCCCGGCAGTTCCTTTGCGGTCAGAGGATCTGAAGGATTTGAGCATTCCGCCACTAGCATCAGTTAGGAGATTAGCGAATGCTTCAGCCAGATCAGCATCACGAGTATCGTGGCTGATAAAGACGAGCGGACCCTCACGAGTGCCCATTGGCGGGGAATCGGAGGGAACGACGCCCTTTTCGATCTTAATATTCTTTTTTGTTGACATAGGATTTCCTTTCATATCGGATTACTTTATTACATGATAGAGCAGTCGGCGTCAACCATAGTTTGAAAGAGGGCAAAGCAGACAAAGGCGTGAGACAATCGCTCGATTCAATTTCAACTGCAACCGATTGCGCTGCAAGCGGTTATGCGGGAGCGTCATAACGGCAAACCATCGCGGAATGGACTCCCTGCCGACCGATCTGTCTTGGAATTATGACACTCTGTTTTCAGCTTTCGGCGTTCAACGGTCAACGGGGTCAGACTATAGTTTTGCCCCACCTCAAGCGTAACCGATTGCACTGCAAGTGCTTATGGAGGAGCCTGAAACCGTCAAACCATCGCGGAGTGGACACCCTGGCAACGGAGCAGTTCTGGGATAATAAGCGCCTTTTTTCATCTTTCTGTTTTCGGTTCTGATGGCGCCTGCTCACCGATCTCAGGCCGCCGCCAACACTTTGACTTCCTTGTCGAGGCGGCCCGCCAGGCGTTCCTCTTCCTGTTCGAGGTCGAAGTGCGATTGCAAGTTGAGCCAGAATTCCGGCGACATGCGGAAGTAGCGCCCGAGCCGCAAGGCGGTGTCCGCCGTGATGGCCCGCCGGCCTTTGACAATCTCGTTGACGCGGCGCGGCGGCACCCCAATGTCCTTGGCCAGCCGATATTGCGTGATCGCCATCGGCTTGAGAAAATCTTCGTCCAGGATTTCACCCGGTGTGATGTTGCTGAGCAGTTTGCTTTTCATGGATGACTCCGCGCCGTCTCCGCGCACGCAAAACTCGAAATCACCAGACTATAATAACGCCAAGCGTTAATAGTGTCAAGAGGGGCCTCATCAATCCATGGGGTCAGATAATCGCTTGATCCAGTTTCAAGCGTAACACTTTGCACTGCAACCGGTTATGCGGGAGCGTCATGACGGCAAACCATCGCGGAATGGACTCCCTGCCGACCGATCTGTCTTGGAATTATGACACTCTGTTTTCAGCTTTCTGCTTTCTGCTTCCGGTTTCCCTCCCTTTCTGCGTGATCCGCGTCATTCTTTGTCAAGGGAATGGGAAAATGCGATTTCCGGATTATTCCCCTGACAGTCATTCCCCTGACATCTGTCCGGCCTTTTCCATGTTCCATCCCTCTTCCCTTCGGTTGCGGCGGGCCGCGCTGTGTTCATTTTCGGCTAAAAATCGAATTTACATCTTGACTTTCATCAGCAAGTGTGGTTCACTGGATCGCATGAGGGCCAGAGAGCCAGTCAAATTGTCGGCCAGGCGGCAGGCGGGCGGGAAACCGCGGGAAAACAGGACGACCAACTTTATCGTTAAAGCCGGCCTCCTCCAGACCCAAGACGATTAAGGTGGATTAAGCCGGATTAAGCTGGATTAAGGTTAATGCCTTTCGGAAATTCCCCTGGGTTTTGACGGGCTGACGGCTCTTCGGGGCACACAGAGGTTATTTCTTCTACAAAAGGGGCACCGGATTTAGATTTCGCTTGTGTCTATGATTTAAC
>JBEKAN010000291.1:0-6226 GCA_050015895.1 Verrucomicrobiota bacterium
AAGCGTAGCCGGAAACGACATGCGCTGGAGTCGGTGTTTGGCCTGGCGGGTGCCTTTTGTCTTTCGGGCCAAGGGGCGGGCAATGGGGAAATTCCCCGGGCAAAGGGGATTTCTGACCTTGGGTTGTGGGGTTTCCTTTCCGCCCCACTCGCGCGCGCAGAAACCGTTCGATTGCCCCAACCACAGAAATGCGGGCCAACATCCTGACGGAACCCGCCTCCGTTGCGCGCGAGTGGAAGCGTCCCCGCGCCGGAGCCTGGCGTCCGACTGCCCCAGACGGCGCGCGGGCTGGCCGGAGGGCTGCGGGGCGGCCAGAGCGACGGCGGAACGCGCGCAGCCGCCAACATACTAACGCAAACACCGTCCAGCACTTCCGCGCGCCTGACATTCGCTCGCGCTCGCTGGCGTTCGCTTTCCCTTGGCGTTCGAATGCGCCACAAAACGAGCGAATTTGCTTTTCTGGGCTTATCGGGCCAACTGATTATCTCCGTTCGTTGTGAATTGGCGTATAGGCTCTCCCCGCGATTTTTGCCAGCCTTCGAAATCTTCCGTGCGATTTTCGTCACCCCGATTTTGCTCATTTGTGGGATGGGTCCATTTCTTTGTTCCAGTCTGGATCGTTTATGTTGCAAGTTGTTGCCCTGTCGTGAGTTGTGTCAATCAATCCTTTTGGTTCTCCATCTGAGTTTAGGTTCTCCTTGAACTCGTTTGCCTTGACGGGTCGCGGATGTCCCCTCTGCGTCTATTCACAGGCCGCCGATAGGCAGCTACCCCAGTGAATGATCCATTGCAATTGGAATCGGAATCAACACGGGAAGAGCCATCAGAATACCGGCTGGCGGCGGAGCGGTTCATGGAATTTTCAGACCAGCGGGGCATGTTCATCATGGGCTACCGGAAAAACCGGATGCTGGCTTATGAGGCGACATTACTTGCGATGGGGAAATTCCACATTTTAAGTTTGACAACCACGACGCAACTTGCGCAGCGATATGTGGTGACGCAGCTCAGGTCGCGGATGTTCGCGGTGTGGCTGCTCACAGGCCGGCAACAGGCGTCATCACCAGTCAATGCCCCTTCTCCTGTGCTTGGCCTTCTTTGCCGGATTGCCGACCTTCCCGATGGCTCTGCTCACATGCCGGCGATAAGCCCCACCACCAATGAATGAGTCGCTGGCTTTCGCACTCGTTTTGGTCTCATTTGAAGCCCCATTTCCGCAGCCATTCCCGCCTGATTTCCCCGCTGTCCGATTCTTGGGACTGTGGTATAGTATTGACACTGCCTCATGTCGTTCGGCCTCTCTTCTTTGCTTTTGGAATTGTCACAAGTCTTTGTCCTCCAGATACTTATGCCACATTCACCCTTTGCCATTTCTCCTCTTCAAAGGAATCTCTTAAACGGTGTGTTGTTTTGTTAGCCACATGGATAGCGGTCTGCGACTATGCGACCAATTTTTGAAAAAACTCACAATCCGTTGATTTCTTGCCTGGTTTCCACCCCTCCGCCTTCCGGCCCGCCTCGCACCCAAAAAATGAATCTTCTAAGCCGGGCTTTTTGGTGCTAGTTAGTGGACTGGCGTGCATGCTGCATGAGACCGCGTTTTCAATTTGGGAGTAGTAATTTCAAATGTGCCCTATGAACACACGCAAACGACCTGCTGAAACAAGTACGCCTCGCCCAAAGGCGCAAAGACTCCGGGCCACCGTCTGGCGCTGGTCCGTTGAACTCCACAAAAAGTATGACACCCTCGCCCGCCGACTGCGCCTCGTCGGCATAGACGTTGGACGCAAGACCGTTGTTTCCGCCGCAGATGTGTTTCGCGCGCTCAATCTTCCTCTGGAGGCCGCCAGAACCCGTGAGTCAACTGCTCGTGCATCTCTGCTGGAGGCCAAAGTGAAGGCGCGCAAAGCCGATATGGCTCCTGTATCAGATCTGGAAAGCAGCCTGCTCAACACCTTGATTCCGTGCCGTCGTCGGTTCTTGGCGCTGCCTTCGGAAGCCGCGATCAAGTGCAATCCGACCGACCCGGAGCACGCCCGCCTGGCCCTGGAAGAATGGCTTGAAATGGTCCTGCCGCTCCTTCACGAGGATAATGCCAAGGTGCCTCCTCGGCCTTCCCCACACTAATGCCGCCCTTCCCTGTGACTCTCCAGCGTCCATCTCTATCCACCCGGCATGAAACTCGAAGCCACACTGCATGGTTGGTCCGTTGAATTGGGGGAACCGCCGGAAAGCCTCGCCCGGCGCCTGCGCTTGGCCGGCGTGAAGTTTGAGCGCGGCGTAAACGTTTCCGCCTTTGACATGTTTCGCGCATTGAGCGGCGGTTTGCGTGAGGCACAGGCCCGTGAGGCTAATGCCCGCGCGGAGTTGCTGGAGTCCCTGATCGAGGAGCGAAAGGGGGTGGTTCTTCCCCACGCTGAAGTGCAAACGATTATGCGCAATGTTCTTTTGCCCATTCGGCAGCACTTTTTGTCTCTGCCAAGTTTCGCCGGGCACCTCTGCAACCCATCGGACCCTGAACTTGCTCGGAAAGCCTTGCAGGAATGGGTTGAAACTTCCATGGCCATTGTCCGCGAGGAAAGCCAGAAATTGTCTGAACACGCAAAACGCACCCCAAGCAAATGACAAGGTATGAGCCTGCGACACCAGCATTTCGCTCTCCCTTCACGGTCCCCCTTGTTTCTTCCTGGTGCCTGAGTCTGCCCCCTTCACTTGCCTCCCGCCGATCATCCCGTACTCTCACGCTCGGCTGAGGAATCTCCTTCTTCTTGGCTCTGCAACAATGGCGACCCGCCGCCGCTCCAGCCAGTCATCAATGTCGGACTTCCTGTAGCGAATCACTTTGGACGTGATCCGTATGTGGGGCAGCCCGCGCGTCTGCCGCCACAAGCGCACGGTCCGCGGCTTGACCGCCAGAAAGCTCGCCGCCTTCTCCTCTGTCCACAGTTCCGCCGATTGAAAATCGTTGTTCATGGCCGCCATGATGTTGCCGGGCTTCGTCCCGCCGCAAATGCGTTCTCTGGAAGCGTTCACCCTGATGTTTCACCGATCTCCAGATTTGCTAAATTTGCTACAATATGCCATTTTCCATCCCATTGGGCAGAATTGAACCGGATTGCCGAAAACCTGATTTTCACCCCGTTTTACGAGGTAAAACCGGGTTTTTAGAGTGGTGGGTTGGCAGGGACTCGAACCCTGGACCAATGCCTTAAAAGGGCACTGCTCTACCAACTGAGCTACCAACCCACCCCAACTGGAGCCGCGCAAACTAACGACCTTTTGCCCCCCGCGCAAGCCGTTTTTTCCCGGCATTCGGGTTCCGCGCGCATCTTGCAACCACCACCAGGCACTTTGCCAATTCCCTCGCCCCGCGTAGCGGGGAGAGGGCCAGGGAGAGGGGCTCGTTCAGTCCAGTGGTGGTGGTGGGAAGATGCGCCCTCGGGTTCCATCCGGACATGGGGTGTTCACCCCATTGCGGGAACGCCGCCTTGCTCGTATTCTCTCCCCAGCGCGCCGGTTGCCGACACAGGCGGAAACATCTTGTTCCATCGGTGCGATGAATAATTCGTATCCTTGTGCCGTCCATTCTTTTATGATGAGACTAAGGCTGATCTGTCAAGCAGCGCTGGTTCTTCTCCTCTGCGCCGCGGTTCCGGCGCGCGCCCAGGACATGACCGCCGCGTCCCAGCCGGTGGCGGCGCTTCTGCCGCCCCAGTCGCTGGACCAGTTGCTCAAGCCCATCGCCCTCTATCCTGATCCCTTGCTGGCCGAGATTTTCACCGCCTCCACACTGCCCTCCCAAATTGTCCTGGCCGACCGTTACGTCACCCAGGGCGGCGACGTCAACGCCGCCGACCAGCAGCCGTGGGACCCCAGCATCCAGGGCCTGGCGCATTATCCCACCGTCCTCAAGTGGCTGGACGACAACCTGGCCTGGACCACCGAGGTCGGCGCGGCTTTTCTCGACCAGCAACAGGATGTCATGGATTCTATCCAGCGCCTCCGCGCCGAGGCCCAGGCGGAGGGAAATTTGCCGCCGAGCACTCCCCAGGAAAACGTCGTCGCCGACAATGGAACCATCGAAATCGAGCCCGCCAACCCCGATGTCATTTACGTCCCCAGTTATCCGTGGGACACCATCTATGACGACCCTGGAATTTATTGCACGTTCGGAGTCGGCTTCCCCGTCGGCCTCTGGCTCGGATACGACTGGGACTGGCGCAATCACCACATCATCGCCTGGGGGCCGGGCCATCTGCGGCCGGGCGATTGGTGGCGGCGTCCGCCGGCTGGTCGCCTGGCGCCGCGCGGCGTTCCGCTCTGGCAACCGTCGCCGCGCCTCTCCCCCGGCGCGTCACGCGGCGCGGATCGCGGATTCGGCGACACATTTCGTCCCTCCCTCCGCGTCACCGCCCCGTCCACTCCCGCTCCGATGGAAGGCCTCCGGCCGGGGCCTGCCCCGCGCGAAAACCCACCGGCGATCGGGTCCCGTCCCCCAACTGAGTCTAGGCCGCCGGTTGAGTCCCGGCCTCCTGTCGAAACCCGGCCCCCCGTCGAGTCTCGCCCTCCTGTGGAAACTCGGCCTCCGGTGGAAACCCGGCCGCCCGTCGAGACGCGCCCCTCGCCCGCGCCTCGTGCGTCATCCAGCGTCAGCGCGTTTGGCGGCCCGGATAGCTCATCCGAGGCCCACGCCTCCAGCGCCCGTGGCATTGAAAGTCGCGGCTCCATTTCAGCACCCTCGGCTCCGTCCGCCCCGTCAGGATTCTCAGGATCGTCCGGCGCCTCGGCCGGTGCCTCTCGAAGGCGGTGAGGGAGGAGGTCGTCAGTAAAATGGAACAAAGAAACAAACAAATGATCTTCGACAAGTTGAAATCCGGCGCCCGGTTCGCCCCGGTCTTGCTCTTGCTGGCCGGGTTCTCATGCGCGTCCAATTCCGACCTTGCCGGCGGAGGCTGGCAGGGGTCCCTCTCCCCGCAGGCGGCCGTGGCTGCGCCAGCCTCATCGCCCCGGCCCAGTTTTGCCTCGCCTGACGCGGCTGTGGCCGCGCTGGTGGCCGCCGCCAAGGCAAGGGACACCAATGCGGTTCGCGCGCTTTTCGGCCCGGCGGGCCGCGATCTGGTTTCCCCGGATGCCGTGCAGGCCGGCAATTCGTTCTCCAATTTCGTGCGGCGGGTGACCGAGAAGGTGGATCAGGTGCGCCGGTCCGACTCCAACATCGTGCTGCAAATTGGTGTTGACTCGTGGCCGTTCCCCATTCCTTTGGCCCGCCAGGGCGGAGAGTGGTTTTTCGACACTGAGGCCGGCAGGGAGGAAATCCTCAACCGCCGGGTCGGCATGGACGAACTGGCCGCCATCCGCGTTTGCCATGCTTATGTGGACGCCCAGCGCGAATACGCCAGCCAGCCCCGCAACGCCGACGGCGTGCTCGAATACGCCCAACACCTCCGCAGCGCCACCAACACCCACGACGGCCTCTATTGGCGCACCGAGCCGGGAGAGCCGCTCAGTCCCTTTGGCCCCTTGATCGCCCAGGCGCGCGAGGAGGGCTACCAGCATGCCACCAAGATCATGGGGGAGAACCTGGCCCCGTACCGCGGTTATTGCTTCAAGATTCTCACCCGTCAGGGTTCCCACGCCCCCGCCGGCAAATATAATTACATCATCAACGGCCACATGCTGGCCGGCTTCGCCCTGGTCGCATGGCCGGAGGAATGGGGCAATTCCGGCGTCATGACTTTCATGGTCAATCAGCAGGGCAAAGTCTGGCAAAAAAACCTCGGCCCCAACACCCCCTCCCTCGCCCCCGCCATCACCACCTTCGACCCAGACGACACCTGGACCCCCGCCGAAGGCGAGTAAGCTCCCCGGAACAAAGGGCGTTCAGGAATGCCTCATGTCCGCTTTCAACGCCTTCCGCATAATGTTATGATTTCTCTGTGAAACGCGCTACCACCATTCCAGTGCCGGCTTCTCCGGCCCTCGCCCAGGACCTTGCCGCCACGGCCCTCGAGACCGAACTCAGCCAGGCCGACGTCATCCGCCAGTCCCTCAAGTTGGGCATGCCCGCCTTGCGCGCTCGTCTGGGCAGAAGACCGCGGCGGCGTCTGTCGCTGGTCGCCCACTTCAAAAGACTCAAGGGTTTGGAGCTGCCGGCCTGCCTGGACGAATGAACTGGCTGCTCGACACCAACGTCGTCTCGGATTTGTGGAAGCCAACCCCCAACCCC
>JBEKAN010000292.1:0-11156 GCA_050015895.1 Verrucomicrobiota bacterium
TGGGCGGCCCTCATGCACAGGATCAGTTCGGTCGCGGTTTTGCCCAGGATTTGATCGGCGGGCATTCCCGTGATCCGGCAAAAGGCGGCATTGACGAAGACGTAACGCCCCTGGGCGTCTTTGCGGAACACGCCGCTGGGCATTTGATCCACCAAGGAGTGATACAAGGCCTGGGTGTCGCGCAATTCCCGCTCGGCCCGCTTGCGCCGGGTGACGTCTCGGAAGTTGACCACCACGCCCACGCACCGGTTGTCAATCCGCTGCGGCATGATGCGGCGCTCCAAAATGCGGCCGTCCTTGAGTTCGAGGGTGTCAAACGCCTCTTCCTCCAGGGTAAACCGCGCTTCCTGCGTCCGCGCGATAAATTTCTCCGGGTCTTTGACCTGCCGGGCCACGTAAGCCACCATTTCGGAGTTGTCCGCCCGTGCGAGCATCTCCGCCGGAAAGGCCCAAATGGCGGCGAATCGGCTGTTGCATGAAATCACCTTGCCCGACGCATCCAGCGCGATGATTCCGTCTTTGGTTGCTTCCAGGGTCGCTTTGAGCAGGGAAAGGGTTTTGGCCAGTTCCTGGTTTCGTTCCTCCAACTGGCTTTCCAACTCCTCCCTCGAGATTTCCAAAAGGGCTTCCCGCTCCCCCGGCCCGCCCTCCAGGTTCGGATAGGGAACATCCTCGTGCAATTGATGATGCGACTTCATCTGTAACTGTCTGTCATAAAATCCGCCACACTGGCAAGGTCTCGATCCGCCGCAAATCCACCCGCCCGCAGTCCTGACCCAGAGACAATCAACCCCACTGTGCGCTCTGAAGTAATATCGGCCAATCCGCCGGGGGGCTTGAATGGCAATCGAGAACAAAATTGCGACCCGGGCATGGCAAGCTCTGGCCGAAATGGCCTTGCCAGGGAGCCACTTGCGGCTCGCGGCCTGTGGTCAAAAAAAGCGGGTGTGGGCAAAAAACGACATCCCCCTCCGGCCTCCTCTTCTCCGCTCCTGCTCTGTCGCGCTGGAAACAAGGAAAATGGCGGAATTTGCGGAAAAATTGGGGCGATGGCATCCCCGGTGCTTAATGCCTTGTCGCAGTGTCCACACCGCGCTGTGCCGTGTATGAAAAAAATAGAAGCGATTATCAAACCTTTCAAATTGGACGAGGTCAAGGATGCGTTGGGCGAGATCGGCATCGAAGGCATGACGGTGAGCGAGGTCAAGGGTTTCGGGCGGCAGAGGGGCCATACGGAAATCTATCGCGGCAGCGAATACACGGTGGATTTCCTGCCCAAGATCAAGATTGAAATCGTGCTGGGTGACACCGATCTGCCCGGCGCGCTCCACGCCATCCTCGGCTCCGCCAAAACCGGGAAGATCGGCGACGGAAAGGTCTTTGTCTATACGGTGGACGAAGCCATCCGCATCCGCACCGACGAGAAAGGAGATCTGGCCATTTCCCCCGGCGCCCATTCCCGCGCGGCTCTTTGATTGCTCCCGCCCCGCGGACGCCGTATAATCCTCGCATGTCCGGCGGCCCAATGGAGCTTATATCCGCCAGCACGCGTTATTGCGCCGTGCTGGGCCATCCGATTCGGCATTCGGCCTCGCCCGCCATGCAGAACGCCGGGTTTTCGGCGCTCGGTCTGGATTGGCGGTATCTGGCCGCCGAAGTGCGCCCGGGAGATTTGCCCGCCGCCATCCACGGCGCCAAAGCGATGCGGTTCATCGGCCTGAACCTGACGCTCCCCCACAAGACGGCGGCCCTGAACCTGGTGGACGCGCTGGATGAAAAGGCAAAACTGCTCGGCGCGGTCAACACCGTTGTCTTTGAAACCCGCCGGCCCGACGGAGACTGGGCGCCGCTGGGCCGCCTGCCGGAGGAGGAGATCACCGAGGTCCGCAGTCGCGGCCACAACACCGACGCCGGGAGCCTGGTTCGTTCGCTGAAGGAAGATTTGCAATGGCCGGAGTTGGGCGGCGCGACGGTGATTCTGCTGGGCGCGGGCGGCGCGGCGCGGGCGGCGGCGCTGCAGTTGGCGCAGGAGGGCGTGGGCAGCCTGTTCATCGTCAATCGCACGGTGGAGAAGGCGACGCGGTTGATGGCCGAGGTCGGCGCGCGGTTCCCGTCCATCACGCCGGGTTTCATGCCGGACCGCGCCGACGTGGTGATCAACGCCACTTCCCTGGGACTCAAGGCGGATGACCCGCCGCCGGTCGGTTTGGACTGGATGAAATCCAGCCGCCCCAAACGGGCATACGACATGATCTACCGTCCGGCGGAAACCCCATTTTTGCGGGCGGCCAAGAGCATGGGCTGCCAGACGGCCAACGGCCTGGGCATGCTGCTCCACCAGGGCGCCGCCGCCCTGGAACTGTGGTCGGGCCGGGCCGCCCCGGTGGAAATCATGCGCGAGGCGCTGCGGAAAAATATTTATGGCTGACCCCGCAATTTGGAAGCAGGTCCCGTTTCATTTTTGGACGGTGGCGGCGTTTGTTTTTGGTTGCATAGTCGGCAGCTTTCTCAACGTCTGCATTCACCGGCTGCCGCGCGGGGAAAGCCTCGTCCGCCCCGCGTCCCATTGTCCGCATTGCGGGTATTCCATTCCGTGGCACTTGAACATCCCGCTGGGGACGTGGTTGTGGCTGCGCGGGCGGTGCGCTCACTGCAAAGCCCCCATCTCCGCGCGTTATTTTTGGGTGGAACTGCTCACCGGAACGGCCTTCGCCGCCTGCTGGATGCGATTCGGGCATGTCTCCCCGGCCCTGCCGCTGGTCTATTGTCTGCTGATCTCCGGTCTGATCGCGGCCAGCTTCATTGATTTCGAGCACCTGATCATCCCGGACCAAATCACCTTCGGGGGGATGGCGGCGGGACTTCTTTGTTCGTTTCTGGCGCCGGGGACGCACTTGAACTTCCCCCAGTTTTCGCGCCTCGTCTCGCGCGGCGCGGGGCTGGTTGACAGCTTCCTCGGCATGGCCGTCGGCGCGGGGGTGGTCTATGCCATCCTGCGCCTGGGAAAATTGCTTTTCGGACGGCAAAAAATGGAGTTGCCGCCGGCTTCCCGGATTTGCTTCACGGAAAACTCCGTCAAGCTGCCCGCCGAGGAAATCCCCTACGAGGATTTGTTTTATCGCAAGGCCGACGCCATCGCATTGCAGGCGCGGCGCGCGGAACTCATTGACCGGTGCTACGCCGACGCCGCCGTCCGGCTGACCGCGGAGAGCCTGAACATTGGAGGCGACTCGTACGACCCGGAAGGAATCAAATGGCTGGAAGTGGAGACCGACCGGATCATCCTGCCGCGCGAAGCGATGGGCCCGGCGGACGTGACTTTCATGGCGGCGATCGGGGCGTTCCTGGGCTGGCCGGCGGTGTTTTTTTCGCTGACGATCAGCTCGGTCATCGGGTCCATGGTCGGAGGCACGCTGATCGTTCTGAACAAGAAGGATTGGTCGAGCCGCATCCCGTACGGCCCGTACATCGCGGTGGGGGCGGTGATCTGGATTTTCGGCGGCTACCAGTGGCTGGGGCTGATTCTCCCGCCGCACTGATGATTCCGAATCCTGAGCCGCATGATCGCGAAGTCGTTGGCTTGCTGGTCTTCTTTTGGACACGAAGGGGGGGGGCTTCCAGGGGTTTTGAGCCGTCAACCCGTCAGGACCCCCGTAAAAATGGGCTGTGGTTGAGGTCCGACCCGTCAGGAAGCCGTCAGGGAGCCGTCAGAACAATCAGTGAGTCAGTGAATCAGTGAATTGGCGAGTGTGTCAGAAGGAGTGGGGAAAGTCGCCTTGCGGCTTCGTAACTGCCTGGCAGTAAAGGACTTGCGGAACGGAACTGGACATTTTCCCGACGGTTCTGGAAATGGCGGCATATTTCCATAGCCTGATCACGCGGGTTTGCCGCCGGAATGTTGACGTGCAAGGCAGCGGCCACATTTTTATGGAGATTCGCGAAAATCGGGTTTTGAACGCAAAGACGGCAGACGCCAAGTCGCGAGAAAGCCGGAGCATTTGCTCCCGTTGGCCCGCCGTTATTCTTACGTATCCAAGCCTTTGCGGCTGCGTTGAGATTGGCCTCGCCGGGCCGGCCATTGAGCACACGGCGATGGCGCGCGAATTTCGCCAGTGAACACGAATGGCTCAGAGTCACGATTTCGGTCGCGCCGTTTGACTAATCGCAAAGGCGCGGGAAGCGCAAAGTCGCCAGAACGGGCTGGGGGTTTCTGAATTCGCGCTGACTTGAATTCGCGCTGACTGGTGCGGCCAGAGATGGACACACACGGACACACATGGACACACATGGACAACGTGGACAACGTGGACAGCGATAAAGCCCGCCGCGCGATTGCGCATTCGCGGCGACCGCACCTTCTCAAGTCCCAATTCCCTGTTCTCACTCTGAATTCAAAATGCCGCGCCCCTGTTCACTCAGATCCAAAATGCTGTGATTCCAGCGCTTGAGGGGTCGTTCTCCTCACGCCAAGTTCCAGGCAATTTCAAAAAGTGCAAATAGTGAGAAGTGACAACAGCTTGACGCTGTCACTTTTCTCCGACCCCTTCACAGTGTGCAGTGTCAAATGCTCATTTGGCAAACTCCTTCTCTATAGCCTTCCTCAATTTTAGCTGCCAGTCTTTCCAGGTAAGCAATTCGGGATCATTGCCTGGGGAGTCAGGCCACCTCACACCGGTAGATTTCGACAGGAGATCATTAAAATCTATCTCAGGCAAAAGCAGGTGCGATGGCCTTGCATAGACCTTAATCAGGTCGTGATTAAGAACGACTGTTGGCTGAATCGGTCGCTTGAGGAACGACCACGCAGAAGATGAATCGCTATAATTGCCCGGCATCAACCAAATTTCAAGTGATTCCGTTGCAACGTGAACCGGACGCCATTTGTCATTTGCATCCGCAAACTCGGCATTCACCGGTCGAATCCCCCTCACAATTAGAAGAAGACCTTTCGGTCCGGTGTAATTTTGGTCCCAATGGTGTCCGTACGGAATTTCATTGGTTTTGCGTTGCGCTAGAGTCCATCCAGTAGGCAAGGCATTTGTAACCGCATTTACGGCTCGATCAAGTTGTCCTGTGTCACCCGCCACTACAGGAGCCGAGAACAGGATCGCGCTCAAAGACAGAACCAAAACAAAGTAGCTTCCTTTCGCCATTTGTGGTGCAAAGTTAATTATGAGACCAATTTTTTGGAAAACGGGTTGACACGTTTGGGTTTTTGTCGGGCCGGAGCGTGATCAGGCCCTGGCAGACAAGCCAGGATTCCACGGTGAGCCGCCAGGCGGCTTCGACTTGATGGTGAGTGGGGTTCGGCATATATTCAACTGTCCCCGAAAACCTGTGGTGAAGCAAGGGGAAAATGGCGACACTTTTGCTGAGGAGCGGCGGGGCGAAGCGCCCCGACCGATTCGTTTGGAGATTCGCGAGCCTCGCGTTTTGAACGCAAAGACGGCAAAGACGCCAAGTCGCAAGAAAGCAGGAGCCGTTGCTCACGCCGGACCGGCTTTCCCAACCCGCCTGAGGGATGCCGATTCGGAAATCGGCGGCACAGCAGGTTTTGGAAACCTGCGCTACCATAGGCGTCTCCCTGGTTGTGCGGCTTGACCAATACGCCACGAGCGCCAACGGCGCGGCTCATTGCGTCTGATGGGGCGGGCTTTCAGCCCTTGGCGTGTTTGCGAATGGGAATCTGGGGCGTTGCCCCAAGCTGGTATGAGAACGCGCCGTTGGCGCTGACTTTGGGATTCACCCAAAGGGTGGGGCCGTTTCGGACGGCAGATTCCGTCGGCGAGACGCCGACGGAGGCGACCGAGAAGTCAGAACAACAGAGGGCTGGCCCGCATGCTTGCGGGCTGGTCGCGCTCCCCTGATGAGACGTGTGTTCGGCGAGGGCGCCGAACACTGCACGCGAGGGCGCGCGCGCTCCCCATGAAGTCGCTAATGATTGGGGTCGTTTTTGTCATGGTTGAAGGGGCTGGCGTTGTCGCGTTTCAAGATGAGAGGAGGGCCTGGGACGAGGAGGACTGGATTAGGAGTAGGATTAGGAGGGGAAACCCAAAATGCGAAATCGTGTCAGCCGCATTGGGCGCGCTGGCGGAGGGCGTGGTCCACCAGCACCAGGGCGGCCATCGCCTCAACCATCGGCGCGGCGCGCGGCAGGACGCAGGGATCGTGGCGGCCGCGGGCTTTGAGGGTCGTGTTCCGCAAATTCACATCCACAGTCTCCTGCTCCCGCATCACCGCGGCTAACACGGTTGCCACCATGCTCCAAATCAATGGGGCGGCCCCCCCGCAAAAGTCGCCACGCGCCCGGGATCGCATGGGCAGGGATAAAATGCGCGCTTTTCGCGCCGCCGACGGTTCGAGGGCGCGCGGGCCGGCAAGGATCGCTCGTTTTCTCATTCTCATATTGGAGCCAGAAACAGGGTGTTCATCGTTTCGAGTTGGTTGGCGGACAGCTACGGCTTCAGGATGCGGTCGAGCGCGACAGCGTCAAGATATTCCTGATCCTGGTTCTCGTATGGCACATCGGCCAGGACCGGCGCATCGGGATTGAGGCGCAGCAGAGCCGCCAGTTCTTCCTCGTGATTCGATCCCGCGATGGGACCGCAGGCGTTCCACAGCCTGCCGGCAACGTCGAGCGACGGCGCGCTCACCAGCCACAGGCCCAAGCGATCCTTCAGCGCATCCGCGATTTCCCGCGGGCTCGTCTTTGCGGCGAGGAGGAGCGCGGTGCTTGGCGCCAGCCGCAGATTGGGCGCGCCGACCCGATTGATGAATTGGATCGCCTCGTTGATATCTCGTGGCGGCCGGGCCGGCGCCAGTCGAAGGTGGACCGTTATATGGCGCGCCTCCGCCTCACGGCAAATCTCGCGCATGGACGTGTCAAACCCATTCCAGGTGGCCTGTTGCGAGATGTTGTTCTCGACAAACCTCTGGAGCGGAACAATCAGGTCATGCGCGCCCAGAATTCCCATCTTCTCCACGACCTCGCGGATGGACGCCATGCTCCGCTCGTATTCAGGCCCAATGTTGTTCACCAACCTGAGATCCGGAAAGAGGTTCACACCCGAGGTCAGGTCCACCACGATCCGCACTTTCTGCAGGCCAATCCAGCCGGCTTCCTGTTTGAGCGCGGACTGCTCACGGTTGGCCACGTACTTCCAATCCACCGCAACTCCGTCGAAATGCTGGAAGAAAGTCGGACGCAGGAGGATTTCGTCCTTGATTGGATTCATGCCACGCAAAGGGAGGAAGCGATTTGTCGGGTTTGGCGGAGGAGCGGAGTGGGCGATTTCCTCCACTCCTGACTCCTGCACGCGAACGCGAAAGATTCGGATGTCGGCGCCAGCGATCGTGTCTTTCCCGCTCATGCCGGTTTTTGCGTTCTCAAAGCCTTCCGGCAAGTAGCCGGCGGCCTGCTTTTCCGACTGGTCGAGCGGCAATTCATCAACCGCCTGGATCGCACCGACGTGCGAGACGACGCGGAATGGCAGTTCCCCCAAAGAGTTATTGGCGATTCCCAGCGTGTAGTCGCCTGTTCCCCGGCGGCAGACAATCAATGACAGCCCGTCGCCGGCATCGAACAGTTTCTGGCTCTGAAACGCCTGATCGAGAATGTCCCGGACGTGGCGCAGAATAGGATAGGGATTGGGCAGCGGTGTGTTTTCAGCCCGCACGATGGTTTCCTTTGCGGCGGATTCCGCCCCCAAGCCAAATGGACTCGCAAACACCGTCACCAGCCCTTTGCCAAACGGCGTCTGGACCACTGCTGGCGTGCTTCCCGCCCTGGCCAGAATCCGCGCGCTCGAGGGGGCCTGGAGCGGCATCAATTCGAAGGTTTGCCCCTCGGTAATCGAGTCCCCTCCGACGGAAATCTGCTGGTCACCATTGAAGCGCATGGCGCGCCCCTCGCTTTCAATGCCCGCCAAACCTCCGGGCAGATTCCGCAGGCTGCCCGCGGTGATAAACAACTTTCCGCCCTGAGCGACATACGCCTGCAGCTTGTCGCGAACCTCCGCCCCTCCGGAAAGTTCCCCCGCCACGACCAATATGGGATAGCGCTCCAGCAACCACCCGGGCGCGTCGCTCAGGAGAAAATCGGCCGAGTCGCCGTAGGGCGTCGCGGTGGCGAACCCTCTCTCATCATGGAAGAACGATGAGTCCTGGTATCCCGGGTACACCATCCCAAGGACATTGTTGGCGAGATAGTCTCCCGGTCCGTACGGCAGATTCCCCCATACCCGATACAGGATGTTGTCGTAACTCGGGAAACACCAACCGGCGTAGAAATCGGTCATGAGACCAATCTGCGTCTGCATCACGCCGGGCTGGCCGGTTTCCCGGACCCATTTCTGGGCCGACTGCTGGATGCGGCCAATCGGTGACAATTGATCACCCTCGAACCAACCGTTCTCGAATCCCACGACCATGGAGTTGTAAAGGATGTGGCTGTAAAGCAGACGCTTGAGCAGGGCCAGGCTGGTTCCCTTGGTTGGGCCGCCTCTCGCGCCCCCGGCGCCGCCGTAGCTCTTTCCTCCCCAACGGTTGTAAATCGAGGCGTTGCCGAACCAGGGAACTCCGTACTGTTTTCCCGCCCCGCGGTTGAAGGCGTAGAACACCTGGCCATTGGGGTGCTCCTGCGCCGCCTCGGAGCCAACCAGCGTGTATAGCCCCTCCTTCAAGAAGTAGTGGGCGTAGGTGATCGCGGTAAGAACGGCCATTTTATTCCCCGACTCTGCTTCGATTTCCTGCGCGTGCCTTTGAAAATTCAGATACTGCTGGCGGCGGTCGGCTGACGACGGATACATCTGGCTGGAATAACCGATGACATAGCGTCCGTCTTGCTCTCCCATATCCATGCCCAGCCAGTGGTCCCCGAGCTTCTCTTCAAACAACCGGGATGTTTCAGGCGACAACCCAAGCTGCTGCCATTGTCCGCCAGGGCCGGAACCAGGAACAAAACCCCAGATCTGATACATGAACAGATTCCGCCGCTTCATTTCGTCCACCAGTTCGGGAATATTCGTGGCCGACAGGAAAGCGTGATTCGGCCAGACCACATCGCCCAGATCGAACGTTCGCGTGAAGCGCTCCAGGTCGTCGGCGAAGCCAATAAGCTGTCCGTTTCTGACGCGGAACTGCCGCAGGGTCGTGAAGTGAGTTTGGCCGCCCATCAGATTCCAATCCGGCGGCTTCACGGACCTGCGGGGGTCATCCGGATACTCGCGCGGGTTGAGCAACTGCCCGTAAACCTTGAACTTTGCCGCGCCATCCTCCGCTTTGGCGTCTGGAGCCTGAGCCAGTAGCGGTTGAATGGACACCAAAGCTGCCAGGAGGGCTAACGATGAGCCAGATTGGATTATTTTCATAGTTCGCCTTGGCTGACTGCAACCGATCACATGTGTAATTTTCCCACGGCAACCATAGGATTCGTCACTTCTCCGGCTCCCGAGCCATGACTTGGTGGGTCGCGCCCGGATATTCGATGCGCAAAGGCCAGGACCCCCTCGCTTCATTGAAGAATTTTTCGGAGATCCGCCGACGACAACTTTTTCGCAACGGGGCTTCTCCCGCCTTTTAATTCCGCCATGAGGTCTTTGATCTTTTCCACGAGGTTGTGTCGTTTCATTTCTTTGAACTCACCCGCGTCCAGAAAGCTTCCGCCGCAAACGCCGCACGTTTCGTACCAAATGTGCGGATGCTCGTTGTCAACCATGCGGGTCATCGGCGTTTCGCATTTGGGACACTTGAGTCTCGCGTTCGGATCCAGCGCCGGGTTTGGCTTTCCTGTGTCAATTCTCTCCGACTCCTTTTGGGCGCGCAAATCCTCCAACTCCAATTCCCCAAACCAGAGGCCGCCGCATTTTGTGCAGCGGTCAATCTGCTCGTTCCCGGTCTGCGCCTTCTCCATGCTTGAACCACATCTTGGACAATTCATTTTCTTTCCTTTGTTGAGAATTCGGTCGTTTCAATTCGCGGCATTGGGCGGTTTAAGCGCGTGTTCCTGATTGGGAATTCCTATTTGTGCCGTGTTCATTTCGGGTCATTTTCGGCCCTCTGGAGCCGATGTCAAGCGCGTTTTCCGTGTTGATTTGCGGGAGAGGCGCATTTTGCCAATCCCACCACGAGATTCCCCAATTCCCCCGCCCCGCGAAGCGCATTGGCGTCAACCCAAGAGCGCGTGGGAACGGCGACTGAGGGATGGTCCGCGAAGTTCGCCAGTGAACACGAATGGCTCAGAGTCACGATTTCGGTCGCGCCGTTTGACTAATCGCAAAGGCGCGGGAAGCGCAAAGTCGCCAGAACGGGCTGGGGGTTTCTGAATTCGCGCTGACTCTGGTGCGGCCAAAGATGGACACACACGGACACACACGGACACACATGGACAACGTGGACAACGTGGACAACGTGGACAACGTGGACAATGTGGACAACGTGGACACACGTGGACAGCGATAAAGCCCGCCGCGCGATTGCGCATTCGCGGCGACCGCACCTCCTCAAGTCCCAATTCCCTGTTTCACTCTCAGTTCAAAATGCCGCGCCCCTGTTCACTCAGATCCAAAATGCTGTGATTCCAGCGCTTGAGGGGTCGTTCTCCTCACGCCAAGTTCCAGGAATTTCAAAAAGTGCAAATAGTGAGAAGTGACAACAGCTTCAGACTGTCACTTTTCTAGGACTGACCCCTGCCCTTCGCGCTTTCAAGGCGCAACAGATCATGTCACCGCGTCCAGGTAACCAATAAGCCACGAGCGCCAAGGGCGCGGCTCATTGCGTCTGATGGGGCGGGCTTTCAGCCCTTGGCGGGATTGCGGATCGGCACCTGGGGCGTTGCCCCAGGCTGGTATGAGAACGCGCCGTTGGCGCTGACTTTGGGATTCACCCAAAGGGTGGGGCCGTTTCAAGACTTGGCAAGAACTTCATGACACTACTTCTTGGCGACGATGCGGAGGATCGGGTAGGCGGGATTCCGCGTGATCTCCCAGCCATATTCATCCAACAACTTCTGCAATGCCTGCTTGGGTGTGACATCGGTCCATTTTTCGTTGGCCTTTGGGGGCGGAATGGGAGTTCCATCGGCGGCCTTTTGATTGAGCAGCGCGGGATCAAATTCAATGTTAATCCCCGCCAGAACCGCCAAATTTCGGATGGCGTTG
>JBEKAN010000293.1:0-6200 GCA_050015895.1 Verrucomicrobiota bacterium
CGGATGAATGGCGTATTTGACCTCCACTCCGCGCTTTTCCAGCAACTCGTCCAGCTCATGCACCAGGCGCTGGGCCTGGGCCACCGCCAGCCCGTAACCGGGAATGATAATCACCAGGCGCGCGTAGCCCATCATGATGGCGGCTTCGTTGGCGGTGACTTCGCGCAGGGTTTTGTCGGCGGAGCCGGCCGCCGCCTGGCCGGTTGCGCCCGCGCCGAAGGAGCCGAAGATGACCTTGGCCAGGGAGCGGTTCATGGCATTGCACATCAACACAGTCAGGAACGACCCGGCCGCGCCGACGAGCGTTCCGGCGATGATCATGGACATGTTGTGCATGGCGAAACCGGTCACCGCCGCCGCCGAACCCGTGCAGGAATTCAAAACAGAAATGACGACCGGCATGTCCGCGCCGCCAATCGGCAGCACCTGCAAGACGCCCAAGAGCAACGCGAGCGCGACAAGGATGATGAGGTACAAACCTTCATGCGGATCCGCCATGTTAAAATGGATTCCTATTCCAACATCGGTAGCAGAAGAAACAGCCACAGTTGCCGCGATCAAGATGCCCAAAAGCACCAGGACGTTAATGGCTTGCTGGAACGGCCAGCGCAACGGCTTTTCGCTGATCAACCCTTGCAATTTTCCAAACGCGACCAGACTTCCCGTGAAACTGATGGAGCCAAGTACGATGCCCAAAAGCATGGGAAAACCGTGGGCCAGCCTCTCAGGAAACCCAGAGAGTTGTGCAGGAATGTTAAGGTTAGTAGCAAGTTTATCAATGTCGATTTTGTTGAATCCCATCTCCCGCGGCCATTCGCCAAGCGAAATGAAGAGCGCGCACGCGCCGCCCATGCCGTTGAAGAGGGAAACCATTTGCGGCATGGCCGTCATCTTGACACGCTTGGCCAGCAGCCAGCCGGGAATCGCGCCAATGACAAACGCCAGAGCGATCCATCCGAAGTTTCCCACGCCCGACAAAAAGAAGGTCCCGCCCAGCGCCAGTGCCATGCCGACGGCGGCGACGAGGTTGCCGGAGCGGGCCGTGCGCGGCGAACTCAGCCGCTTCAATCCGAAAATGAACAGCAGCGAGGCGATGAGATAAGCGGCTTCGGGAATTGCGGCGATGATCTGGTCGTGGGTCATTTGGCTTTTTCGTTTTTGGCATCGGGCTTGGCCTTGAACATTTCCAACATGCGGTCCGTCACCACAAATCCGCCCACCACGTTCAATGTGCCCAGAATCACGGCGATGAATCCCAGTGCGAACAAAACCCCGTTGTCCCCCGCCCTCCCCAGCACGATGACGCCCCCGATCAACACGATGCCGTGGATGGCGTTGGCCCCGGACATGAGCGGGGTGTGCAGCACCGTCGGCACCCGACTGATCACCTCCACGCCCGTGAAAATGGCCAGGATGAAAATATAAATCATTGCAAGCGCGCTCATGGGGCCTTTCGTTTTATCTCGCCGTTGTGCGTGACGCAGGTTCCGGCGAAAATTTCGTTTTTCCAATCCATCGTGAAACCAGTCTCGTTGGTGATCTCCAGAATAAAGGTCGCCAGATTGCGGGCGAACATGCGGCTGGCGTCCAACGGCATCGCGGCGGGCAGGTTGGTCGGGCCGAGAATGGTGACGCCGCCCGCCACGACGACCTGGTTCGCCTTTGTCAGCTCGCAATTGCCGCCGCTCTCCGCCGCCAGGTCCACGATCACCGAGCCGGGCTTCATGTCCGCGACCATTTCCTTGGTGATCAGTCGCGGGGCCGGCTTGCCGGGCACCTGCGCCGTGGAAATGATGATATCCGCCAGCTTGGCGCGCTCGTGCAGAAGTTGCCGCTGTTTGGCGAGCGTTTCCGCCGATGCCTCCTTGGCGTAACCCCCCTTGTCCTCCAAGTTTTCCTGGCTCGGAATCTCGACGAACGCCGCGCCCAGGCTCTTGATTTGCTCCTTCACGGCGGGCCGGACATCGAACGCCTCCACCACCGCCCCCAAACGGCGCGCCGTGGCGATGGCTTGCAGTCCCGCCACCCCCGCGCCCAGGATCAACGCCTGCGAGGGCCGGATGGTGCCCGCCGCCGTGGTGAGCATCGGAATGAATTTCGGGAGCGCGTTGGCCGCCAGCAGCACCGCCTTGTAGCCGGCGATGGTCGCCATGCTGGAAAGCGTGTCCATGCTTTGGGCGCGCGTGATCCGCGGGATCGCGTCCAGACTGAAGCTGGTGATTCGGCGCTTGGCCAGGGCGGCGACCAGTTCGGGATTGCGCAGCGGCGCCAGGAAGCCGATCAGCGCCTTGCCCTCTGGAAAACCCGCCACCTCCTCCTGGGTGACGGGGCGCACCCGCAGCAGGCAATCCGCCGCCGCCGCCAACTGGGCCGCGTCGCCGGCGATCTGCGCGCCGGCCGCCGCGAACTGCGCGTCGGGGATGGACGCGGCCAGCCCGGCTCCGCTCTGGACGGAGACCGCATGCTGCTTTTTGAGCAGCATTTTGACCGCCTCCGGAACGAGGGCGACCCGCGTTTCCCCGTCCCTGGTTTCGTTAAAAACAGCAAATCGCATCTTTATATCCTATAAATGAGCCGGGATAATACATGGTGGATGTTCATTATCAACTCATTCTGAAGCGGGAATTCAGCCGGGGAATTTGATGGCGCGGTTGGCCAGGCCGGTTTCGGTCTGCTTGCGGCGGAATCCCTCGTAGGCGGCGCGGTGCGCGGGATGTTTGTTTCCCAGGATGGCGGTGGCCAGCAGCGCGGCGTTGATCGCGCCCGGTTTGCCGATCGCCAGGGTTCCGACCGGAACGCCGCCGGGCATTTGCACCATCGCCAGCAGCGAATCCATGCCGTGCAGCGACTTCGATTCCATCGGCACACCCAGCACCGGCAGGCAGGTCTTCGCCGCCGTCACGCCCGCCAAATGCGCCGCGCCGCCCGCCGCCGCGATGATGACCTCCAATCCCCGCCCCGCCGCGCCGGAGGCGTATTCGAACAAAAGGTCGGGGGTGCGATGGGCCGAAATGACCTGGGTCTCAAATGGGACGGCCAGTTCGGTCAGTTGGGCCGCGGCGTGCCGCATCGTTTCCCAATCCGACTGGCTTCCCATGATGATGCCCACGAGGGGCTTTGTGGATTCTTGTGACATGCGTTGTGAGCGTAAAGTTTCCGGCTCGATTTGAAAGCCCAAAATCTACTTCGCCGCCAGATCCAGCGCGTTGAGTACGATCGAGGGCGTCAGGAAAGTGGGCAGCACTTGGGGGTCGCGCCCCGGGTCCTTGGAATACACCAGCACCAGCGGCACACCGGAGGCGTTGTGACGGCGCAATTCGGCCAGGATTTGCGGGTCCTCATAAGTGAAGTCCGCCTCGAACGCCACGGCCCCAATGGCCTTGAGTTTGGCGCGCGTCTGCGGGATTTCCAGGCTGCTGCCCTTGTTGAGCTTGCACGTGAGGCAACTTCGGGCGGTGAAGTCCACCAGCGCCGGATGCCCCTCCCGCCTCGCCTGCGCCACGGCCTCCGGACTCCACACTTTCCAGGCGATCCCCTCCCGCGGGGCGTTGGCGGGCAGGCGCCACTCAAGTTCCCCCTCCAAAATCGCGCCGTAACCCGCCGCCAGCAGCAGCAGGGAAACCGCCGCCGCCAAAATCCTCCGCCTCGTCCCGCGCTGCACAAACGCGCCCCAAATCCACGCCGCCAGCGCCAATGTCAACAAGAAAAGCTCCAGCCACAGCGCGTCCTCCGCGTTGCGCGAGGTCACCCACACCAGCCACACCGCCGCGGCCAGCATCGGGAAGCCCATCGCGATTTTGAATTTTTCCATCCACGCGCCCGGTTTCGGCAGAGCCTTGAGCAGGCGCGGCTCCCAGCAAATCGCCACAAAGGGAAACGCCAGCCCCGCCCCCGCCGCCAAAAACACCAGCACCGTGACTCCCGGCGGCTGCGTGAAGGCAAAGGCCACCGCCGCGCCGAGGAAAGGGGCGGTGCAGGGGGTCGCCAGCACGGTCGCCAGCACGCCGTTGAAAAACGCCCCGGGCAGGCCGGGCCTGGACGCCAGGCCGGCGGCGGACCCCATCACGCCCGCGCCTAGGGAAATTTCAAACACGCCGAAAAGGTTGAGCGCGATCAGGGCCATCAAAACTGTCAGCACCACTTGGAATTGGGGATTGCGAAAGGCGTCCCCCCAACTGGCCAGCCCGCCCGCCCGCTGGGCGGCGATGGCCAGGCCAGCCAGGGCCGCGAAAGACACCAGCACACCCAGGCCATAAACCAGTCCCAGCCGCCGCACCCGTTCCGGCGATTCGGTGGATTGATTGACAAACCCCAGCACCTTGAGCGCGATCACCGGCAACACGCACGGCATCACATTGAGAATCAGCCCGCCCGCAAACGCGAAGAGCAGCATGAGAACCAACGACGCCGGAGCCGCCGCCGGCGGCGGCGCGGTGGCGGGCGGGTTGGACAAAGGCAGACTCACCTCCACGGCCGCCGGGTTTGGGGAATCGCTCCGGCCCACCAGGATTCCGGCCAGCCGCTCAGGCCACGGCCCATCGCCTTTTTTCAACACTTTGCGCAGAAAAATGTGGCCCGGCGGCGCGGTCGGACGCTCTGTGGCCCCTTGCACGTCCGCGGACTGGTTTTCGTAGGGATAAAAATCACCGGGCCGGTCGGCGCTTTCCCAGTCAATCATAACCGTTCGCGTGTCGCCCGGGGAAATGGCCTCCCAGCGCGCCGTCGCATGAACAGCCGCGCCGATGCGCGGCGACCGGCCGCGCCACTGTTCGATCAAGGCGGCGGCGGTGGAAGGTTTCTCCGCCGCGCCCACCGTGATCATGCCGCTGACCTCGGATTTGGCCGGCACGCACAGGCCCTTGTCCTCGCATTCCAGCCACGTCAGCGCCGCGCGCAACCGCACCGGTCCGGCGGGCAGCGAGGCGTCCAGTTTGATCGGCGCCAGCAGCACAACCTGATCGTCATACCCGTAGGTGAACAAGGAGAGGCCGCCCGCCTTGTTCTCCGTTTTTTGGGGGACCGGCCAGGCGATTTCCCCGGCGCTGACGCCCGCCGGAAGCGTCCAAGTGACCGTGGTTGCGATCCCCGCGTCGCCGCCGAAGCGCCAATACGTGTGCCAATGCGGGTCCATTTTGAGTTCCACCCCGGCCCAAACGGTGTCGCCCGGTTTGGCCGTCTCCGCCGCCAAGAGCAACCGGGCCTGCGTGTGCCCCGTGGCGGCGCCCAGGAAATCGCTCTGGGCCAGGCCAGGCAGCGCCAGCAGACCGCCCAAAAGATTGAGACACAACCACTTCATCCACCGACAAGATAACGCCCCAAATCCTGAGCGAAAGGCAAATTCCTCCGGGCCGTGGTTGGAGGGCGCATCTTTCAACCGCCACCCTGCGATATGCCAATTCCCTCGCGGTAGGGCGAGACTCTGTGGAGCCGTGACTTATTCCCTGGAAATCGAGTTTCGGCTCGCGGAGTCCCGCCCCACCATCGAAGACCGACTCGTGGGAATCACTTGGCCAGGGCCACCAGGTAGCGCTGGAGGCGCTCGCTTTGGTCGGGGGACTTCAAGTGCGTGTAAATCTGGTGCAGATTGGCGCAGATGCGCAGCAGGATGCGGCGCGCGCTCACGGGCGCCAGACAGCTCTCGTCGAAACGATGGCGCAGTTGCATCACGTATTTGACACAGTCGGACTTGGTCAGCAGCCGGCCGCGGCGGAAGGGGTCAATATAGATCTCGTGCCGGCTGGACTGGAAACGGCAGACGAAATGCCCCGGCAGCCCGATGCCCGCGACGGGCAGCTTCAACCGGCGCGCGACCAAAAGATAAACCACGCTCAGGCTGATGGGGTTGCCCCTGCGCCGGTCCAGCACGCGGTTGATGTAGCTGTTGTCGGGGTCGTAAAAATTGGTCTCGTCGCCCGTGAATTTCAGCTCGGTGAAGAAGTAGTCGCCGATGGTGCCGAGGATGTGCTCCGGCTCGCCGCTCAAATCCAGGCGGTCGCGGAGTTCCCCCGCCATGTTGTCCAGCAGGGCGGCGTGGGCCTCGATGTTGATGGCGGGATATTGCGTGCGCGCCAGCAGCAGGACGCCTTGTTCGAGGTCGAAGTCCTCGCCTTGGTTCAAACAGAAGGCCAGCAGGTCGGTGTCGGCGCTGATTCGGGAGAAATGATGCGCGATTTCCTGGGCGCGGCGGCGGAGGACGGGGT
>JBEKAN010000294.1:0-6188 GCA_050015895.1 Verrucomicrobiota bacterium
CTGGTACGGGGGCTTGATTTGTTTTCCTCCACTGGTGGAGATGGTTGTTGAGGGTGTTCCGGCTCCCCATTTGCAGGCGCTGGGCGATTTGGCCGATGGTCGGCGTCGTCTCTTTCCTCAGGCGGGCCGCGAGCGCGACTTTGGCCGCGTCGCCCTTGGGCCTTTGCCGCAAATCCTCCTCCCCCCACCCCAGCCGGCTGAGTTCCTGGGCGACCCGGGCCTCTGCCCTCGCCCACTCGCTCTCCCTCCGCAAGGCCCCGGAATGATTAGGCCCCAGTTGCCCGGGCACATCTTGCCACTACCACCATTAGAGGGAACGAACCCCTCTCCCTGGCCCTCTCCCCGCTGGGCGGGGCGAGGGAATTGACAAATCGCATGGTGGTGGTTGCAAGATGCGCCCCAGTTGCCCTTTGGGTGAAGATTCGCTTTGACGTGGTGGAAGTTTTGTTGCATGATGGGGCTGTCGCCGAAGTGCGGCATCTACCCAATACCTTCGGCCTTTCGGCTCCGTATCGCTACGGCTGAAATTTGACCTTGCAGCTTGCGCGAACGGCACGGCTGATTTTCCCAAGTCGGAGAAGACAGGCCGCGCATTGGGCAGGCGAGGGGTGAATTTGCAGTTTTGGCAGTGTGGAATAAGATTGGAAATGAGAAACCGAGGGGGTGGCATGAAGCGCCTCCTTTTGAAAAAGTGAGCATGAAAATGAAAATGAAACAAAGCGCGGTGAAAGCCGCCCTGAAACCGACCGATAAATTGTCCGCAACCGCAACAGCCCCAAGCGCTTCCAGCGCGAGCAAGGCGTTGGCCCCGACGCCGAGCACCTATGGCGCGACCAAGGCGCTGAGCACGGCACCCAGCGCAACCAGCGCGACCAAGGCCGTGACCACGGCACAGAGCGCCAATTGCACCTGCAAGGCCGTGACCACGATTGAGGTCAAAATGGACGTCGGCTTTGGCAACGCGGTGTACTTGAGGGGCCAGGGCGCGGGCTTGACGTGGGAACATGGACAACCGCTGGTCTGCGTGGACGCCAAGACGTGGCGTTGGACCGGGGAAGTCAAGGACCCCATCAAGTTCAAGCTGCTGCTCAACGACAAGATCTGGTCGGCCGGAAACGATCTGGTGATCGCGCCCGGGCAGAAGATTGAGATCGCGCCGGAGTTCGCCGTTTAGTCAAGCTGGAGAGGGAGAGTGTTGACACCGCCGATCTTTGGTGGAACGAACCCGTCTCCCTGGCCCTCTCCCCGCTGCGCGGGGCGAGGGAAATGTCACGGCTCGACAGTCTCGCCACCATCTGACAATCGGGATTGAGTTGGAAGGAAGGGCGGGTTGGGTCACTTTGCGCTTTGCAGTCCGCATTCTTTGTTGAATTGCGGATGGCGCTGGATTTTGTCCCAGGTGGAAAGGGTCAGGGGCGACTGGCGATAGACCGGCTCCCACATTGGCTCGGCGCTGCGGGAATTGCGCGCGCGCTGGAGCCAGGAGCGCGGGAGGGGCTGGTCAATTAATTCCAGATTGTTGGCCGCGATGGTGGTTTCCTCCTTCTCCCCCGTGGCATGGCCGACGCCCACAAAAAATCCGGCCAGCAGCAGCGTCACGCGCAACATGGTGCTGCGGGAGTAGGTGGGCAGGGCGCAGGGGCGGCGCGGATCCAGGGAGCCGAACAGCGCGGAAAAGAACGGCGCGGTCCACATCTCGGGATTTTTGGCCGGGGAAAAGGCGTCAAACAAAATTGCGTGGGGCGCGGGGGGGGCGCGCACGGAGGGGGCGCGGCGGAGGAAGGCGGGGAAATCGCCCAGTTGCAAATCCCAGCGGACGGGCTGGGCGCCGTTGTGGAAGGAGACGCGGCCTTTATCCAGGAACTCCTGGACTGCGGCGCGATAGGGGGGCAGGTAGCCCAGTTCGGCGGCGTGTTGGAGGGCGAATTGCAGCGGCACGGTGGTGCGGTCGAAGCTCACCACGCGCAGGGGGCAGGGCAGGTCGGCGGTGGCGGCGAAGACGGCCAGGACGTTGCCGCCGGCCCCCAAGCCGACATCCCAGATGACGAACTCGCCGGGGTGGCGGCGCATTCTTTGGCGGAGCTTGAGTTGGTTGATGTAAAGGGCCTGGGCCTCGACCACCGGCCCGACGACGGGGTGGAAGGTCTCTTTTTCCACCAGCGAGCGGACGCTGAAGGTTCCATTGGCCAGCCGGACGAGTTGGTAGTTGTCGGTGCTCATGGCGGACAGGGGGATTTAAGCACGGATGGGCCCGGGGCGGCAAGACATGGGTTGGGGCCGACGCCACGGCCGGCTCATGAAGGGCTGGGTGAGAGGGGAAAACCTCCTCTCCCCGGCCCTCTCCTCCACAAGTGTGTGGAGGAGAGGGAGAAGACGCGGGCGGGTTCCCTTCATGAGCCAGCCCTGGGCGGGGGCAAATCGCTCTTGATTATGCTTTTGCTTTGGGCGGGGGGGTGGTAGGAATGTGGGCATGGATCCTTTGCTCAAACTTTTGCACGAAAATGCCTCCATCAAACCGGCGCAGTTGGCCAAAATGCTCAGCCAGCCGGAGGCGGAGGTCGCGGCCAAGATCAAGGGCTACGAGGCCAGCCAGACCATCCTGGGCTACCGCGCCATATTAAACGAGGAGAAGATCGGCGGGGATCTGGTGCGGGCGGTGATCGAGGTGAAGATCACGCCGGAGCGGGGCGGGGGCTTTGACCGGCTGGCGGAGCGGATCGCCAAGCACAGCGAGGTGCGCTCGTGTTATCTGATGTCAGGCGGGTTTGATTTGCTGGTGGTGGTGGAGGGGGCCAATTTGCGGGAGGTGGCGTCCTTTGTCTCGCAAAAGCTGGCGACTCTCCAGGGGGTGATTTCCACCGCGACCCATTTCATGCTCAAGGTCTATAAGGACCACGGAATGCTGGTGCCCGGCACGGAGGACGAGGAGCGGCTGGCGGTGACGCCGTAGTCAGGCAGAGAACTTTGGCGCGGGACTGGTCCCAATAAACGAGCAGAAATCCTGTCAGGCATCCCCTTGAAAGCGGTCGGAAACCGGCTTTCCAAGTGGGGAAACACCCCATAGCGAAACCCCAGGCCGTCGCGTAGCGTACCGCCGAAAGAGATGGTGAATAAATTGCCATCAAAAACGAAAGACACATTATGCATCTCCTGTTTCCGATACTTGCCAGCGGCATTTGGATTGGCGGCGGCTCGGCCGGCTTGGTTCTCCTCATCATCGTTGTGGTTCTATTGCTGCGTTGACCGCGGAGCGGTTTGATCGAAGGCGCGGGGCGACGACGCGACCCCGCGCTCCATGCCAAACGCGTCGAGCTGGTAAATGGTTCAAATCAAATAATGAATGAGAAAGTCATCCTCCCATTGCTTGCAGCCCTGCTGTCGGCCGGTTGCGCTCTGACCGGCTGCCAATCGCCAAAGGCCGGGTCGGCGTCCGGGAGCGTCGCGGCGCCATCCACGCGAAACAATTGCTACAGTTTGCTCCATCAACTGCTGGACGAACAAAAAGACGTCAGCATCCTGCGCTTCATCAAGCCGGAGCATCCCGAAGTGAAGAACCTGATCAAGAGAATTGCCGCCGCTTCGGGCGCAGGAGCAAAGCTCTTGGAGAAATTTGCCAAAGACGACCCTGCGATCCGTCTGGACGACATCCGACTTCCCCCCGGGGAGGCGGCAGCGCGCGAAGAGATTGCCTCCACCGCAAGGAAGGAATTATTGCTTCAGAGCAGCGAGAAATCCGAGCTGACCCTGCTTTTGACGCAGACCGAGGCGCTGAATTACGCCTGGCATCTGGCGCAAGTCGCCGGCGAAAACGAGCCCCAGCCCGATCGCGCCCGCGCGCTGGCAGGCATAAGCAAGGATATGAAGAACCTCTATCAGGAAGAGTTCGCGCTGTTGCTCTCCAAATCCACCTTGACCGCGACGGACCCGATCCGGACTCACGCGCCTGAATGAAGGACCGTCACAACTGCTTGATGGCGTTGTCGAGCGCGGCGTAGAGCTGGGACATGCTGGCTTGGGTTTCGTCGCCCATGTTGGAGACGCGGAAGGTGGTGCCCTTGATTTTGCCGTAGCCGCCGTCAATCAAAAAGCCCTGGTCCTTGACGAGCTTCTGCAGCTTGGGGACATCCACCGCGCGGCCGCCCGGTCTGGCGCCGTTGTTGATGCAGGTCAGGGTCTGCGACTCGAAACCCGGCTCGGGGAAGAGGGTGAAGCCGTTGCTGGCGGCCCAGGCGCGGGTCATGCCCGCCAGCTTCTGGTGGCGCGCATAGCGGGCCTCCAGACCTTCTGCGAAGAACTCGTCCAGCTTGGAGGAGAGCGCGTTGACGTGGCCGATGCTCGGGGTGCTGGGCGTCATGCTCTGCTCGGCGTTCTTTTGAAACTCCACGAAATCAAAATAGTAGCCGCGGTCCCTCATCTTCGCGGCGCGGGCCAGCGCGGCGGGCGAGCAGACAAAGACGGCGAAGCCGGGCGGCAGGGCGAAGGCCTTCTGCGTGCCGGCCAGCAGGACGTCCACGCCCAGAGCGTCGAACTCGAGTCTGACGGCGGACATGGCGCTGACGGAGTCAACAATAAACATCACGTCGGGGTATTTCTTCTTCAGCGCGGCGATTTCCAGCAGGGGGCTCATCACGCCGGTGGAGGTCTCGTTGTGGATGACGGTCAGGGTGTCAAACTGGCCGGTGGCCAGTTTGGCGTCCACCTGCTCCGCGCGGATGGGCGACCCCCAGGGCACTTGGAGGGGTTCGGCCTCCTTGCCGCAGCGGCGGGAGACGTCGAGCCATTTGTCGGAGAAGGCGCCGCACATGCAGTTGAGGACGCGCTTATGGACGAGATTGCGGATGGCGCCCTCCATGACGCCCCAGGCGGAGGAGGTGCTCATATAGACCAGTTGTTTGGTGGAGAGCAACTGTTGGAGCTGGGGCTGGATTTTGGCGTAAAGGTCTTTGAAACCCTGGCCGCGATGGCCGATCATGGGAGTGGAAAAGGCCTGGAAGGTTTTTGCGCTCACCTCGACCGGCCCCGGAATGAATAGTTTGACGTGTGCCATAAAAGAGTTGTATCGTTTGGGAAATTGTTCACAAGCGCCGCCGGTTGGCAAGACAAAGTTGAGATTATTGTTGAGATTATTCTTCTTGCATGAGCGGCTTGGCGCCGTTCAAATTCCCATTGAATGAATACTCACGATGCCTGGCTGTCGCGGTCGTGTGTTTTCCTCGTGGCGCTGGGTTTGGCGCTGTTTGCGACGCGCTGTCCGGCCCCGCTGGTCTATCGGCCGGGGGCGGGGTGGTCGTATGAAAACCCGTCGGGCAACGAGGCGGACGGCCCGGCGCGGGCCGCCGCCGCTTCGATTCGCTGGGTTTGCAGCACGCAAGCGGAGCCGTGGAAGGAACTCGCCGCGGCCATTGTCCCCAATGGCCCGGGCGCGGAAACCAATGTGGTGAAGCTGGACGCCAAGACGCTTTATCAGACTGTGGACGGTTTTGGCGGATGCTTCAACGAACTGGGCTGGCAGGCGCTGCAGGCGCTGGACGAGGCGGGTCAGGCGACGGCGTTGCGGGCGCTGTTCGATGTCAGCGGGTGCGACTTCAACCTCTGCCGGGCGCCGATCGGGGCGAACGACTTCGCGCTGGATTGGTATTCACTGGATGAAACGCCGGGCGATTACGGCATGACCAATTTCAGCATCGAACGGGACCGGAAATGCCTGATCCCTTTCATGAACGCGGCGATGCGGTATCAGACCAACCTGGCGGTGTGGGGTGTGCCGTGGTGCCCGCCCTCCTGGATGAAAACCGACAACGCCTACAAAGGGGGAAACATGAAACAGGACCCGCGGACGCTGGCGGCTTACGCGCTTTATTTCTCCAAATATGTGCAGGCCTACCGGCAGGAGGGGATCAACCTCTACGCGGTTCATCCGCAGAACGAACCGAAGTACAACAACAACGTCTATCCGCAATGCGCCTGGAACGGGCAGGAGATCAACCTTTTCCTGCGGGACTATCTGATCCCCCAACTGAAGACGGAAGGGGTGGACGTGCAAGTCTGGCTGGGCACCATTGTCAACGAGAATTTGGCGGTCTACGTGGATCCGGCGCTGGGGAACGCGGTGACCGCCCCGGGCGTCACCGGCGTGGGTTTTCAATTCGGGGTCCAGGACGCCATGCTGGCCACGCACATCTTGGATC
>JBEKAN010000295.1:0-6178 GCA_050015895.1 Verrucomicrobiota bacterium
GCGCGTTTTGCGCCCAGGACAATGGCGGTGGTTTCGTTGACATCCATGGACGGGTTCATGCGCAGCTTGTTCCCGCGCAGTTCCACGCCGGCCACGTTCATGCCGATGGTCGAGTCGCCGGGCGAGGAGGTGTAGCAGGGGACGCCGGCGCGATAGGCCGCCGCCAGCACGGAGACATCCTTGAGGCCGGCCTTGCGCTCCCATTCCGCGGCGTAGCGGCCGATGTGGTGGTGCAATTCGGCGGTGCCCATTTCCTTCTGGAACTCGGGCTGGATGAGAATGCCGCGCAGGATTTCGTCGGTGGCCATCAGGCAGTCGCTGTAGCCCAGGAGCACGTCATAGACGCGCACGATGTCGTTGGTGCGCAAATCGGTGTCATCAAACAGATGGCTGCCCACATGCACGGGGAAATTCAGGGCGAAGTGGAGATCGTGGTAGAGGATTGCGCCGGTGCTCACGATCCAGTCCACGAACCCGGCTTTGATGAGCGGCACAATGGAGGAGCAGCCCAGGCCGGCCGGGGTCAGCGCGCCGGACAAGCTCATGCCCAGCGTCACATCCGGCTCGAGCATCCGCTCGGTGTACAAGCGGCAGATTTCGCGCAACCGCGCGGAATTGTAGGCCAGGAAGCAGTCGTCCATCAGGTCGGGGAACTTCTCCCTGCCGGTGATGCCCTTGGGCATGATGCGCTTGCCGGCCAGGTACTTGTCCCGGTGCGGGCATTTCTTTTTCAGCAGCCAATCGGGCGCCTCGGTCAAATCTTCCCGGTGACGGCTCGTTCTCTTCGTGCTCATATTATTGAATTCAGACAATTTCCTTTCCAAGAATTCGCGGAGCATACACGGCGCCTTCCCCGCTTGCCAACCCATTAGTTGCATTTGTTGGACGGGATAAATTATGCTGCGCCATGATGACTGAGAAAAAAGCCGCGACTTCGCGCGCCCCGGCCTCGCGGGAGCATCGTGAGACGACGAACACGCGCTCTTTCAATTCCCTCGCCCCGCGCAGCGGGGAGAGGGCCAGGGAGAGGGGTTCGTTCCATCCGATGGTGGTGGAGTCAAAACGCGCCCCGGCGTCCCTGGGATTCGCCATGCCCGCCGAATGGGAGCGGCATGAGGCCACCTGGCTGGGCTGGCCGCACAATCCCACCGACTGGCCGCGCAAACTGGGCGCCATCCGATGGGCTTACGGCGAGATGATCCGCAAAATCGCCCCGGGCGAAATCGTGCGGCTGTTGGTGCGGTCCCGTGCGGAGGAGGCGGCGGCCCGCCGGACCCTGACCCTGGCGCGCGCGGATGTCTCGCGCGTCGAATTCATCCCGCACCCGACCAACCGCGGCTGGATGCGCGACAGCGGGCCGATTTGCGTCCGGCGCGGCGGAACGAATTCGGAGACCGCGTTTGTGCATTTCCATTTCAACGCGTGGGCCAAATACCCGGATTGGCGGCAGGACCGCAAAGTGCCGGAGATGGCGGCCCGGCGTTTGGGCAAACGGCTCTTCAACGCCACGCACCAGGGCCGCGATTTTGTCATCGAGGGCGGCGCCATTGATGTGAATGGGCGCGGCACGCTTCTGACGACCGAGGAGTGCCTGCTGGACCAAAAAACCCAAGTGCGCAATCCCGGCCTGGGCCGCAAAGAAATTGAATTGACGCTCCGGCGTTTTTTGGGCGTCACCAATGTGCTCTGGCTGGGCGGCGGGGTGGTGGGCGACGACACGCACGGGCATGTGGATGACATCTGCCGGTTTGTGAACCCAACCACCGTGGTGCTGGCGCAAGAGAGCGATCCGCAGGACATCAATTACGCGCCGCTGGCCGAGAACCGGGAACGTCTGGAGGGCCTGCGCCTGGAGGACGGCTCCAAAATCCAAGTCGTCGCCCTGCCCATGCCCGCGCCGATTTTTTACGACGGCTGGCGTCTGCCGGCCAGCTACGCCAATTTTTACATCTGCAACGCGGCCGTCCTGGCGCCCACCTTCAACGACCCGAACGACCGCGTCGCGTTGGGCATTCTGGGCGAGTTGTTCCCGGACCGGCCCGTGGTGGGGATCCACGCGGTGGATTTGGTGCTGGGCTTTGGCACGCTGCACTGCCTGACGCAGCAGCAGCCGGAAGCGTAGAGTTGAGAATGAGGGCCAAAGGCCCGACAAATACCAGCCTGGGCCGGCGCGCCTCCGATTATGTGCAATGCGTCGGCGATAGCGGCGCAGGGTAGGGCGAGACTCTGTCGAGCCGTGACTCGATTTGCTGGAATGAAGTTACGGCTCGACAGAGTCTCGCCCCACCGAGGTTTTTGTGGGAGCATAGGAAACGTGAATGCGAGGGACGATCGCCGTCAGGATTCCTCATTGACGCCACGGCTTCTCCAAGGAAAACTGCGGCCATCGTTGTAACTGATGAAACTGACGCGCAAAACTATTGCCGGACTGCTGGCGTTGCAAACGAGCCTGGCGGCGTTCGGAGGGGAGTTGTCGGCGCGCAATGGCGCGGTGAAATTGTCATGGGCGGAAGAGACCGGTTCTTACCAGGTCACTTGTCGCGACCCCGACTGGGAGTTCTCCGGCAAATTGCCGCCGCCCAGCGCTCCCGCCACACAATCCCAGGGAGACGATTCCCTCGGCGGCTATCGTCAAGTGAATTTTGCCTGGCAGGACGGCGGTCTGCCGATGACCGGGAGCATTCGGGCCTACGAGGAGAAACCGCTGGTTCTCTTTGCCGAAACCTGCGGGGCGGCCCGTCAAAATCCGCCCGCGCCGTTTCCAGATTTCCGCCGACTGCCCTCCGGGCTTCATGTCCTCAGCTTCCAGGAGCAGCCCTTCGCGCCGCCCTCGTTTCAGGCCAGTGAGGGTTCCACGCCCTGGCTGCTCTTCGATGACAAAGCCGACGCGCTGCTCATTTCGCCCGCGTCCCATTTCGTGGTGGCCAGCCTGTTCGGCGACGGCCACACCCGCGCCGCCAGCGGATTCAACCCCAAGCTGCGCAACCTGCCGGCGGGATTTTCGCAGCAGACTCTGCTGGCCTTCGGCCAGGGCATCAACCGCGCCTGGGATTTGTGGGGCCAATCGCTCAACACCCTGCGCGGGGCGAAACGTCCGGCCAACGACGCCGATGACTTGCTGAAATACTTTTCTTACTGGACCGACAACGGCGCGACTTATTATTACGACTACGACACCAACAAAGGTTGCGCCGGCACGCTGCAATCGCTCGCGGCCCATTACCGGCAGGAGGGAATCCCGCTCCATTGCCTGCAATTGGACAGTTGGTGGTATTCCAAGTCGTTCGCCGACGCCGACGGGAGAATTGGGACCACCAAACAGCCCCGATTGCCGGCGGGCGAGTGGAACCGCTACGGCGGGCTGCTCGAATACAAGGCGCACCCATTTCTGTTCCCAAACGGACTGGCCGATTTCCAGAAATCCATCGCTCTGCCGCTGGTGACCCACAACCGCTGGATGGATCCCGCCAGTCCGTATCGCGAAAAATACCGGATTTCCGGCGTGGCCGCCGTGGACCCAAAATGGTGGGATGACATCGCCGACTACTTGAAATCCTGCGGCGTCGCGACCTACGAACAGGATTGGCTCTGTACCATCCACATATGCTCCCCGGAATTCAACTCGACCGTGGACACCGGCGAGACCTTCCTGCGCGAGATGGCCCGCGCCTGCCGCCAGCGCGGCCTCACGATGCAATACTGCATGGCGCTTCCCTCTGATTTCATGGCGGGCGGCCAGTATGACAACTTGACGACCATCCGCGCCAGCAACGACCGGTTCGGCCCGTCCCGTTGGAACTCTTTTCTCTACACCTCCCGCTTGGCCTCCGCCCTGGGCATCTGGCCTTGGGCGGACGTGTTCCTAAGTTCCGAGACCAACAACATTCTCCTCGCCACACTTTCGGCCGGCCCGGTCGGCGTGGGCGATCCCATCGGCGGCGAATACAAGGCCAACATCTTCAAAGCCGTCCGCGCCGACGGCGTAATCGTGAAGCCCGACTTTCCCTGTGTGCCGCTGGACCAATGCTATGTCACCGATGCCGCCAAAAGCGGCGAACCGCTGCTGGCCGCCGCGGCCACCGATCACGACGGCCTGCGCACCAGTTATGTTTTCGTCTTCAACCGCGACCGCGCGCGGGCCAGGACGGCGCGATTCAGCCCCGGCGAACTTGGCTGCAAGGGCCCGGTTTGCCTTTACGAAAGCGCCACCGGGACAGCCACGCCGCTGGCCTCGGACCAATCCTTCGATATCGCGCTGCCTCCCAATGCGGCGCGGTTCTGCATCGTCGCGCCCATCGGGGCCAGCGGCGCCGCCTTTCTTGGCGACAGCGGAAAATTTGTTTCCACCGGCGGGCAAAGAATCAGCCGGCTCAAGGACGAACCCGGCAGGCTCTCGGCCACGGTTCTTTTTGCCCGTTCGGAAAAGACCGTCCATCTGCTCGGTTATGCCGGCGTGAAACCGGCGGTGTCCGTTCAAAATGGAACGGCTGACCAGGAGAAATTTGATCCCGCCACCCATCTTTTCAGCCTGGAGGTTTCGGTGAACCAGTCCAGCGCGGTGGAATCCGAATCCAACCCCGTCCGCGCCGTTCTGGTGGGATTCACCTTTGGCGCCCCGTAGGCCAATCGCCTTTCGGGCCAAATGGAACCCCGCGTCGGCTTACGCTGGCTGCTTGTAGGCGGCCATGGGAAACTTGATTTTCACCGGCTCGCGAAAGACCGCGTGGCTCAATATCAACTGTCCTTTATCCAACCGCGTGGCGGCGGCTTTGATATCCCGGTTGAGGAAGCCGGTTCATGTTTCGCGCGCGATCTTTCCGATGACCTCAAGCGCCTGCCGCATCTTCCGACTCTGCTTTTGTGCGCCTTCCGCCTCCAATCGCTCAAACTGGGGATGCTGAAAAATAGGCGACTCCACGGACTGGCCTCCGGCGCCATCCTTCAAAGCGCCGCTCATCGCCGCCACAATCCCATTCATTTCGTCCAGGTTTCTGCGCAAAGCACTTTCCGAACGACGCGGCCAATAGCCCCCCTCGTCTGAGATGCGGACTTCGACTCCCAGGGAGCGCCAGAAACTCAACAACTCAATCGCCGTCTTGTGGCAGCGGAAAAAATGTTCCCAGCCGTGCAAGCTGGCGTATTGCGTCTTGCAAAAGGAGCACAAACGCCAGCCTTCCCCGAGCTTGGTCGGCAATTCCCTGCCCCGATGCCGCACGGTGGCCGGATACCGGCAGAGGCCGAGCAGCAGATGCTCGCTGTCCGAGCCGAGAACGACGGTGAAGACGTGGCCGCTCTCCAAAGGCACATCCACACAAGTTTCGCCGCCTGGGTGAGGAATGAGAAGCCACTCGCGCGCACGCGGGAAGCCCGGGCCAACCCGCATCAACGCCGACACGGAATCCGCCTTGGACTCTCGGGCGAAGACGCGGGCTTGGGCGACCAGGCCCCGCGCCTCCGTCCCGCTGGTCAGGTGGCGGGCGGAAAGTGTGTAATGAATGGTCAGGCCCATGTGATCAGGGGTTATTCGGGTTTCTTAAAAGCAGCGGCAAGTTCTTTGGCTCGATTTTCCGTTTAGCGGTTGTGGTTCATGGCAATGATAATAACCGACTTGAAGGCGCTTGCAAACCAGTAATCCGTGGTGAGAAACCCTTCCGAAACTGAATGATTCTACGGATTGGAGCGCGATCCCAAAAATCCGCCCCTTTTTCCCGGTCGTTTGGCAGCTTTTGGACACTTTTCCCAAAACTATTTTTGCGTCCAGGTTTTTTGAAATCTCATTTTTCAGCGTAAACCACTTCAAATCAGCCACTTCCACCAAAAGCAAAAAAGTGAGTTGCTTCCCACCGTGGGAAGGAACTTTTTGAAAAGTGTGATCTAATTGAACAAAAAATGAAAATATGCGACGAAATCACCGGCCAAACGCCCACCCGCGAGTCGCGCCGTCTTGTCCGGCCGCACCCTCAATTTCGCGTATTCCGCGCATTTCGCGGTTCAAATCCTCTGCGCCTCTCTCCCGCGTTCACGTCTTTGTGTGAGATCTTTCACCCGACCGTCCGCCTCCAGGACCAAAAAATCCCCCTAAATCCTCCTCATTCCCCCTCAATCCCACTTATTCCAACCATAGACCCCCCCCTCCCCCCCAACATGCGGCCAAGATCAGCCCCCCTCCCTGGCCGCC
>JBEKAN010000296.1:0-6165 GCA_050015895.1 Verrucomicrobiota bacterium
GAACGACCGGATTTTTCGCGGAATCGCCGGCCATTTCGCCTTGAAACCCGCCGCCAAAGTCAAAGCTTTGTCGCGCGGCGAGCGCGCCGGGCTTTGCCTGGCGCTCACGCTGGCGCCCGAGCCGGAATTGCTCCTGCTCGATGATCCCGGACTGGGTTTGGACCCGGTGGCGCGCCGGTCGCTGGTCGAGTCCATGATTTTCCTCACGCGAAAATCCGACCGGACCATTTTCTTCTCCTCTCACAACATTTCCGATGTCGAGCGCGTGGCCGATTACATCGCCGTTCTGGACCGGAGCGTTTTGCGCGCCTGCTGTCCGCTGGGAAAATTCCAGGAAAGTGTGCGGCAGGTGCGGCTCCGTTTTTCCGGCGCGCCGCCGGCCCTGCCGCAAATTCCCGGCCTGCTTCAGGTCGTCCGCGCAGACAACGAGCTGCGCGTGACCTGTGTCCGGGACAACGGCGAGTCGGAAAAAACCCTCCGCTCGCTTTCCCCGGTGGAAATGGAAACGGTGCCGCTGGGGCTGGAGGACGCGTTCATCAGCTATCTGGGCGAGCGCGGCGAGAAGACATTCATCCTGTCAGAAGTGGAGGCGCAACGATGAAAGCACTGATTCGAAAAGAGATCCGTGAGAATCTGAAAGCGGCCTTGGTCGGTTTCGTGATTTTTTCCCTGCTGCTGATCGGCGCCTACCTCTTGAGCGCCAAATGGCTGGTGTATGTGCTGGCCAATCGGTCGGTGCAGGAAGACCTTGCTCAACCCTTGCTGTCGCCGGCCTTGCTGGCGGAGGCGGCTTGCTTCTGCGCCATCTTCGGCGTGGCGCTGGGGTGGCTGCAAGCCCGGAGCGAGGCGCACTGGGATCTCTGGGCTTTTTTGATCCACCGTCCGCTCACCCGCGGGCAAATTTTCCGGGGCAAAACGACCGCCGGAATGTGCCTTTATGGGTTTGGGGCGGGCCTGCCCGCGGCCATTTTCACGGCGGTGGTGCGGTGGCCCGGCCATGTCGCCGCGCCCTTTGAATGGGCGATGGTTCTGCCGCTGGCATCCATTGTTCTGACGGGCGCGGCCTGGTATTTTGCGGGAATGCTGGCGGGCCTGCGGCAGGCGCGCTGGTTCGGCAGCCGCGGCTTGGGTGTGGCGCTGGCCTTGGTCGCCTCCACGGGCGTGTTCAATTTCTCGGAGTGTTGGCGGGCGCTGGTTTTGATTGCGATTGCGGTTGCGATTTTGGCGACCTCGGTTTGGGGCGGTTACCAGAGCGGCGGTTATTATGGCGGCCAGCCAGCGTGCGGGAAACTGGCGCTGATTGTGGCGATGACAGCCGGTTGCGCCGGCGCGTTGTTGGGCGCGATGGGGCTGCTGGTCAACTTGGTTCTCTTGCCGCTGACCCAGACATCCACCGAATCGAGCGAATATCAAATGAGCGGGGATGGCACAATCTACAAGGAAACCACGCGGGACGGCCCGGAGGGTGTGGTGGAGGAGGTGGCGGATTTGGACGGGCATCCGTTGCTGGACCCAAAAACCGGCCGGAGAATCGAACGCGCCGCATACCAAAAGCTGTTCTCGGTGGTCCGGAGGACGATTTTCACCGATTTCAAACGACGGAAGAACCGGAATGACTTTGTGGACGCGGATCGCTTTTTCATCCTCTTGAACGCCAAGGACAAGACTCTTTGGTATCTGGATCATCATGGAAGACTGACCGGCTATGACGGTCGAACCCGCAAGCGCGTCGGCAGCTTGGAGCCGCGCGGTGCTGACGGCGCGCCGGCCTCCGAACCATTCCTGGAAGGCAGTGCGTACTACGGTTTCTACAACCAGGCGTCCCAAATTTTGCTGGCGACCGCAAAAACCGTTTATCAAGTGGACTTCAAAGCCCGTGCGGTCAAGCCGGTCTTTACGACGCCGAGTGATGATGAAATCCGCGGATACAACGCCACCGTCATCGCCAGTTCCAAGGACGACATCCCGCCGACGAGGTGTTTCATCCTGGCGACCCGGAAGTTCGTCCGATTGTTCGATTCCGAGTTTCGTCCCGTTTTTGCGGCCCCTTACCAGCCCGGGCCGGTGGAATACCCGCAAGTGGACGCTTTGTTTCTGCAACCGACGAACCCCGCGACCCCCAATTTCGCGCTCTGGTTTTCGCCGGATCCGGAGATGAACGAGAGATCGGACTTCAAGTTGCCGATTCATGTGGTCTGGCTGGGTCCGGGGGAATCCGCGGCCCGGAGCGCCGATTTGCCCATCTTGCGCCGGGCCGGTGTGGAGCCGTGGCCGCGCACACTGGGGGCGGCGCTGCTGCCGCCGCTGGTGGTGATGGCGTCTGTCAAGGACATTTACAGCCCGTGGAATATGCTCAGTCTCGCTTTGGCTCTCGTCAGCGCGGGGATCGCCTGGTCGCTGGCGCGACGCCACAATTCTTCAACCTCGGCGCGCGTCGGCTGGACGCTGTTCGTTTTGCTCCTCGGCGGCACCGGCCTGCTCGCGCTCTTGTGCGTCCAGGAATGGCCGGCGCGCGAGTCCTGCCCCAATTGCAAAAAACTCCGCGCCGTGGACCGCGAGTTCTGCGAACACTGCCAGTCCCCGTTTCCAACCCCCGACAAAAATGGCACGGAAATCTTCGCCCCGCTGGTGAAAACGTAATGAGAAGTGCGAAACGCTCTCACTCCCCGCGCCCCGCCCAATAACTATAGTTGACGTTTGGAAACAGGTTGTCCCTCCATTCCACGCTCGCCAGCCACGGCTCGTCAATCTCGTGGCGGTTGAGCTGCTCGTAAAGCGAGAGGAAGCGGTGCAGGTGTTCTTTGACGCGATGGGCCGCGTAATCGGGGCTGGTGCCGGTGTGCAGGATGAACGGCCAGTCGCTGGCCTGCGCCAGCAGAAGCTCGCGGGCCGCCTGTTTGAGCGCCCGTTCCCGCAGGCCGCCGGCGTTGCGAAATTTCTCCGCCAGCTCGGTCATGCGGACTTGCGCGGCTCGGAGGTGGGGCTGGATCCACTGGTTGCTCTCGTTGAGCCAGACCCGCCAATAGCCCTCCTCCCCCCAACTGGAGGCCGCCGGCATGGCGACTTGCTGGGTGGTGTGCGCGCGGAGGTATTCGCCGGGGGTGTCAAGCCTGAAGACCTGCTGGTCGCAAGCCGCCTTGCGCACAAAGAAATTCAGAAACTCCGGCCCCTCGTGCCACCAATGCCCGAACAACTCCGCGTCGTAAGGGGCCAGCACAATGGGCGGGCGGTCCATGATCGCGCCCAGCTTGGTGAATTGTTCCACGCGCGCCTGCAAAAAATGCGCCGCGTGCTCGTCGGCCGCGCGCAACGCCGCCGCGCGGTCATACACCTGCTTTTCCGGCCCGGGGCCGGTGATGCGATGGTACTTGATGCCGGTGAAGCCCCGCTGGTCGGGCGCGGGCAAATGCGGTTTGACGTAATCCAAATCCAGGTCGAAGCCGATGTCGCGATAGAAGTCGCGGTAGCGAAAATCGCCGGGATAGCCCTCTTGTTTGCTCCAGACTTGTTTGGCCGACTCGAAATCGCGCCCGAAGGCGGCGACCCCGTTGGGTGTGAACACGGGGGCGTAAACCCCGTAACGCGGCCGCGGTTGCGCGTAAAGAAGTCCGTGCGTGTCGGTGACGAACCAGCGGATGTTGGCCTCCTCCAGCACAGTATCCACGCCCCCCGCAAAGGCGCATTCCGGCAGCCAGATGCCTTTGGGGTCGCGCCCGAAGCATTCCTGGTAATCGTCGCGGGCGACGAGGATTTGGGCGCGCAAGGAGGGGGGATGGCCGGCCAGCAGCGGCAGCAGCGCGTGGGTGGCGGCGCAGGTGGCGATTTCCAACACTCCCTGTTCCTGCAATTCCCGGAACGGGCGCAGGAGGTCGCGTCCGTGCGCGGTGTAAGTGTCGCGGATGTTGCCGAGGCGGTGGTGGTACATCCAGGCCAGTTCGCGAAAGGGGCGGTCCCAATGGGTGCGATGGATTTCCTTCTCCGCCAGTTCGATGAGGCTGTTGAGATGCCTCAGATACCGCTCCTGAAGCTCGGCGTCCCGCAACATCGCGCACAGCGGCGGGGAGAGCGAGACGGTCAGCCGCGCGTCAATGCCGTCGGCCAGCCAGCCGTCCAGGATTTGGAGCAGGGGGACGTAGGTTTCGGTGATGGCCTCGAAAAGCCAGTTCTCCTCCAGGAACCTCTCGTGTTCCGGGTGGCGCACAAAGGGCAGGTGCGCGTGCAGCAGGAGGGCAAAGTGGCCTTGCATGGAGGTTAGTCCAAATCCTTGGTCAATTGTTTGGCGATGTCTTCACTCTTCCAAAAAACGGCCGCCCCGGCAATCATCGGAATGGACTTCAGCACCAGCGCGCCGGCGCGATGCGGCGGCTAGTGCGACAACAATAAGTACAAATCGTCATAATACAAGAAAAGGCTGCATAGCACGAACGCCGAGGCGATGAGCCGGATCAAAAACAGGGCTGCTTTGGTGTAGGGACTCGCCGCCATGTCCGGTTCGCTCAGGCGACGGCGCCGGCGCCCGGCGGCTGCAGTGGTTTGTCCTGCGGATGCGCTCCGACTCCGCCGTGATACTCGCTCTTTCGGCTGAACCTCAGTTCCGCGTGCCGCGTCTCCTCCCCGTCCGCCGATTGCGCGGTGACGGGCATCGCATAAGCCCCGTCGGGCAGCGCGAACCGGAAGCTGAAACTTCCGTCCCGGCGCAGTTTGATTTCCCGGCCTCCGATGCTCACCACGGCATCCGGCTCCGTCGAGCCGTAGAGGATCAGTTCGGCGTTGATGTTGAACCAGAATCCCCTCCGCCGCTCCGGGCCGCCGCCGGGACTGGAGACGCCGCCAAACCCCGCCGCGGGGGATGTGGGCGGCCCGATTTGGGCGGAGGTGATGGAGGAGATTTGGTGCCCAAGCTGGCGGCGGATCAACTCCGTGATTTCCACGGAGCCAATCCAAATCCGCCGGGCCGCGTCGAGGGACACCACGGCGGCCAGGGCTTTTTCCTGCGCGGGGGTCCAGGTCCCGGCCATCTGCTCCGGCGCGGGCAGGCTCAAAAAACCTTCCTCCCGCAATTGTTGGATCGCCTCGGCCAGCGGCTCGTTTGCGCGCACGGCGGTTTGCACGGAGGCGAGCAGTTGGGCGAAAGGCACATCAAGCGGGATGGTGGCAAAACGAACGGCCAACTCCTCGGCCACGGAGTCCGGCGGCGTCATCGTCGCGCCGGAGCGGGCCTGTTCGGCCCATTTCTTGTCCGCGTCGTAATAACCCAGGGTCGCCAGGTACTTCGCGCCCGCGTGCGGAACGGGAACGAACCAATGACGCGATTCCGGGTGGAGATGAATTTCCAGGAGCGGCTGGCCGGCGGCGGTGTTGCGGTAAACGCGCAGGAGCAGGTGCCCGTCGGCGGAGAGGGCGTTGCATTGCCTTAACTGTTCGGCGGTGAAATCCCAGTGGGCGTAAAGCCAGCGGGGGTCGCGCGCCGCCAAAAACAGTTGGCGGGTGCCGTAGGACTCCGGCAATTCGCCCCCGGTGGGAGGAAGTTTGGCGGCGGCGGGAGTCGGCCCCAGCACGTAGCGGCTGCCCGGCCCGCTGGCCCGCACCGGGGCGGGGCTGTCGCCTTCCAGCAAGATGGGTGGAATTTTCAGCCGACGGGGTGTGCCGGTGACGGCAGGAAGAGGGACACTGGCCGGCTGACGACGGCCTCGTAGCGGCGCTCTGGTGAGCGCCGCATTACTGGAAGCGGGAAGAGGCGTCGCGGCCGGCCGACGGCGGCTTTTTGCCCGCGCGACCTTGGCCCTGGCGCGGGGAGCGGGCGCGGTTTTGGCCGGGGCGGCGATGGGAGCGGCGGCGGGAGCTTTCTTACGCGGCTTGGCCTTGCGAGGTGCGGCGGATTTGGCGGTTTTGGCCGCGCGTTTCGATGGAGATTCGGAATTGCTTGATTTCATAAATGCCGCGGTGCGGGGCGAGCACCTTAACGACCCTTCACTATGGCCGGGGCGGGGAGGCCCCGCAACCATAAAATGCCCTCAAAATTCCCGCCGAACCTTCTTGCCAACCCATTCCATTCCCGCTTAAATACGAACCGTCAGGTGACAACAATATGAGCCAAAGCAATCCGACGCAACCTTCCAGTCAGGGCGGCCCCAAGACTCTGATCTTCGTCGTGGACGATTCGGC
>JBEKAN010000297.1:0-6155 GCA_050015895.1 Verrucomicrobiota bacterium
TCGATTTCTCAGGAAAATGTCACGGCTCGACAGAGTCTCGCCCTACCACGATGGACTCACGGGTTGGGCCAAACCCAGTCGCCATCTTCAACTGTTTTGCCGGGCACACCGCCGCCGTCCCGCTCACTCCAACCGATGGAGTAAAGGATAAATGTCCCATCGGCCGTGCGGTGATAATGGAGGGGCCGGCCGCCGATGAGGTCGTGGGGAACTTGGGCGAGGAATTGCGGCACCAGGGCGTCGAGAGTTTCGGGATATTCGTTGTGGAGGAGTCGGTAACGTTCGAGGGCGCAGGCGATGAGGGCTTCATGGACCTGGGTTTCGACCCTGGCGGTGTTGCGACAATTCTTGCTGAAACTGGGATCTCTCATCCTGGCCAAGTAATTATACGGTGAAGGATGAGACTTGGCCATAATGGCAACGGCATCCACTTTTTTCGGAAACACCTGTTGGCCGGCGGAGTCCGAGCTTTCACCGAGGGCCACGTGGTCGTTGGCGAGTTGGACCATGTTCTGATAGACCCATCCGCGGGGGATCAATTCGCCGACGACTGTCGCTTTCAGGCTTGTCCAGGCGTTGCTGGGCCAGAGGAAGCCGCCGAAGTATATTTCCCCCAAGTTGAAGGCCGTTGCGTTTGGATAGAAATCGGACACCCCGGCAGGCACCGCCAACATGACTTGCTTCATGTCTGACACGAAATTGATTTTCTTGAGTTGGGCCTGCAATGCCGCCAGTTGCGCATCGTTCCAGGCATGACTTCGCAGCCCCTCGGCTATAACGCCGAGGTCAATTGCCATCACCGTCTCACGGATCAATGTTGCAAGCATACCCCATTCGCTGCGCGGCAGGTCTTCCCCAATGCGGCACAAGTCCTGGCTGAGAGTCAGATCGCGCAACGCTTCCTCCGGCTGGCCCAGGAACAAATGACACTGGGCCTGCGCACTCAAGATTCGGGCGAGGTGTGTAATGCGACTTAATCTCAGACCGAGATCAGGCTCGGGTTTCTGATCGTCGCCCAAAACGCGGGCGTAAGGACGCTGGAACGCCTGGCGCATCACCGCGAACTGCGGTTCCAGGACGGCAATCCGGGCAAGGAGTTCGGCGGCTGAACCCGGCACTTCCATTGTCACCTTGTAGGAACTTTTGCCGGCGGGTTCGATCCGCGCATTTTCCCCCTCGTACAAGTTCACGGGTCCATCGGGATGGAAGCCGGTGGTCAGGAATTGCTCCAACTCCTTTGCCGACGGGGCTGTTTGGCACTGCAACAGGATTTTGGCCGGTTGAATCTCCTCCGGCCGCCGAACCAAATGGAGAAATCCCCAGGGATCAGTGAAATATGGCCCGACCGCGTCTTTAATCAGCTTGCTTACTTCGGCTTTGGCGTGCGGATCTTCATAGGACAGCACCGTGAAACCGGCGGGGGAATTGGAGTCCGGCTGGCTAAAGGCCACTTCAGCCACGACGACGCGGGAGGAAGGGTGGTTTGTATCCCCGGGCTCATATAGGTCCGCTATGTCCCCTACACTCACGCTCATAACCGTGGGGCCTTTTCCCAAAAACCACTCCCGCATTTCCGGCACGGCGAAGACGTTTTGATCGTCGGGCACTGGAGGAAGGATGTCAGCCTTCTGATCCAGCTTGATGCCTTTGGCCTCCAGCTCGCGTTTGCAATTTTCCCAGGCGCGTTTGCCGCGCCAAAGTTCCTCCGTGTAAAAGGCGGCGATGAGTGTCAGCGCTACGGCGGCGGCGAGCAGGCAGCGGCGCAACCGGCGCCAGCGTTTGGATTGGGTCGGAGGTGTCATGGTTGGTCACACTATTTGCCGTGCCTGCTTTCGTTCGCTGCGGGGACGGGGCGGATTGGCAGGCGCGAGCGGCGGGTTGGCGGGTGCGGAATGGAACATCGCGGGCTGAGCCAGTTCGGCCACCACGCGATTCTGTTCCTCCCAGGACTGCATTATTTCCTGTGAAAACCCGGCGCGGGCGCCCGCATTGCTCATCCGATGGTCTGACAATTGTCCGTTGATGACCAGCATCGCCACCCAAAGCGCCGCCATCCCCGACCACGCGCGACGGCTGGGCCGGATCAATTCCCTCCACACAACGCGCCAGACAGCCTTCATCCCAAATCTGGAAGACGATTTAGCCGCAAAAGAACGCAAAAGAACCCGAAGAATTATGACAGGATTAACCCAGCCTCCGCCAAGGCTACGGCGGGGCAGGCCAGGATTGACAGGATTCAAAAATCCACTCTTCATCCTGTCATCCTGTCCAAAAAGTTTTCCCTCTTTGCGTTCCATGCGTTCTTTTGCGGCCATTCCAATTGCTTCTTCCCAGCGCGTCCGCGCCGCCGGTGTGGCCTCGACGGCGGACAAGCCTTTCTCCCATGCCGTCAACGGCGCGGTCAGAGCCTTGATCTCGCCATAGTAACTTCGGCATTCCTGACACGCGGCCAAATGGCGTTCCAATTCGATATTCTCCTCTTCGCCCAACGCGCCGGCGGCCAGGAGACTCACGTCTTGGCGGCGGGGGCAACGATTCCATTTCATATCTGTGTATCTCCTCTGGTTTCGGGAAGGTTCATTTCTAATTTGCGCAATTTTTCCAAAGCATGATGCAGCCGGGATTTGACCGTCCCCGCCGGGCAGCCCAGGACCCGTGCCATGTCCGACAGCGAAGCGTCCTCAAAAAAGCGCAGCAGGATGATCCGCCGGTGCTTTTCCGGCAGCCGGGCGACGCATTGCCGCAGACGGGCGGAATTTTCGTTCCGGGCCGCGTCTTCCGCCGGGGAAAGCTCCGGCGCGGGGACATTTTCCTGCCGTGCCACAAGACGCTCGCGCTGGAAAACCGGCAGCCGCGCCAGCGCCACCGGCCGGGAGCGCGCCCGCCGCCTCCATTTTTGGTGGCGGTGAAGCAGAATGGCGTAAAGCCAGGTGGAAAACCGGCAGCTCTCATCGTAACGCGCCAGACTTTTCCAGGCCTCGAGAAGGGTTTCGGACACGAGGTCCTCCGCCGCGCTGACATCCCCCGACAACGCGACCGCCTGGCGCAGCAAGCGGGTCTGCAACGGCCCGGTCAGACGGCAAAACGCCTCCGCGTCCCCGGCACGGGCGCGCGCGAGAGATTCCCCGGCATCAATGATTTCGACCCGGTCCTGCGTAATGTCCATTTATGTATCAATCCCCGGAGCGCCGGAAAAGGTTCAAACTCAAGTTGGGATTGTCCAACACCAAAACCATCTTTTCCTTTCCATCCGCCGTCGAGGCGGGTATTGGTTTGTCCCCAGCCATTGATGACGAAAAGGACGCGCCAGGTCATTGCATCCACTCTCCTGCTTCTCGCGGGTTGCGCAAACTCGTCTTATGTCACTCCGTTGCCCGAGCCGGCGCGCCCGGCTTTGGCCGACCTGCCGCCCGCCGCCGCGCGCGAATTCCGCGGCGTCTGGGTGACCACCATTGACAACCGGGACTGGCCCTCCCGCCCCGGCTTGCCCAGCAACCAGCAGAAGGAGGAACTCCTCGCCATCCTCGACCGCGCCGTCCAGTTGCATCTCAACGCCGTCCTCCTCCAAGTCCGCCCCTGCTGCGACGCGCTTTACGATTCCAAGATCGAGCCGTGGTCCGAATATCTCACCGGCAAAATGGGCGTTCCGCCCTCGCCATTTTATGATCCCCTGGCCTTTGCCGTCGAACAGGCCCACAAACGCGGCCTGGAACTCCACGCCTGGGTCAACCCCTTCCGCGCGCGCGCCGCCGGCCTGCGAACCCCCGTCGCGCCCAATTTCGTCACCCGCGTCCATCCCGACCTGGTCCGCGACGCCGGCGGTTATCTGATGCTCGACCCCTCCGACCCCCGCGCGCGCGAATACACGCTGGGCGTCATCCTGGACATCGTGCGCCGCTACGACATTGATGGCTTGCACATGGACGACTACTTTTATCCCTACCCGGAAAGGGGGTACAACCCCGACGATTTCCCGGACGACGACCTCTGGCAGAAATACCTGCGCGCGGGGGGGAAACTCTCCCGCGGGGACTGGCGCCGCGAGAACATCAACACCTTCGTGCGCGACGTTTACGCCTCCATCAAAAAAGAAAAGCGCTGGGTCAAATTTGGCATCAGCCCCTTTGGCATCTGGCGGCCCGGCCATCCCGCCCAGGTCGCGGCCACGCTCGACTCCTATGAGGCGCTCTTCGCCGATTCCCAGAAATGGTTCGCCAGCGGATGGGTGGACTACCTCTCGCCCCAGCTCTATTGGCCGACCACGGAAAAAGACCGCAGCTTCGCGGCGCTGCTGGATTGGTGGGGCGGGCAGAACGCCCAGCACCGCCACCTCTGGCCGGGCCTGCGCGCGGGGGTGTGGGACGACGCGCCGCCCTCCCCGGCCCGGGAGACCGGCGAAGAAATCGCCTTGACGCGCGGACGGGCGGGCGCCTCCGGCGGTGTGCTCTTCCGGGCTGGCTTCATCATGGACAACACCAACGGCGTGGCCGACGAATTGGCGCGCGCCTATCCCTCGCCCGCCCTGGTTCCCGCCTCGCCCTGGCTGGGCGGTCTTGCGCCGGCCCGGCCCACCGTGATCGTCCGCAAGGCGGCGGGGGGGATCGCGGTGGACTGGGCGTCCGCAGGGGGCGGGGCGGTCTGGCAGTGGTTTGTGCAGGAGAAAACGGGAGATCGGTGGACGGCGGAGATTTTGCCCGGGGGTGAAACCAGCCGTCTGTTCCGAACCGGCGCCCCATTGCCGCGCGCGATCGCGCTGACCGCCGTCACCCGCACCGGCGCCCTCAGCCCTGTAGCCGTCTCCGTGCTTCCCCCCCGCTGAAATTTGCTTCCAGGCATTTTCCCTCTCCTAATCCTAATCTTAATCTTAATCTTACTCCTTCTCAATCTAAACCTCCCTCTATCCGTTTCACCAACCCATCGGGAAGCCGCCCTCCTCGCGCCAGTCCCGCCGGAGCACGCTCACGATGCTGTTTTGCTCGTCCGTCCACTCAATGATTCGGCCCGCCGGCGGCGCGGCGTCGGCGGCCAGGACGGCCCATTCGACGCGGCCGGTTTTGTAATAGTCGCAGCCCAGGCCCAGGCCGCGGGCCAGCCCCTCCGCCACGGGCAGCAGCCCCACGTGGCCGTTGGTGATGTGAACCGCCAGCGCGCCGCCCTCCTTGAGATGGCGGCGATATATCGCGCCGGCCTCGCGCGTCAGCAGGTGCGCCGGAATGGCGTCGCCCGCGAATGCGTCAAGCACAATGATGTCGAACGGCGGCCCGGTCTCCTTCTCCAGGCTCTTTCGCCCGTCCCCGATCACCACGCGGCAGCGGTCCCGCCGCAGATAGGTGAACCAGGCGCGCGCCAGCGTCTCCGCCTCCGGGTCCAGTTCGTAGTAGGTGATGGAATCCGGCGGGCGCAGCCAGCGGTTGATCGTCCCGGCGCCCAGGCCGACCACGGCGATGTTCAGCGCGCCGCCCGCCGCCTGTTTTGCCGCCAGCAGCTTTCCCAGGCCGGTTTCGGGGCCGTAGTAGGTGGTGCCGGCGTTGGGATTGCTACGCTCCTCCTCGGCGTGGATAGTGGTGTTGTTGATGAGCCGGTAAAACTCCTGCCCCGGCTTTTTGGTCACGCGCCAGCAACCGTAGATGGTGCGCGCGCGGGCGACTTCCGTGGCCCGGCCCGCCGCCTCGGTAATCACTGCGGCGCCGACGGCCATGACGGCGGCCGTGATTAGAACGGGGCGGGTGAAGCGCCCGCCCCACTTGAACCCGGCCGCGCACAAAGTCCCCAGCGTCAAAATGGGGAACTCCACCGGCCCGCTCGTGACATGCGGGACCACCAGCACCATCAGCGCGCCGCCCAGCGCACCGCCCGCCGCCGTGGCGGTGTAGAAGCCGTGGGTGTTTTCGTCTCGCGTCGCCGCCAGCCAGACGTGGCAGGCGAGCATCGTCGCGCCGCCGACGATGAGCAGCAAGCCGAGCAGGGAGGCGCTGCGGGGCGGGATCATAATATGCGAATCAACCAGCGCCAAAAGACCGAGCGTGGCGATGGGGGCGCAGGAGGCGCGGCGGTTTCCCGAAAACGCCCAGACGTAAGTCGCCAGGAACAGCGCCAGCGGCAGCGCCCAGGTGAGCGGCCCGGCGCTGGCCTCGTAACTCAACTGATTGGTCGTG
>JBEKAN010000298.1:0-6148 GCA_050015895.1 Verrucomicrobiota bacterium
AGTTGGATGCTGCTGGTTTGGGCGCTGGGCGTTGGCTCGTTTGGAATTTGCGCCTGGCGGGACTTGCGCCGCGCCCGCCTTCTCCTGCGCGGTTGCGCGGCGGTGTCCGACCCGCCGCTGCTCCAATGCGCCGCCGAACTTGCCCGATCCTTCCGTCTGTCCACTGTCCCTTCGCTGATGACAACCGAGACGATTTCCAGCCCCTTGCTCCTGGCGGGCGCGGGGCCGGTCATTGTCCTGCCCTCCGCCCTGGCCTCCGGTTCCACCCTCGAACAATTGCGATTGATGATCGCCCATGAAATGGCGCACTTGAAGCGATTTGATTTGTGGTGGGTCTGGCTGGCGGTCGCCGGCGAGGCCTTGTTCTTCTTTCATCCACTCGTGTGGCTGGCGCGCCGCGAATGGCGTCTGACCCAGGAAATGGCCTGCGATGAAATGGTCGTGCGCCTGACCCGCGTGCCCGCGTCCACCTACGGCGACATGCTGGTCGGCGTCGCCGCCCTCAAGCTGTCCAACCCCCTCGAACCCCTTTTGGTGACCTTGGGGTTGACCGAAACAAAGGAAATGTTAGCCAGAAGATTAAACGCCATGAAACTCATCAAATTCAATTCCACCAAACGGATGGCCCTGGCCACCGTCACCATCCTCGTTGTCAGCGCCCTCGGCGTGCTGCCCTGGCGCCTTGTCGCCCAATCCGCGCCTTCGACCGGCGCCACCTCTCCATCTCCGAATAGCGGACAAGCGTCCGGGGGCGGTTCAGGCGTCAGCGGTCGGGGCGGCGGCTTCGGCGGCGGTGGAAGGGCGGGCTTCTCCTCAGCCTTGGCGCCGGTTCTTCCTCCGACCAATGTCGCCCCCGCCCACTTCGAGGCCACCATCTATGAGCTGGAAGTTCCGGAAAACCGCATCGCCGACCTCGATGCCCTCAAGCTCGAATCCGCCGCCGCCACCCCGCAGGCCCTGGCCAAGGCCCTCGAGGTGTTTGGCGCTCCGAAGATCCTCTACAAGGTGGATCAGAACGTCAACCTCTACGGGGAAACCATCACCCTGGGCACCCAAGAGCCTCTGATTACGGGCTCCAGACGGGGGGCCGACGAGGGTACATTCAACAATAGCATCTCCTACACGACCGTCGGCCTCCTGACCCGAATCTCCGCCGCCGCCCCGCCCAGCGACTCCAAAAACGCGAACCCGAATGTGCAATTGAACTTTCAATTGTCCGTCGTGGCCGACAGCGTCGTGCCGATTTCCGAAACGGCCAACGCGAACCGCATCCGCAACGTCGACCTCAGCCAGAGCGGCACCCCAAAATTCGGCAAACCCTCCGTTCTGGTGACCGTCAACGCCGCCGACCCCGGCGAGAAATCCCGCCCCGTCGCCTACATCGTCCGCTACCTCTTCACCCAGCCACAACCATAAACCCTGCATTAGCGGGAGAACCCAACCAGCCAATGAGTTGGTTGCCGGCGGAGCGGGCCATCAGCAGGGAGGAGGCGGAAATCCGGCGGCTTCCCGCCCGGGTGGAAATGATATTGACAGCGAAACAATTGGCCGCGTTTGGGCCGTTCTTGGCGGAGCAGCGGCGGATGAAAATCGCCAGCATGAGAATGACCGCAAAAATGTTCGCGCCGGGCGGCTCGGGACCGGGAAAATCAACCGCCCGACAAATCGTCCAGGATCTCCCGGGTTTTTCTCACCAGGCCGACGCGCGGAAATATCTTGTTGACCGAGAGCGCGTGCTCCTCCGCCGACAGGGCCGACATGGCGTCTTCCGCGAAAATCTGGTTGTACCCGTATTCGTAGGCGAACCGCGCGGTGCTTTCCACGCCGATGTTTGTCGAAATGCCGCACAGAATCAGGGTCGTCATGCCGCGCCTTCTCAATTCCAAGTCCAGCTCCGTCCCGTAAAACGCGCCCCACTGGCGTTTGGTGATCACCAAATCGCCCGGCTTGGGACCCATTTCCGGGACAATTTCCGTCCAGTCTGGCGGCGGGTTTTGAAATTGCATCGGGGCGTCGGCGACCGGATGCAAGGCGTTTTTTCGGTCCGCGGACAGGGCCACCCTCACCAGAAAAACCGGCATCCCGTTTTTCCGGCAGGCCTCGGCCAGGGCCGCCGCGTTTTTTACCACAACGTCCGGCGCGTGGGGGGCGGTTTGCCGCCCGACAATTCCCTTCTGCAAATCTATGACCACCAGCGCCGTCTTGGATCTGTCAATCATCGTGTTTTTCATAATCGTCAAATCTTCAACCCGGATCATCTTCACCGGAGAATCAAGGTCCCTTGACATCCAGGCAAACCAGATCGCCCAGGTTGTTGCGGCAGTAGATGCGGCCGTTGGCCAGCGTGGGCGCGGTCCAGCACCACTCCCCGAGGATTTTGGCGCGGGACATCGGCGCGAACGACGCCGGGGAAGCCTCGCCCACCACCAGTTCCCCCGTGTCGCTCAACATCACGATCTTGTGGTCCGCCACGATCAACCCGCCCCCGCCCAGCCCCGAATAGCTCCACTTCTGCGCGCCGGTCGCGAAGTCCACGCACCGCAACGTGGCCGATTGCGCGCCGCCATTGACCATTCCCGCCACACCATACAAGTAGCCGTCCACAAGAACCGACGAATTGATGTGGTTGGCGAATCCCGCGTTGGCCCACACTTGCGTCGCGTTCGTCCCGTCCAGGCGGGCCATCACCCCGCCGTGGTTGTAGCCGGCGGAGAGAAAAAAGTCGTTGTTGGACACAATCACGTCGGCGATGTTCAGGTTGTTCTGCGTTTTGAACGGAAAACTCCAGATCAGTTTGCCGGTCTTTGCCTCCACCCCGCGCGCGGTGTCCACAGAAAGAATGGCCACAGCGGGAACTCCGTTGAAGGAGCAGGGCACGGGCGTGGAATAGCCCGATGTGCTCTTGTCCGAACTCCACACGACCTTGCCGGTGGTTTTGTCCACCGCCGTGCCGGAGCCGCCGGCGTCAAGCACCAGCAAATTATCCTCCACCAGCGGCGAGCCGGTGAATCCCCAGTGCGGCTTGGCCAGGCCCAGATCCGCGACCAGGTTGTTTGACCAGACGACGGCCCCGCTCCGCGCCTCCAGCGCGAACAAGCAGCCGTCCCCGCTCATCAGATAAACCCGGTCGCCCTCAATGGTGGGCGAGCCGGCCGCGCCCCCCATTCCTTTGGGTTTGCTGTAATCGTTGAGAACCTGGTTGGCGCAGGAGAATTTCCAGACATTGCCGCCCGTCTCCGCGTCCAAACAATACAGCGTCGCGGTGTCGCCCGTGTTCCCCGCCGCGTAAGCCCGGCCGTTGGCGACCGTGATCGCCGCATAGCCGATGCCCACCGACGCCTTCCAAAGTTGCTTCGGTCCCTCCGCCGGCCATTTCACCAGCCATCCCGTCTCCGACGAAATGCCGTTGTGGTTGGGGCCGCGGAAGTTCGGCCAATCCGAGGCGCGGGCCGTCGCGCAAAACAGCGCCGCGCCCAGGCTCAGGGCCAAAAAGAAAACCTGTTTCATGCGCCCATGGTGGCGACAATCCAGCGCAAATGTCAATCAAGCTGGACGGCGGAAACCTTTGCCTCCCCGCGCAAAAGGATTTATCCTCGCCACCCATAAGATGAGCAATACCCGAGCCGTCATCTTCGCCATCACCTATCTCGGCATCGCCCTGGGGCGCGTGCCGGGATTGAAGCTCAACCGCGTCGGCATTGCCTTGCTGGGCGCCATCTGCATGATGATTTTCGGCGGGATTAAAACCCCGGACGCCGTTTCCTTCATCAACTGGCCGACCGTCTTTTTGTTGTTCGGCTTCTTTGTCATTTCGGCCCAGCTCCGCCTCTCCGGCTTTTACGATAAAATCGCCAACGGCCTTTCTGCCCGCCTCGATCATCCCGCCCGCTTCCTCCTCGTCTTGATGGTCGTCACCGCCGGCCTGTCCGCCTTTCTCAACCACGACATCGTTTGCTTTGTCTTCGTGCCCGTTGTCGGGGCCGCCCTCCTGCGCAAGGGGCTGAATCCCATCCCCTTTCTGGTCGCCCTGGCCCTGTCCAGCGACATCGGCTCCGCCGCCACCATTGTCGGCAGCGCACAGGACATGATGATCGGCGAGGTGGCCCACTTGGATTTTGGCCGCTACATCCTTTGGAGCCTGGTCCCGGTTTTGGCGGCGTTGGGCGCGGCCTACGGAATCATCTGGCTAATGTCAAGTAAAAACATCCAGGCCGCCTCCTCCGCCCGCGCCGCGTCCGCCGGATGCTCCTATTCCTACAATCGCGCCCACACCATCAAGGGGCTGGTGTTTCTCGCCGTGGTCGTCGCCCTGTTCTTTTCCTCCCTGCCCAAGGAGATCATCGCCCTGGCCGCCGCCGGCTTGCATCTGGCCAGCCCCAAATTCCACACCGAAGACCTGCTCCGGCTGGTGGACTGGCCGATTCTGGTTCTGTTCATGGGCCTGTTTGTCGTCACCGGCGCCTTTCAATCCACCGGCTACGGCGCTCAGGCCGTCCAATGGCTGGGGCGGAGCGGATTTGACCTCAATGTTCCCCGCAACTTGGTCTTGGCGACCGCCGCCCTTTCCAACCTGATCAACAACTCCGCCACCGTCATGCTGCTCCTCAAAATGGTGGACCTTTCCCATCCAACCACGGGCTACATGCTCGCGCTGGCCAACAGCTTTGGCGGGGGTTTCATTATTCTCGGCAGCGTGGCCAACATCATTGTGGTGCAGCAGGCCCGCGACATGGGGATCACCATCTCCTTCCGCGACTTCGCCCGTCTGGGCGTTCCCGTCACCCTCGCCGCGTTGGCTGCCCTCCTCCTCTGGGTCGCCCTCGTCCCCTGACCGTTGATATGGATTCTGCAAAACAATCAGAACAAACAAAGGCCGCTCGTGAGGTTGCGCTGGCCTGGGGAGCGCACAGCCCGCATAAGTGCGGGCCAGCCCGTTGTTGTTCCATCTCGCCCCCGCGTGTGCCGGGTTCGGCGCCCTCGCCGAACACACTATCCCTTTACCAGACCGGATTGTTATCGTGAATTTTGCGAACTTGTTTGTGAATAGTTGGGCCACTTTGAAGACGCCGGGTTTATAAAACGGATGCACACAACGGATGCACACTATTCCGGCAATCCGTAATGGCGGCGGAGGATGTTGCGCCACAGCGGCACCAATCGCGATTCCGGCCCCAAAGCGCGAGCCAGTTCAACCGGTTGCATTGGCAAATGCGCGCTTGGCTCATCCAAAGGAATCTCCTTCGGAACGGGAAAGCCCTCGGAGGACATTTCCATCATTTCCACAATCGTTTGGACGTCGGTCTCATCGAAGCGCGGGTCGGCGATGATGGCGCTCAGCAAATCCGGCGTCTCGATCCGCTTCGCCGCGGCGATGGCGCGCAGGAAACATAGCGAGCCGTGATCCAAATCCCCATTGGGCGTCATCCGGCCCCGAGGCGCCAGCGGCAACGTGCGGTAGAGAAAGTTCACCAATTCGTCCTTTTCCGCCAGACCCCGGATTTGCCAGGCGGCTCCCATGAGCGCGCTTTGGTTCCATGCCCCAAGCGGCTGATCCAGGGGAAATGGCGCCAGCGCCTCGCGCAATTTCGCAATGGCGGCGTCCGGGTTTTGTATCGCCTCCTTCAGCGCCTCGCCCGCGATCACTTGCCCCGGCGAAGGCTGCGCGTGCCATGTCGGTTCCGGGGCGGGATGATGATCTTGATAGTCCCAATACTTCTTTCGGGCGTCGGCAAAAAATTGCGGATCGCGGTGATAGATAAATTCCACCTTTTCGATCGTGTAGGTTGTGATCCGGGATGTCCCCTCCGTCCATTTGATCACGCAAGGGATGGGGAAATGTTCCCGTGAAACCGGTGCGAGAAATTCCTCGGTATAGTGGCCATACTCCACCAATTCGCGCAGTTCATCCGCCGCCACTCCCCGAAATTTGCCTCCCTGCCAGAGCCGCCGCGCCACATAGGCGCGATCCTTCGAGTCATAAAAATCATCAATGGCAAGAGCCACCAAATCCGCTGGCGCCGTTTTAACCCGACTTCGCGGATTCGAGGGGTCATTTGAAAATCTTCACAACGCAAGTCCTTGATTTTCAAGGGAGCGACGGCTCGACAACCCTCGAAAGTGGCTGTAGTGCAGACCTACCCTCTTCCCG
>JBEKAN010000299.1:0-6127 GCA_050015895.1 Verrucomicrobiota bacterium
ATTATGCACAGATTTGCAGGGGCGGGAAGAGGGTAGGTCTGCACTACAGCCACTTTCGGGGGTTGTCGAGCCGTCGCTCCCTTGAAAATCAAGGACTTGCGTTGTGAAGATTTTCAAATGACTCCTCGAATCCGCGAAGTCGGGTTAAGAATTTCAGCGCATTTTCACCCCGCATAATTTGTTTCGACGGTGAACCCATCGGCTGTCCCATAGGTTTAGGCAAATCCTGGGAAGAACGCCTGCTCTGGCCGCCCCAGATAACGGAAGCTGCCTCCGGCTGTCCCATAGCGCGCCAAGAGCCTGAGTAAATCCCACTTGCGCCACAGGCAGGCGCGCACGATGGCAAAGAGCCGGCTGAAGCTGTGCGACCAGTCGGACAGAAAGGCCAGGTATCGGAGTAAGCGATAAACCAACAGCGCCGTCCATATCTGCCACCGCACCGCATTGGCGCTGGTTCCCAGAAAGTCCGCCAACTGCAGGGTCTGCTTGATCTGCTTGAAGAACACTTCAATCCGCCAGCGGCACTTATACAACTCCGCCACGCTCTCCGCGCTCCAAGTCAGATTGTTCGTCAAGAACGTCATCAGGCGCTCCTTGCCGTCCACCTCCACCCAGGCCACCACCCTCCGCATCAACTCCGGATACGCCTTTTGCGACCCCGCATTCTTCAATCCGACCGGTTCATCGGAGACGATCTTGCCGCCCTCCTTCACCGGGTAGATTTGGACCACCTCAAATTGCAGGTTCTCCTTGCCCCGCGTCACCCAAAACAACCCGCGTCGCTCCAAATCCCACAGATGGTCGAAGTCCAGATAAGCCTTGTCGAATAGGACGATTTCGCCCTCCTGGATCCCGGCGCACAGTTCCCGCGCCCGCTTGGCGTCGGCCTCCCGCGCCGTGTCGATGATGGCAAAGCGCGGCAGAAAACTTTGCAGGTCCAACCGCAAATGGCACTTGGCCGCCGCCTTGCGCCGCCGATGCTTGGCCCAATCCATACACGAGGCGATCAACTGAATCGTCGTCGAATCCACCACATGGATCGTCCGCTTGAATTTGTGCGCGAACCGCTTGCCGGCCTTGCCGCGGACAAATTTCGGGGACAGGTCCCCCAAATGTTCATACACCGCCCAAAAGAGCTTTTCGGCCATGACCGGGTCGCGCACCTTGTTGGCGTGAGAGAGGTTGTTGCGCGTGGGCGGAGTCGCCCCCCGTAGCGCCGACAAGGGCCCGGAATTGAGTTGGAGGGCGTCACAGACATCGTTGAGTCCAATGCTATGGGTCACCTGCGCGTAGCAGAGCGTGACAATATGACTCCACTCATCATAGGTGCGAGTCTGCTCCTCGACTCCGGTCTCCCGTGCCAACTTGGGCACCAGGTGCTTGGGAATATAGTTGCAAACACTACTGTCCGGGTGTTGAAAGGGGTGAACGTGGAAATGTCTAGTGTTTATGGGCCTTTGGCGCATGAAGGGGGGTGTGAGCGACTTGAGCTTTTTATGCGGTTTTCAGCCAGCAGTTTCTTTGCCAAACTCCCCGGATGTATGCCGGAAAACTTGTTTTCGCCCAACTCACCGACCTGATCCAGCCGGAGCAATTTCGCCGCTGTGTGCGCCGCTACCACGGAGACTACAAAGTAAAAACCTTCTCCTGCTGGAACCAGTTTCTTTGTATGGCGTTCGGCCAACTCCCTTTTCGCGAAAGCCTCCGCGATGTGGAAACCTGTCTGCGCTCCCGCCACGATCAACTCTATCACCTGGGGATTCGCGGCGAGGTTTCCCGCAGCGTTCTGGCCGATGCCAACCGCCAGCGCGACTGGCGCATTTACCGTGATCTGGCCCAACGGCTCATCCGTCGTGCCCGGGCCCTCTACGCCCAACGAGCCAATCGGAGCGGAACTCCACGAGACGGTTTATGCACTGGATTCCACGACCATTGACCTGTGCCTGAACTTGTTTCCCTGGGCGCGTTTCCGCCGGGCCAAGGCGGCGGTCAAACTGCACACGCTGCTGGATTTGCGCGGCTCCATCCCCACTTTCATCTCCATTTCACAGGGCAAACAGGCCGATGTCCGCGTCCTGGACGAACTGGTGCTGGAGCCGGGGGCCTTCTATGTGATGGATCGTGGCTACGTCGATTTCCGACGGCTCTACTGCTTTGTTCTGGCCGCCGCCTTCTTTGTCACCCGATCTAAAACCAATCTCCAATTCAACCGCTTGGAATCGCGCCCGGTGGATGCTTCGACCGGAGTGCGCAGCGATCAAATCATCTGGCTCCGCAACCCTTCCACCATCCAACATTACCCGGACAAACTGCGGCGCATCCACTATGTGGACGCAGAGACAGGCAAAAGTCTGGTCTTTCTGACCAACCACTTCGCGCTCCCCGCTCTGACCATAGCCTTGCTCTACAAGGGTCGCTGGAAGGTGGAGTTGTTCTTCAAATGGATCAAGCAGCACCTGCGGATCAAACACTTTTACGGCACCAGCGACAACGCAGTGAAAGCCCAGATTTGGATTTCCATCTGTGTCTACGTGTTGGTGGCGATTTTGAAAAAGCAACTGGGTTCCGAGAGCCTCTACAGCATTTTGCAGATTCTGAGCGTCAACGCGTTTGAGCAAGAGCCTCTGCATCAAGTACTTAGAGATTCACCATCGCAAATTTTAGAAGGCAGTCTTCGCAACCAGTTGGTATTCAACTATTAATATCCAGACGGTAGTGATGGGCCCGACCACGCCGGCCCCAGTGTGGGGTGGTTTGGCGCGCGGCTCAATGATGAAATCTGTCAAACGCTTCCGCGCGGCAGGAAGTAACCGATGATCTGTTTGGACGAACGAACGCAGATTTGGATGTGGTCCAATTCGCGGAAACCGGCGGCCGGATACAAAGCGCGCCCCTCCAGAAAAAAGCCGCGAGCGGTGTCGAACGGTTCTTAGCCATCCTTCTGGCGCAACTGGTGGAGCATTTCAATCACTGCGCAGTCAAGACGACGGATTTGGAATTCCTGGCCGCGATTCTCCGCAGGGAGAGCGCCTGTGGCGGCACAGACTTCGAGGTAAGTTTGATGGGCGCTTTTTACCAGGGCCAACGCTTCGGTCTCGGTGAGATTCAGGCAGTTGCCCAAGTCAACCACCGCGCCCAAGACTGCGGGAGATTTGATTTTGCTCCCGGCTTGTCCAGCCTCTGCCTCTGCCCAGCGAAAGGCTCTGGCGGGACTGTCCTCCCACAAGTAAATGCCGTGGCCAAGCCAGTCCCAAGCATTTTCACTCGGCTTGAGTTCTGTTTCCCCGGCGATAATCCGCCCGGCCAAATTTCGGTCGCAGCCGTGGTAGCCGATGACGAGTGAGTGAGACAGCATCAGCGGAATTGAGGCTTCAATTTGCCCTTGATGGTGTACATGCCGGTGGCCGCCAGGAGACGCAACGAAGCCGTTCGTGAAGCGGCGATGCGCTTTCCAGTCCGCCGAAGCTGCCGCGCCTCCGCTTTCGTGGCTTGCCCGTAGGCGTATTTGTTTATGACCACGTTGTTCATGCAGCTTTATGATGCCATCGAAGGCGGCCTGAAACAAGACCTCTTTTGCCGCAAATCCACTAACTCCCGGTCTGGCCCTTGAAACCGCGCTCCATTTCGCCGGTTCGCGCCACATCGGCGACCTTGGCGATGAGGGTCTGGCGCTCGGTCTCTGACATCGCAACAAAGCTGCGGGCGGAGGCGATGTTGGCTTTGAGATGCTCGACGCTGGCCATGCCAGAAACGAGCGTGGACACCGGCAGGGACCAGACGTAGCGCAGGGCTTCCGGCACACTGAGATGATCCGGGATAACGCGCGGGCCGGCGCCGCCCTGGCCGCCCATGAGACCATCGGCGGCCAGCGTTTTCATGGCCAAGACCCCCATGTTTCGTTTTACCAGAGTGGGCAGGACATTCAGGGTGAAGCTTTCATAGGAGGGATCGGCGACATTGATCGGCATTTGGCAGGTCTCGAAAGCGTCGGTCAATTCCAGGACATGGGCGTGGGTTTTCCAGCTTCCGTGGCCGGTGAAGCCGATGTGGCGCACTTTGCCCTCTTCTTTGGCTTTGAGCATCACATCGAGGACGTTGTGAACGCGGGTGTCGGCCTTGGCGATGTCCCGCAAATCGTGCAAGGCCCAGAGGTCGAGGTAATCGGTCTTCATCCGGCGCAAGGAGCCTTCAAGGTGGCTGCGGGCGGTGTCGGCGTCTTCCGCCATGGTCTTGGTGAAGATGAGGACGTGCTCGCGGTATTTTGGGGTGAGGAACTTTCCATAGCGCTCCTCGCTGCCGCCGTTCTGATAAAGCTGGGCGGTGTCAAAGGTGCGGATGCCGCTTTCGATCGCCGCCTCGATGACGGCTTGGGCCACGGTCTCGTCCGGCCGTCCGATGTGGGAGCCGCCGACGGTGATCATGGTCACCTTCAATCCCGTTTTGCCGAGGGCGCGCTGGGGCAGGATGGGGCCGAGTTTGTCGGAGTTCGCCGGCTCGGCCGCGCCCAGGGCGCGCCAGGGGGCCAGGGTGGCTCCGGTGAGGAGCGCGAGCCGCTGGAGAAGCTCGCGCCGAGAGATAGGATCGCTTTTGGTCGTCATAATGGATGATTATAGCATGGTTTCCCGCCTTTGGCAAAGCGGCTCCTTCGGAGAGCGTCCCTGGACGCGGATCATTAGCCAAGTGCTTGGCGACTCATCCAAAAGGTGAAGCGGGTTCGAGGCCACATGCTGTCGGCGAGACGCCGACGGATGCGACCGAGACGGTCGCGCTCCCCGAGAAGCCTCTAGTTGAACCAGATTGCGTAATAGAGAAAATCCCCGTGGAAGGCTTGGTTCAGGGATGACCAGAAACGGGTGTCGGAGACGGACCCTTTTTCAAGGTAAGGATCGGCGGCGGTTCCCTGAAGCCAGAGGACCAGATCGAAGTCCGCAGGTTGGGTGAACACTTTTTCAAGGTTGATCCCCTCTCCGCTCTCGCCGGGGGCGAGGCGCCAGAAGGGCGCCAGGGTTTTGCCCTGCAAGAGGCTTTCGCTCTCGTCCAGAAACCGATTCCATCCTTGCAGCATTTCTGGCGTGATCTTGTTCCGGGTCAGGGCGCCGTCCTGGCGCGGGTTGGGGATCCATTTGTGATCGTTGTCGGTTTCGGCGTCTATGTCCCGCCAGGACCGGCGGGAGAGCTGGATGACTGAGAGGAGGTTCTCGCGCGCCGAGCGCATGCGTTGAGGGTCTTCGAGCTTGAGGTGAAGCAGGTGGATCAGCGTGACGGCGTCCATGATGTTGTCATAGGACAAATCGGGCGCCGACCGGCCCTTCAAATACGGGTAGGGGGTTACCGGGTTGGGGAAGAAGAGCTGCGCGGTGTGATTGAAGAGGTCGCGGCCATCGTAGGCCGCCTGCATGTCAATCAGGGCGGAGAGGAGATGGCAGTAGCCTTCCAGCCATCGCGCGTCGCCGACGTCGAAGTGGACTAATCCGTTGGACAGTTGAGGCTGCGGCCCCCGGCCCATGTGATAGAACACACTCCAGAGGGTGATCCGCACGGCCTCATTCGTTCCAGCTCCGGGCGCCAGCTCCAGCTTGATGGATTGAACGTCCAGCGGGACCTTCATGGTGGAGGAGTCCTGAATCGGCGCCAGGTCGGAGGCCGCCTGGTTCAAGGAAGTCTGGAAATCCAGAAGGGCCCGCCGAACTTGTTCGTAGGTCACCGCTTCCGGTTGCGGGTTCCTGGGGATGGGCATTCTGAGGAAGGGAACCATGCCTTCGAACCCCGATTGCAGGCCAAAGCGGTGCCATTTCTGAGCCAACTCCTGGGTTCCCGCTATGACTTCGGTCACCGCGGTCTCAAATCTCAAATTGTCGTCCGCCGGTTGCTGGGAGAGCCTGGCCTTCCAGAGCTTACTTGCTTCCTGGGCTTGGCCACGGTCCAAGTAATCTTGCAATTCGCCGCCGTACCCCGAGATTGCGAGGCAGGCGGCCGACAGTGTGATCAGGACGAATTTATTCATGCGTATTTTGTTACCATAAGCAAAAGATACACCCGCCCCGGCCGGGGCGTGAATTGAAAAAAGAGGAGAGACCATTGATAAAAGCGATGGTGGACATGCCAGCTTGAGGAGTAACCGAATTCC
>JBEKAN010000300.1:0-6122 GCA_050015895.1 Verrucomicrobiota bacterium
CGAATGCTCAGATGAGATAAGAGCAGTCCCGTTGTAAGTGGGGAACCGCTGTGACGGAGGAGGAGGGGGACGTCGTGAGGCGCGACGGCATCGCGAAGGGTGAAAGCAGCGCGGGCGGGGAGGCGACGGACGCCGCCAGCGCCAGCCATTGGTTGGGAGAGGAGCGGGGAGAAGACCCCGGCGCAACAGGGGCGCGATTGTCGGCGGGCTTCGAGCAACAGCCGGGGGCGCGGCATTTGGCATGGCCGCAGCAGCAACATTTTCGGGCGCAAGGAGCGGTTGAAGCCGCAAGACCGGCCGGGAAGGCACAGACGCCCCGCCCACACGTGACAACGGCCATCAGGACGGCGAGGAACAGGGCGGCGGTTCTGGAGAGGCGGACTGACATCGGTTCTTATGAATGGTCGTTGTTTCGTTTGTTCCGGCCGACGCCCCAATTGGGCGCCCACAGTCTTAATTCTTCAGTTCGCCGCAATCCAGCATTTCCTTGCCGTAATAAGGGTTCCTGATGTCTTTGCCGATTTGCAACCAGCTTGCCTCAGCCATGGGGCAATATACCTCCTGATACGAGGCTTTGCCAGCTTTATTGCCGGCCAGATATTTGATGAGCGAGGCGCTCAACGGCTTGAAAGCCTCGCGGGCGGCCTTCAGGTCCTTCGCCTGGGCGAGCGTGTCGGCCTGTTTGGCCACTTCCGGCGGGAGCAACTTCGCGGCGTCGCCCGCGACCGCTTTGGAAATGGCGGCGGCCTGATCGCTGACGCCCTTGATGGTGTCGTTGGCGAGATTGGTCTGGATCATCAGGTAATGATCCAGAACGGACTTCACCGGCTCCTTGAGCGCCGAATCGTCGGCGCGGGCGGGGGTCAGGAAGGCGAAGGCGGCCATGAGGATGGTTGCGAAGGAGGCGAGTTTCATACGATTCAAATTCCAGTTTCGTGATCTTGATTATCATTGACTCTTACACCTGCTCCTTGTGTTTCGCAAGTGGAAATGTCTCATGAAATGGCGCCGGGGTTGTCGGGGGCGCAAAACTGACGGCTGGACAGAAAGGGCGGGGGCCGATATTCTGCGGGGCAAAGCACATTCGGCGGGACGCCACATAATGATGTGGGCCGGCCCAAAAACAGCACAGGCAAATACTCTGCAATTATGAAAATCAGCCACGGCATCCGTCGTCATTTCCGGAAGTTTCACTGGCTTGCCGCCATTGCGGCGGGCGCATCGCTGGCCTCGGGCCAGCAGACACCCCCCTCGCAGCCCGTTGAGGCGCGCGTCGAAAACCTGTTGTCGCAGCTCACTTTGGAGGAAAAGGTTTCGCTGCTGCACGCCAAGTCCACTTTTTCGGTGGCGGGGGTGCCGCGGCTGGGCATTCCGGAGTTGTGGATGGACGACGGCCCCATGGGTGTGCGCGAGGAGGTGGGGGAGGGATTTCGGAACCTGGGCCGCACCAATGATTTCGCCACCGCCATGCCCGCCAGCCTCGGCCTGGCGGCCACGTTCAACACCGATCTGGCCAACGCCTACGGCGCGGTGATCGGGCAGGAGGCCCGCCAGCGGGGCAAGAACATCATGCTCGGCCCCAGCCTGTGCATCCAGCGCACGCCGCTGTGCGGGCGCAATTTTGAGTACATGGGCGAGGACCCGTATCTGGCCGCGCGCATAGCTGTCAATTATATCCAGGGCGAGCAGGCGCAGGGCGTGTCCTCCTGCGCGAAACATTTCGCCGCCAACAACCAGGAGGTGCAGCGCGGCAGCATCAACGTGGAAATGGACGAGCGGACGCTGCGGGAGATTTATCTTCCGGCCTTCCGGGCGGCGGTGCAGGAGGGGGGCGCGTTGAGCGTGATGGGGGCCTACAACGAGTTGCGCGGGCAGCACTGCTGCGAAAACGACTATCTGCTGAACAAAATCCTCAAGGGCGAATGGGGCTTCAAAGGGGTGGTGGTCTCCGACTGGGGCGGCGTCCACAACACCGACCTGGCGGCGACCAACGGAATGGACATCGAGATGGGAAGCGGCGCAAACTACGACAATTACAAGCTGGCCAATCCGTATCTGGCGAAACTCAAGTCGGGAGATCTGCCGACGGCGTCGCTGGATGACAAGGTGCGCAGACATCTCTACGTGATGTTCAAACTGGGCATGATCCACGACCCCGGCGCGCCCGCCGTCACCAATGCGGCGCCCACCAATGACCTGAGCACCAAAGCCCATCAGGAGGTGGCGCGCCGTGTCGCGGAGGAGTCCATTGTGCTGCTGAAGAACGACGGGCTGCTCCCGCTGGACGCTTCCAGATACAAGTCCATCGCCGTCATCGGTGTCAACGCCGCGACCAAGTTCGCCTCGGGAGGCGGAGCGGCCAACATCAAGGCGCCTTATGAGATCACCGCCCTGGCGGGAATCAGCAACCGGGTCAACGGCGGCGCGCAAATCACCTATTCGCCGGGCTACGCCGGTCCCGGTGGCCGCGGGGGTGGAAGGCGCGGAGGAGCGGGCGGCGGCGAGGCGGCGCCTGTGGTCAACCCCAATTTGGCCGCCGACGCGGTGGCCGCCGCGAAAGCGGCGGACTTGGTGATATTCGTGGGCGGACTCAGCCACAACGGGGGCTACGATGCCGAGGGGGGGGATCGGAGGGACATGAAATTACCCGGCGGGCAGGACGATTTGCTGGGAAAAATCCTGGAGGCGAACCCAAAGACCGTCGTCGTGTTCAACGGGGGAGGAGCGGTGGAAATGGGCGACTGGCTGGCCAAAGCGCCCGCGTTGCTGTACGCCTGGTATGGAGGATTGGAAGGGGGCAACGCCCTGGCGCGGGTGCTCTTCGGCGATGTGAACGCCTGCGGCAAGCTGCCCTGCACTTTTCCAAAACGGCTGGCGGACTCGCCCGCGCACGCGCTGAACGCCGCCGAGACGCCGCCGCACGCGACCAACGCCTTTTATCCCGGCGCGAACGGCGTGGTGACGTACGCGGAGGGGCTGCTGGTGGGCTACCGGTGGTTCGACGCGAAACAAATCGAGCCGTTGTTCCCGTTTGGCCACGGACTTTCTTACACGAGCTTCAAGTATTCCAATCTCAAGCTGACCGGGGGCAACGATCCCGCCAACCCGGCGGTGACTGTGGAGTTCGACCTCGCCAACACCGGCGCGAGGGCGGGGGCCGAGGTGGCGCAGATTTACGCGCAGGAGGAGAACCCGAGTGTGTCGCGGCCGCCCAAGGAATTGAAAGGCTTCGCGAAGGCGGCGCTGCAACCGGGGGAGACGCGGAGAATCACCGTGAGGCTGGACCGGAGCGCGTTCGCGTTCTACGACCCCGGCAAAAAAGGATGGGTGGCGGAGAAGGGGGCCTACAAAATTCTTGTTGGCAGTTCGTCGCGGGACATCCGGCTGCAGGACGAATGTCAATTAAAAGAAACCGTCTTCACGCCCGACACGCCGGCCGGCGGCGGCGGCCTGTGAGGGGGTGTTCCGAGAATCGGGCGCATCTTGCCACTACCCCCCCGTGGAGGGAACGAACCCCTCTCCCTGGCCCTCTCCCCGCTGCGCGGGGCGAGGGAATTGGCAAACCGCATGGTGGTGGTTGCAAGATGCGCCCCCAAGAATCACATCCCAAAAAAGAGGATTGCCAGCGCGGCGGTTTTGCCCAAGGTTTGGCGGGTGCGGATCATCTCCAAAATCAGCGCCATGCGGCGCCTGGGTCTGCAATGGAGGCGGGCGGGAAGGCCCGTGGCCTTCGTGCCAACGATGGGCTATTTGCATCGCGGCCACCTGAGCCTCATGCGGCGCGCCCGGCGCGTCGCGGGCGCGAGGGGACGGGTGGTGGTGAGCGTGTATGTGAATCCGACGCAGTTCGGGCCGGGGGAGGATTTTTCCCGGTATCCGCGGGACCGGACGCGCGACCAGCGGCTTTGCCGGGAGGCGGGGGTGGATGTTTTTTTCGCGCCGTCGGACGCGGAGATGTACCCGCCGGATTTCAGCGCGTCCGCGCAGGAGGAGAGGCTTTCGGCGGGGATGGAGGGGAGGTCGCGTCCGGGCCATTTTCGCGGGGTGACGACGATTGTGGCGAAGTTGTTCAACATTGTCTCCCCCACGGCGGCGGTTTTCGGGGCGAAAGACTTCCAGCAGGCGGCGGTGGTGCGGCGGATGGCGCGGGACTTGAATTTCCCGGTGAGAATCGTGGTCGCGCCCACCGTGCGCGAGGCGGGCGGCCTGGCGATGAGTTCGCGCAACAAATATCTGACACCCGCGCAGCGGCGGCAGGCCGGGGTGCTTTGGCGGGCCATCCAACACGCCAAAACGGCGGTGGCGCGGCATCCTGTCCCGGCGGCGCGCTTGAAGGCGGCCGCGCGCCGGATGGTCGCGGCCCAATCGGAGGCGCGGCTGGACTATGTGGAGTTTTTCGACCCGGAAACGCTGAAGCCGGTGAAGACGGCCGCTCCCGGGACCCGGATGGCGCTGGCGGTTTATGTGGGCGGCACACGTTTGATTGACAACGGGGAATTATGACCGGGGAATTGGGAATGGAACTTTGCCCGCACCATCCAGAAGTTGTTGAAAATAAATGGATGGATTTTTTGATCAGGCCCGGAAGAGCACGGACGCAACTTTTGCCAATCCGCCGCCGCAAGCAGAGACAAAACACCGTTCAGCCTCGCGGGCTTGGTCCAGCCAGCCTGTCTTTCCAGTATCCCGGCCGACGGCTCCCGTGAGCGACCGCCACCACCCAAACATAAATTGACCGATTTCTGCAACTCGGCCCGCGCTTCCGGGTGCAGTTGCACTGGTTTGCCGTGGTGCGGCATTTACATTTGTTTGAGGGCCTCCAACGCATCGGTCCCTTGAACTTTGCCGGAATCAATCTCGTCCACCCGCCTCTGAATCTCAGCCCTGAATGCCGGGTCAAGGGTCCTTGCTTCCTCACTTTCATGGATGGTCACGATCAAATGCTCATGGAGCGCCAGCATGTCCTCCAAAGGAAGTTGCTGAATCTCCTCCTCAATTTTTTTGGCGATTGCTGTCATATTAAATGCGAGTGATTTTTTTCATATTCAGTCCCAATCCCATTCTTGGAACAGGTCGGCGATGGGGTACTGAAACCCTGGAAGAAGCGTTTCGCCGTCCAAGAACGCGCCCGAACCGAGAATTGTCCGCCGCACCGGGGAATGGCAAATTTCCACAAATTGCTCTTCAGGATGGATGATCCAAGCAAGCCGCGCGCCGCTGGCGAAAAAATCCGCCAGCCGCTCCGAAATTTCCGCCTTCGTGTTGGAGGGGGCCAGAACCTCGACCGCCAAATCGGGCGCGCCTTGGAAGAAAGCGGCTGGCGGGCGTTTCCATTCCCGGAGACGGGCTTTGGCAATGAAGGAAATATCCGGGGCGCGGCAGTTGCGGTTTTGCATCCAGAAACCGGTGCTGGAGTCCAACACCGCGCCCAGCTTGCGCGCGCGGGCGAAGGCGCTCAAGGCGGTGAGCAGACGCGCGCAAATGTCCCCGTGTTCGAAATTGTTTTTTGGACTCATGACCAATGCTCCTCCAACCACTTCGTGGATATAACCGTCTTCCGGCAGGGCTTGAAGCTCCGCTTCCGTCCAGATTTTTTGGGCCTCTGGGGGGCATGCGACTGCTGCGCTCACGGCCAAAGTCTAACGGACTGACTAATTTCTGTCAATGCGGGGGGGGTCTGCCCGCAGGGGCGGACGCACCCATTATGAGAAACATCCTCACTTCAATTTGCGTTCGAGGATTTCGCCGATGAGGCCGGGGTTGGCTTTGCCTTTGCTGAGTTTCATCACCTGGCCCTTGAGGAAATTGAGCGCGGCGGCTTTGCCGGATTTGAAGTCGGCGGCGGGGCCGGGGTTGGCGGCGATGGCCTGGTCGCAAAAGGCCTCGATGGCGCCGGTGTCGCTGACCTGGGCCAGGCCCTGTTTGTCAACAATATGACCGGGCGCCTCCCCGCTGGCGAACATTTCGGCGAACACCTGCTGGGCGATGGAACTGCTGATCTGATTGCCGTCCACCAGCGCGAGCAGTTCGAGCAGATGCGCGGGTTTGAATTTCAAATCGGCCAGCGTCGTTTGCGCGCCGGACAGCCGGGCGCGGAGATTGTTGATGACCCAGTTGGCCAG
>JBEKAN010000301.1:0-6100 GCA_050015895.1 Verrucomicrobiota bacterium
TTCGCGGGCCTTTCGCGGGCCCGCGGGCCGGATTCGGGCCGATTTATGAGGGACCTGTGGAGGAGGACGTTGCGGGCACGCGTCGCGCTTGATGACCGGCGATGCGAGGAAGCGTGGAGAAGACGCAGAATCAGGCATCCAGGAGGGTTTGACCAAGGAAATAGCACGATTATGTGCGATTATGCACGATTGGACACGATTATGCACGATTTCCTCCTTCGCTTCCACCTTCGCCTGGCATAAGGCGGACAGGAAAGCTTCCACCTTCGCTCCGGCGGACGGGACGGAGGACAGGGGGCTGGCTGGAAGGGTTCATTGCCACCTTGCCTTTTTTTGCCATGGTTTGCCATTTCGTCACAAAAAAATTATTTTTTTTACCTTTATTGAGCTTTATCCACCTTTATCCACCTTTATTGGGATCGCTGCTGGGTTGAACGCAAAGTCGCAAAGTCGCAAGGACACCATATCCCGCTTGAATGGCCTTTATCGGGCTGGGGGGGGCCACTTTGGCGCAAAACACCTTGCGCGGCGGCGGACGGATTGGCGTCCCGGCCGGTTTTGACGTTATTTGCCTCTGGCCTCATGGTGCTGTAATGGGTATCACATAGCGAAGGAAAAGTCAAGGCAAATCTGGAAGAAAGTGCGGGGGGGGGGGCGCATTCCACGTTTTTGGGTGGTTTTTTCCTCATCTTCAGCCCTAATCTCCGGGGTGGGCCGGGATTAGGATTAGGATTAAGAGGGGAACCCATAGAAGTGAAACGCACCCTGCGGGGGTCGGATGAAAGAGGTTTGAGCAGAGCGCCTGCCAAGCGGCTTTCTGAGGGGTCCAACCTCAAAAAGCGGCAATGTTTACGGGGTTCCTGACGGGTTGAGGGATCCAGACCCCCGGCAGGCCGCCGAAAGGCCGCTCTTCCGCCGCGATAGGCACACTGCCAAAAACTCTTTTTAAGGGTGGTTTGGGCCACTTGTGGTTTGATCACGGCTCGGCAGGAGCCTCGCCCTACCGCATCTTCCGCAATTGGAAGAACCGTTGTGCTGATTTGCAGGGGTTTACACATTTTACCCCCCTGTTTTCTGCACTACATTTTCAACGGCACGGTTTTGATCTGGAAGGTGTAGGCCCAGGCGCTGTAACAGTTCGGCGACCATTTTGTCCGGTCGTGTCACCGTGCGCAAGCGCAGTTCCGTCACACTCTCCCCTGCCTTCACTGGCAGGATCACCTCCAACGATTTGATGGTTGCGATCTCTCCCACCAACTGCCGCGCACACGTTCCCAGCCCCTTGCCTTTCATCCACATTTCCAGTGTGCGCCACAAGGCCAGTGCCAGGAAACAGACCAGGATGTGCGCTTGCACTCTCTCGGTCTTCTGATGAAAGATCGGACGCAGGCCCAGGTCACTCTTGGCGCAGCGGAAGGCCGCTTCGGCCTGTTGTAATTGCAGATACCATTCCCAGACTTTGGTCGGATCCTGCTCGGCACAGTTGGTGCGCAACAGATACGCGCCGTGGGCCTGACGCGCCCACTGATTGCGATCCACCAGACAGGCCATGTTCAAGGCGCAGGCCTGCTTTTGTTCATTCCACTCCACCACCACCTCGAAAAGTTTGTCGGCGGCTGGATATCGGCCCAGCCACTTGCCCACGCGTCGTTCGATCGGCTCGGCGGGCGCGGGTTTCTTTTGCAAGCTCTGGTGGATTTGCAGAAGTTTTTGCCACAGCCGCTCCTCCTGCCGCGCCAGCATGGCTTTTTCTTTTTCGCGCCGGGCCTGGCTGCGGCACAGGATGAATTGTTCCTGGCCTTTCCCATCGGGATGGGGCAGCCGTTTGACCTCCACCCCGTCCCGCACTTGTTTCCAATCCTTTGCTTCGAGCAGGGCGGCTTCATACTGGCGCAGTTGGGCCTTGGGTGTGCCGACGATGTATTGGGCTTGGTGTCGGCGTAAAAACTCGATGTTCTCCTCGCTGACCATGCCCCGGTCCATCACCCAGATGCGTTTGGCTTTACCGTATTTTTCTTCCATGATCCGGATGATGTCCTCCACCGTGGTCACGTCGGCCCGGTTGCCGGCAAAGACTTCATAGGCCAGCGGCAACCCTTCCGGACTGACCACCAGACCGATGCAGACTTGCGGGCAATCCGGGCGGTTGTCGCGGCTGTAGCCCCGCGCCGCCTGCGCGTTGCCCAAAGCCTGGCCCTCGAAGAACGTGCTGGTCACGTCGTAAAGGAGGAACTCAAAACCGACGCCAAACCAACTCTGGTAACGTTGGAGCAGATGCTGCGTGATCTGCTCTTTGCGTTGGTACAACTGGTCCAGTCCGCGATAGAGCCGGTCGTCATTGATCTTCTCCCAGGAGACGCCCAGCAAATCTTCCAGCGCCGTGCGTTGATACCAGCGTTCGGCCACGCCCAGTTCGCTCGGCTGGGCGCAGAACCGGGCCACGGTGAGCAGGCAGGCGGTCCGTTCCCAAGGAACTTCCTCACGGCCCGAAGGGATCAGTTCCTGCAAAAGCGTGTGCAGCCCCAGACGACGCCAGAGCGAGAGTGCCAGATACACTTGGCCAAACTCGCGCACCCGTTCGACGCGCACCCCGCGCACGTCCACCTCGCGCCACACCGGCGGAGCGGGCGGAGTGCTTTGGTTCCCAAAATCAAGCTCTCGGGCCGGCACGCGCCCTTCCAGCAAATCATCCAGGGCCTCCCAACCCGCGTGAACTTGCTCATCCAGCCCCGGCAGCTTTCCCAGCGTGGCCACCGTGTGCTGGCGTGGGCCGCTGGCCGTGCGACGCGACTCGACCAGCGTCCAGTATTCATACCAGGTGTCATCCACGGTGCGGCGATGTCGGCGCAAATACATAAACGTATTTTGCGTCCCCAAAACCGGCCTTGCAACGGGCTGTTCTGCACTACAGGCCCAAACCACCCCAAGCCCACAGGTATACGAGGGAAGCGGGCCGCCCAGCTTCAAAAAATATCTTCTATACGCACCTATGCTGCGGAAGACGGGCTACCGCGAGGGTTTGATCGCGGCTCGGCAGGAGGCTCGCCCTACCGCGAGGGTTTGATCACGGCTCGGCAGGAGCCTCGCCGTCGCCCTACCGATGGCCTTCGTCTGGCGGGCTTCAGTCGCCCAGGCTGGTGCCGACCAGGCGGGCGCTGGTGATCCAGGGGTGGTCCGGCGGCACGATCTTCCGCTTGCCCGCCACTTTTTCCAACGGCACCGGCTCTGTCTTGTCGCCGCGCGAGGCCACCATGACGCCATAGACGCCTTCGCTGATCAAATCGGCGCAGGCGGTGCCCAGTCGGGTGGCCAGGAGGCGGTCCATGGCCGATGGGGAGCCGCCGCGCTGCACATAGCCCAGAATGGTGACGCGGGATTCCAAGCCGGTCAGTTCCTCCAATTGCCTGGCCAGGCGGATGGTGTTGCCGGCGTGGTGCGTCTGCCAGTCGGCGAGGGCGGTTTTGGCCTTCTTGCGCTCCAATTTGGTTTTGGCCTCCTGTTTGCGCTCGTCGGCGGCCCGGAACTGGGCGGCGTCGCGTGTGGACATGGCGCCCTCGGCGACGGCGACGATGCTAAAATGTTTGCCGGAGCGGCTGCGCTGGCGGATGGATTCGGCCACTTTTTCCACCTCATAGGGAATTTCCGGGAGCAAAATGACATCCGCGCCGCCCGCGATGCCGGCCCCCAGAGCCAGCCAGCCGGCGCGATGCCCCATGATCTCCACCAGGACAATGCGGTAATGGCTGTGGGCGGTGCTGTGCAGGCGGTCAATGGCCTCGGTGGCGATGCCCAGAGCGGTGTGGTAGCCGAAACTCACGTCGGTCATGGCGACGTCGTTGTCTATGGTCTTGGGAAGAGTGATGACGTTGAGGCCTTTCTCCTTGAGGTAAAGGGCGTTCTTCTGCGTGCCGCCGCCGCCCAGGCAGACCAGGGCGTCGAGATGATGTTTTTGGTAGTTGGCGATGATCGTCTCGGAGACGTCAATTTCCTGGCCGCCGACGAGCATGCGGCGGGGCTTGTCGCGGCTGGTGCCGAGGATGGTGCCGCCGACGGTGAGGATGCCGGAGAGGTTCTCCAGGCCCAGCGGGGCGGTGCGGTTCTCCATCAAGCCGCGAAAGCCGTCGCGGAAGCCGATGATCTGCATGCCGAAAATGCCCTGGGCGGCTTTGCCGAGGCCGCGGATGGCCGCGTTGAGGCCGGGGCAGTCGCCGCCGGAAGTCAGGATGCCGATGTATTTGGTCGCGCCTTTGCTCATGTTGTGGAGGGGTTGGGGCAGAGCCAGCCTTGGAGACGGTCCCCGAACACGCCGGGTTTATCGCCAAAGATTTTTCTGCCCAGTTTGAAGGCCTGCTTTTGAAGGCGTCCGCGTTTGGCGGCGATGCGCCGGGCCAGACGGCGGTAATCGGGGGCCGGCCGGGCGGCGTTCTCGCGCCGGAGGACTTGGAGGACCAGGAACAGGTCGTGGTCGTCGCCCAGCGCCTGACACAATTGCCCGGTGCGGGTGATCGTCCTCCCGGCCTCTTTGGGGCAGAGACGCTCGATCAACTCCAGGCCGTGCCCCAGAATCTTGGCCTGCTTGCGCCATTCGTGCAAGTTTTCCGGGGTGGCATGACGGCGGGCGGACTTGAGGGCGGCGCGGCCGCGCTTGTAAATCCGGCGCAGGCTGGCGGCCAGATGGCGCGGAGTGGCGCGGGACATGGGCAGGGAGGCGAGGGATTCGCGCGAGACGGAAAGCATCTGGCGGACGGCGCGGCGCAGGGCGGGGATTTTGCGGGTGCAGGCCGCCTGGCGGCGGAGGAGGCTGCGCTCGATTTTTTTGGCGGCGGGGCCGGTGGCGGCGCGCAGTTTTCCCAGGGCGCGCAACTGCACGTGGACATCGCGCAAGGGGGCGATCTTGCGTCCGGCGGCGGCCAGGCGGCGGTTTTCGCGGCGGAAGAGGTCTTTGGGAAAGGCCACGCGCAGGGAGCGCAGGAGGGAGCGGAGGCGCTTGAGGGATTTGCGGGTGTTGTGCAGGGCTTGGGCGCGGTTGGGCCGGCGCAGTTCGGACATGGCCCGCGCGATCTCCTCGGCGGCGATCCGCCCCAGGGCGGCGGAGAGGGCCTCTTCTTTTTCGATGCGGTAGCTCATGGAAGGAGCCGTCAGCGTCCGCGTTTGGCCAGGCGGAGGAGGTGGCGCGGGGTCAGGAACCAGGACAGGCTGGCGCACTTGCCGAAATGGAGGTCCTTGACCGCCAGCTTGCAGAGAGCCGCCTTCTTGAAGTCCATGTCCATGCCGGGGTGGCCGGTGAGGAGAACGGAGACCAATCCACTGAGGAACGGCTCGTGGCCGACCAGGACGATGTTCTCCAGCAGGGCGAAGTTCTCCTGGATTTCGGCGATGAGCGCCTGGGGGTGGGCGTCGGCGGCAAGGTGGTTGGTGACGAAAAGTTTTTTGGAGTCGAAGGACCCGGCCAGGATTTCAGCGGTGCGCAAGGCGCGGAGATAGGGGCTGGCGAGGATGAGGTCAAAGGACAAATCCAGCCTCTGGACGCCGGCGGCGACCTTTTGCATGGCTTTTTCCCCCTCGCGCGTGAGGGGGCGCTTGCTGTCGGGGCGGTATTTGGGGCCGCGGGGACAGGCCTTGGCGTGGCGGAGAAAGTAGAGGTTCACGGCTTGTTGGCCTCGTGGCGGATGTCGCGCGCCTCGCAGAGATAAACGACTTCCTGTGCGATGTTGGTGGCGTGGTCGGCGACGCGCTCCAGGCATTTGGAGACGGTCATCAGATGGAGGCATCGGGAGATGGTGGCGGGATTTTCCACCATGAAACTGGAGAGTTCGCGATAGACCTGGCGGTTGAGGGCGTCCACCTCCTTGTCGCGGGGGACGACGGCGCGGGCAATATCGGCGTTGCGGTTGACGAAGGAGTCGAGGGATTCCTTGAGCATGACCAGGGTGATGGCGGCCATGCGGGGAATGTCGGTGTAGCTATTGAGCTGCGGCTCGGCGTTCAATTCCAGGGCGCGGCGGGCGATGGTGGTGGCCTCGTCGCCGATGCGCTCGAGGTTTTGGGAGACTTTCATGGCCACGGTGATGAGGCGCAAATCGGTGGCCAGCGGAGCCTT
>JBEKAN010000302.1:0-6095 GCA_050015895.1 Verrucomicrobiota bacterium
GAGGAACATCGCCAGAAAGAAAGCGATATAACTCCAATACCAGGACGCCGTGTCGCTGCCCGGCGGGTGGGTCAGCGTCTTGGGCAGGAAGAACAGGAGCTTGTCCGTCACGTTGGAGACGTTTTGGAAGAGCCACACCACCACGGCCAGCGAGATGACGCCGGGCAGCATGATCGCCAGGCCCGCCAGGAAGTTGCGCCGCCAGCGATTGAGAAAACTATTTTCGTCGAGTCTCATTTTTCAGCCGTTCCAGTCTGCCCCAGTCCTTCTCCCGCGACAATTGCTTTAAGAGCCGGTTCTCCAGTTTTTTCATCTTCCGGCGCGCGGCCGGGCGGTCGTCGTCATAGCCTTGCAAATGCAACACCCCATGCGCCAGGTAGCGGACCAATTCCGACTGCCATCTGGTCCGAAACCGCGGCGCGCACGCCACCGCGTCGTCCACGGAAATAAAAATTTCGCCGTCTAATAAACCCTTCTCCTCCGTCCCTTCCTGGTAGTTGAACGTGATCACGTCGGTCGAGCCGGCATGGCCCAGGAATTCTTCGTTCAAGCGGGTCATTTCCTTGGCGTTGATCAAATGGACGCCCAACCGCCCGGACGCCGGGAAGCCTTCAGCGGGGCTGATTCGCCATCGCTTGGCCGGGAATTGGTCCAGGAGGCGCAATACGACTCGACGCCACACAGCCAGATGGATCCGGCGCGTCTTTTGCCGGTTGGACAATTGCAGAGAGATCTCTTGGTCGGGCGAGACTCTGTCGAGCCGTGACTTCTCTTGGTCTCTTTTCATCGGTTGTCCTTGGAATTCATTTCGCACTTTGAATTCAGCCCTCTGTCCTCCGTCCTCCGCGCATCTGCCTCCCCCTCTATCCCCCGCCCCCGCTCGCGGGCAGTTTGCCCTGCGGCCCGGCCGGGCCGGTCCTGCCGCGATGCTCCTCGTAGGCCGCGATGATCCGCTGCACCAACGGGTGGCGGACAATATCGCGACGGGAGAATTGGACGATGGCGATGCCCGCCGTGCGCGCCAGGGCGCGTTCGGCCTCCAGCAGGCCGGAGCACTTGTGCGCGGGCAAATCAATCTGCGTGGTGTCGCCGGTGATGACCGCCTTGGAACTGAGGCCCAGGCGGGTCAGGAACATGAACATCTGCTCGGCGGTCGAGTTCTGCGCCTCGTCTAGGATGATGAAGGCGTTGTTCAAAGTGCGCCCCCGCATGTAGGCCAGCGGGGCGATTTCGATCACGCCTCGCTCCATCTGCTTTTGAATCTCCTCGGCCGGCAGCATGTCGTGCAGCGCGTCGTGCAGGGGGCGCAGGTAGGGCGTGATTTTTTCGTAGAGGTCGCCCGGCAGATAGCCCAGCGCCTCCCCGGCCTCCACCGCGGGCCGGGTCAAAATAATGCGGGCCACCTTTTCCTCCTGCAACGCCGCCAGCGCCATGGCCATCGCCAGATACGTCTTGCCCGTCCCCGCCGGGCCGATGCCAAAGGTGACATCATGGCCGCGGATGGCGTCCACATATTTCTTCTGCCCGACGGTTTTGGGCATCACGGCGGCCTTGCGGGCGGAAGTGACGATCCGCTCGGAGAGCAGCGAGCGGAGGGCCGCGACGCCGTCATTTTTGACCACGCTCAGGGCCTGGGCGAACTCCCGGTTGCGCACCACCCCGCCGGCCTTCAACGAGTTCTCCAGCAACTCGAACATCTGGCGGGCGCGCTCCAGGTCCTCGTCCCGGCCCTCCAGTTTGATCCAGTCCTCCCGCGCGACGGCCTTGACGCAAAGCTCCTGGTCCAGGGCCTGCAAATTGCGCGGGTCGTTGTTGAACAACTGCTGGGCCAGCCGGGCGTTTTCAAAATGAAGCGTTTTTGTGGCCATGCCTCTTTGGGTGCGACGCCGCGCTCATCGCGCCAGATCAGCCCGCAATTTGGCGGCCACCTCGGCCAGCGCCTCCGGCACGACGGTCGTGCCGCCCAGGACGGGCATGAAATTGGTGTCCCCGTTCCAGCGCGGCACCACGTGAAAATGCACGTGGTCGGTGATGCCCGCCCCGGCCACTGTTCCCAGATTCAAACCGATGTTGAACCCGTCGGGTTGCATCACCCGCGACAGGGCGTTTTGGCAGCGGCGGGTCAATTGGATCAAGTCGTTCAACTCCTCCTCCGTCAGCCCGTTGAGATCGGCCGTCCGCTTGTAGGGGACAATGAGCAAATGGCCGCCGGCGTAGGGATAGCGGTTGAGCATCGCGTAACAACTGCGCTCGCGGACGACCACGTAATTGCCCTCGTCGTCGTTGGACTGGGCGATCTGGCTGAATAGCCCGGCGTCGGCCGGGGTGGGTTTCGGCCCCCGGATGTAGGCGATTCGCCACGGCGCGTGCAACGGTTCCATTTTCCAAACCCTAGTGGTTGGCCGCGCGTTTGTCAAAACCCACTTGGGGGATTGTCGGAGATGGGGTTGGTTTTTTTGCTCGACTTGGCGCGATTTGTGGCGAGAATGGCCGCCAGCACCAATCATTATGAATATCTTGCCATGTCCATCAGGTTCCGGCCTGGCCCGGAAAGCCCTTTGCGCCGCCGCCACCGCCGCCGCCGCGTGCCTCGGCACGCTGCTCACGCCAGCCTCGTCGTTCGCCGCCGACATCAATGGGGCGCAACAAAGTTTCCTCCAACCGCCCGACGACGCCCGCATCATGGTCCGCTGGTGGTGGTTCGGGCCGGCGGTGACCCACGCGCAGCTCGAACGGGAAATGAATTTCATGAAGGAGGGCGGCATCGGCGGATTCGAGGTCCAGCAGACCTATCCGCTCGCCTTGGACGGCGAACTGCCGGGGCTGACAAATCTCAAATTCCTCTCGCCGGAGGCTCTGGAGGCCTTGCACTTCGTGTCGGGAAAGGCGAAAGAGCTGGGCCTGCGCATGAATCTGACTCTGGGCAGCGGCTGGCCTTATGGCGGCCCGCAGTTCACGGCGGAGGAGGGCGCGACCGCCATTCAGACCCAGAACTTGACCATTCCGGGCGGCCAGCGCACGGCGCCGCTGCCCTCGTTCCGGGCCGGCCAGAAGCTGATTGCGGCCTTCGTGAAAAACGGCGGCGCTTACGTTGAGGTGCCGGTTGTTGACAATGTCCTCCAGGTCCCGGCGGAGGTGGCAAACCCGGCGCAGATCGAACTGTTCATCAGCCGCGGCGGCATCATGGCCGTCAAACGCCCCGCCTACGGCGCCGACGGCAATGTGATTGACCACTACAGCCCGACCGTCATCGCAAAATTCATCAAGGAGCTTGCCGAGCCGTCCATCAAAGCCTGCGAACCCAATCCGCTCACCTCCATCTTTTGCGACAGCCTGGAAGTGGCCGGCGAGAACTGGACCCCGAACTTCCTCGCCGAATTCCAGAAACGCCGCGGTTATGACTTGCGCCCCTTGCTGCCCGCCTTGTTCAACGACATCGGTCCCAAGACCCTGGAGATCCGCCAGGACTGGGGCCAGACCGTCACCGAATTGTTCAACGATGATTTCATCGGCGCGTTCCATAAACTGGCCGCGGAGAACAAGACCCAGTTCCGCATTCAAGCCTACGGCACGCCGCCGACCGCTCTTTTCAGCTACGCCGCGGCCGATTGGGGCGAGGGCGAAAGCTACCAATGGAACGCTTTTTCCTTCACCCGCTGGGCCTCCTCGGCCAACCATCTGATCGGCCGGCCCGTCACTTCCGCCGAGGCGTTCACCTGGCTCCATTCCCCGGTTTTCCGCGCCACTCCACTGGACATCAAAGGGGAGGCGGACCTGGATTTCCTCAACGGCGTCAACCAGTTCATCTGCCACGGCTGGCCCTACACGGCGGAGGGCGTCGCCTATCCCGGCTGGAGCTTCTACGCGGCGGCCGTGTTCAACGAGAAGAACCCCTGGTGGATTGTCATGCCCGATGTGGCCAAATACCTGCAACGAGTCAGCTCGCTCCTGCGACAAGGCGCTCCCGCCAACGACGTCGCCCTCTTCCTTTCCAACGGCGATGCCTGGGCAAGCCTTGGCGCCCGCAACTTCAGCTTGACCGCCTATTTTAATGGAAAAGTGGCCGATACCGTCCGGGCCATCGTCACCTCGGGCTACAATCTGGATTTCTTCGACGACCAGTTGCTGGATATGCGCGGCAAAGTCGCTGGCAAAGAGCTGGCCTTTGGCGACTCCAAGTATCGCGTCGTGGTCCTGCCCGCCGTCCAGCGCGTCCAGCCCGCGACGATGCGCAAACTGGAGCAATTCGCCCGCGCTGGCGGCATCGTCGCCGCCATCGGCCGCCTGCCCGACATCGCCCCCGGCTACAAAGCCACCGACGCCGACACCCAGACGGTCCGGGACATCGCGCAGCATCTCTTCAAGGACGCGAACGCTCCGGGCATTTTCGTCCAAAATGAGTCCCAACTCCCCGCCGCGCTGGCCGGGCGATTGGCGCCGGACGTGGCCTTGTCCCCGGCGTCGCCCGACATCGGCGCCGTTCATCGCCACCTGGACGACTGCGACGTTTTCTTCGTCGCCAACACGACCAATCAGCCCAAGAGCGTGCAGGCGGCCTTTCGCGTCTCGGGGATGCAGCCGGAAATCTGGGACCCGATGAGTGGGCGCGTGAGTCCCGCGACCATCACTGAGAAATCCGCCAGCGCGACTTCCATCAAATTGAACCTGGAACCTTACGGCTCGACGATCGTGGTGTTCTCCAAGCGCCAATTGCCCGCTCCCTCAAGCCTTCCCGCGGTCGCGACCGTGCCGCCTGCGGTGGATTTGAGCACCGGATGGACTGTCAAGTTCGGCAAGGACGGCGCGGCTATGCCGATGGAGAAACTGACCTCCTGGACAGAAATCCAATCCAAGCTCAACTTCTCCGGAGTCGCCACTTACGAGAAGACCATTTCCGTCGCGCCGGAAATGTTGAAGGAGGGTTTGTCCCTCGCCTTCGATTTCGGGCAGGCCACTCCCACGCCCAGTGCCGGAGGCAGGGGCGGGATGGGGTATCGCGTCGCGCTCGATCCGCCGGTGCGCGAAGCCGCCATCCTTTACCTGAACAATCAGCGCGTCGCCTCTTTGTGGGCGCCGCCATACACGATAGACGTGACAGGCAAACTCAAGGCCGGGGAAAACACTGTCCGCATCGAAGTGGCGAATCTGGCCATCAACTACATGGCCAGCATCAAGCTTCCCAATTACAATTACACGGGCGTCACGAATACATACGGCAATCGTTTCCAGCCGCAGAATCTGGATCTGGTGCGGCCCCTGCCCTCCGGTCTGCTCGGTCCGCTCCGGCTGATGGCCACCAGCGCCGCCGCCCGCTAACGAGTTCCCTCAGGGATTCCCCGCGAGAATCTCGTTGACGCGTGCGACCACCGCGAACGCGTCGGCCACATAGAGCACGTCGGCCTTGCCGCGCGCCCAGCCGCAGTTCTGGTCCAGGCTGATGGCGCGCCGCTCGCCGACGAAGCGCCAGCCGACCGTGTGCGGCTCCTCGCCGTGGCAGCAGGTGCTCAAACCTTTCGCGTGCCGCGGCGTCGCCCCCGTCTGCCCAATCTGGTTGAGATGCGAGAGGAACGGCAGCACCGCCTGCCCCTCTCCTCCCAAATCCACCAGCGATTTGCTGCTCCCCAGCGAGGCGCGGCTGACCTTGAGAAAATCGAGGATCAACTTCTCCGCCTCGGGAACATGCGTCCGGCCGTCGGCCTGCTTCTTCGTCCAGCCCGCGCCGGCGACAAAGAGCAGCGGCGAGTCGGGGCGGATGGTTTGCGCGTCCGCCTTTGGCTCGCGGACGCCAATCACCGTGGTGCGCGGGCCTGCGCCGGCCGGATTCACCGCGACCATTTCCACCGCCGCCACGCCCGCCCCGCAGTCGCACGCGCTCTGGCTGCCAGGGTCAATAAGCATGAACCACGGGCGCTGCGTTCGGGTCAGCGCGGCCTCCATGCGCTGGCGATAGTACCAGCGGTTGACCGTCGGCCTTCCGCCGGCCTCGCCGACGCCGGTCACGTGGCAATCCACGCGTCCGCCCAACCGCTGCGCCACGCCGGGCAAAACGCGGTTCCAGCGCGCAGTCGCCGGAGCGACGACCCGCGTCGCCCGCG
>JBEKAN010000303.1:0-5993 GCA_050015895.1 Verrucomicrobiota bacterium
TCGAAGTGGCGCGGCACCAGCACGAGAAACAAACCCGGGAAACGCGCGCGCAGCCGCGGCAGCATTTCCGCCAGCACCGCCTCCTCGCCCGCGTGGGTGCTCCCGGCCACCAGCACCAGGGAGTCGCCCCGGACTCCAATCTGGCGCAGCAGCGCGGCGGCGTCCAGTCCCGCGCGCTCCTCCGGCTGCGCCGCGTCGAACTTCAGGTTCCCCGTCACCCGCGCCGCGGCGGGGGGAAAACCCAGTTGGAGGAGCCGTTCCGCGTCGCCGGGATGCTGGCAGCCGACGCCGCGGAACCGCTCGAATATGGGGCGGAACAAAAACCCGAAACGCCGGTAGCCGCGCAGCGAGCGGTCGGAGATGCGGGCGTTGACCAGGAACAACGGGATGCCGCGGTCCAGCGCCTGCCAGAGAAAATTGGGCCACAATTCCGCCTCCACCAGAATGATCGCCCGCGGCCGCACGGTTTCCATCGCCCGCCGCACGGCCCCGGGGAAATCCGCCGGATAATAAAACCGCCGGATGTGGGCGGGCAGCCGCCGCCGCAATTCGCCCATGCCGGTGGAGGTGGTGGTGGAGACGGCGAACTGCCAGGCCGCCAGGCGCGGCTCCAGCGCGCGGATCAATTGCAGGCAGACGCCCACTTCGCCCACGCTCACCGCGTGCAGCCACAGCGTTGGTCGCTCCCGCGGGGCGGCCTGGAACTCCGCGCTGTAGCGGCCAAACCGCTCGCCAAATCCCGCCCGCCAGTTTCCGCGCCGCCACATCTTCAAAAAATACCACGGCGCGCTCAGCCAGAAAAAAACCGCGAACAAAATGTTGTAGCCCAGTCGCATGTCCTACCGGAAAAAAATCAGCCAGATCACCATAAGCAATGGCAGCATCACCGGCAGAGTCCATTTAATAATGTATCCCAGGAATCCCGGCAGCGCCGCCTGCCGCCCCTCGGCGATGGCCTTGACCATGAGATTGGGCCCGTTGCCGATGTACGTGCATCCGCCAAAAAACACCGCCGCCACGCTCAGTGCCGCCAGCGACGGGGCCAGATGGCCCGCCTCCAAGATCTGCCCCATTTCCACCGGATGCCCCAGCGCCTGCCCCTGTGTGCCGAACAGCGCGCCCAGAAAACTCAGATACGCCGGCGCGTTGTCCAGCAGGCTCGACAGCGTCCCGGAACTCCAATAGACCAGCGTGGGCGTGGGGTCCGCGCCCAGCAACATCCGCGCGTGCGTCTGCAGCCAGTCCAGCGCCGGCATCATCGTGCAAAAAAGTCCCAGAAACAAAACCGCCACCTCCCGGATCGGATGCAAATCAATCTGGTTGGCCTGGTGGACCTCCCGGCCGGTGGTGAGCCAGGACGCGGCGGCGGCGGCCAGCATCAGCCCTTCGCGCAAAAAGGGCGGACGCGGGATGAAAACAGCCGCCAGAACCACCGCCAGAAAACCCAGGTTCCACGCCCCATCCACCCGCCACGGCTCGCGCGGTCCGGCGGACAGTGGCGCGGGGGCGCGCCGGTGATCGCGGCGGTCCAGGAAATAAAAAACCGCCAGCAGCAGCCCCACCCCGCACAGCCACATCGGCCAGCAATGTTCCGCCACCCACCAAAGCGGCACCCCCATCAAAAAGCCCAGAAACAGGGGCGGATTGCCAAAAGCCGTCAGGCAGCCGCCGACGTTGGAAATGAGGAAAATAAAGAAGACCACATGGTAACTGCGCAGCCGCCTCTCGTTGCTGCGCAGCCACGGACGAATCAGCAGCAGGGACGCGCCGACGGTCCCAAGCAGATTTGCCAGCAGCGCCCCCGCCAGCAAGAAGACCACATTGGCCCCCGGCGTCGTCTGGCCGCCCAGTTTGAGATGGATGCCCCCGGAAACCACGAACAGCGAACCCGTCATCGCGATGAAGCCCACGTACTCATAGCCCGTCCGGGCGACCGTTTGCGCAGCCGCCGCCGGCAGAACCAGCAGATAGTAGCCCACCGTCACCGCCCCGAGCGCGACGGCCACTTTGCCGTAATGCTTCCGCCATCCTTGCGCCAAGAGCACCGGCCCCAGGGCCATTGCGGCAAGCAACAGCCCGAAGGGCAGCATCATCCACGGATTGCATTGGTAACCCACCCCTCAAAACTAGGCGCCGCGTCGGGGCGGTCAACCACATTCGCCGCACCGCGTCGCCTCCCGGCGCCAAAATTGGCGCAACCCCGGATTTCTCGGGGTTGCGCCGGAGGGTTCCCCACCCAATGCACAAGTCCTCATTCACGCCACCGCGTCCTCCAGCAGATTCTGGCTGCGAATCCGGATGCGGCGCTGCCGCGCCCCTTGCTGCCGCGCCGCTCGCGCCTTTTCCTCCAGGAGGGCCGGGAACAGCAGGAGCGGGAATGGCGTGAACCAGGCCAGCGCCGCCGCCTCATTGGCGGCGCGGCGCAACGGCGCGTAAAGCTGCGGGTCCACCGTCTGGTCCAGCAATTCCCTCAAAAGCCGGGCCTTCAGGCGGTCTAGTTCCGTCTCCTGCGTGCCGCGAAACGGCACGGCGGGGACGGGCGTGACATCGAAGCGTGTTTCCGGCTGGAACCACGTCTCCACTTTATTCTGTCTCTTCATAAACTCTTTCAAAACTCTGTTCTTGCAATCTCGGAAAACGAAAAACCCACGATTGGCTGGCAATCGTGGGTTTTGAATTGGTTTCGGTTTCCCTCAGAAATCAGCCTCCACGTTGCCAGCGGTCCGACAGGCGCGCCACGTCGCAATAGCTCCACCGGAGCGATGCGCTCGCTGACTGGTCTGGACTGCAAATGTTTTATTCATTTACCGTGCTACTTATAACCCATCCCCAAATATTGTCAAGCGGCCCTTCGCAACAATCTGGTGACGAACGGGATGCGGAGGCGCGACTGAGTGGGAGATGTGAAGACCGAGCAGGGTGGTTTTGGGCCAACGCCACCAGCTTGTCCAAAGCCGCAGGAGCCTCGGACGGTTTGTTTATCGCCACAACGCTCAGTTCCAATGAACGGTTTAGCGGAAGATCCACCGGTTCATCCGGAACCAGCACACTGCCGTCATAATGAACTTTCAATGTTTTCATCTTCTCCACCATAACGCAAACGGCTGGAATATCAAAGCACTAACCATGAATTTGCCCCACTTTGCGCTTTGAACTTCGCCGTTTTGAACCCATTTTTGTTCCCGTGACCATTCTTGAAGTCATCCAGCGCGGGGCCGAGTTTCTGGACAAAAAGGGCGTCCCCTCCCCGCGGCTCCAGTTGGAATGCCTGCTGGCGCATGTTCTGCAAATGCCCCGAATGAAACTCTATTTGAATTTCGAGCGCGCCCTCACCCAGGAACAATTGGACGCCCTTCGCGCCCTGGTCCAGCGCCGCGCGCGCCGGGAACCGCTCCAATACATCGTCGGCTCCGCGCCGTTTTGCTCCCTGGAGCTGGCGGTCAACCCCTGCGTGCTCGTGCCCCGCCCGGAAACGGAGCTGCTTGCCGAACGGGCTTGGAAGTTTCTCCAGCAACCGCCCCATCCCGCCCTGGCCCTGGACCTGGGCACGGGCAGCGGCTGCCTGGCCATCGCCCTGGCGGTCAACGCCCCGCAGGCGGTCGTTCATGCCAGCGACGCCTCCGCCGACGCGCTGGCGCTGGCCCGCGAAAATGCCGCGCGCCACCACGCCGCCATCCAGTTTTATCACGGCGACCTTTTCGCCGCCGTGCCGCGCTCCCTGCGTTTCCGTCTCATCGTCTCCAATCCCCCTTACATTCCGACGGCGCGGATTGAGACGTTGGACCCGGAGGTGCGCGACCACGAGCCGCGCCAGGCCCTGGACGGCGGCGCCGACGGCATGGATTTTTACCGGCGCATCGCCGCGGAGGCGGGCGCCTTTCTGGAGCTGGACGGACGCCTCATGCTGGAGCTGGACGACGAAGGCCCGGCGGCGGCGGCGGAGATTTTTCAGCGGCAGAACTGGATTGTCGAGCCGGTCGAATCCGATTACAATCAGCTGCCAAGAATTCTGATCGCGCGCCCGCAAGCCGGTTGATCGCGCGCTCGGCGGAAACAGATTTCAATTATGGACAGCTTTCTCATCCAGGGCGGCACGCCTCTGCGCGGCGAAGTGGCCGTCGGCGGCGCGAAAAACGCCGTGCTCCCGATCATGGCCGCCACCCTTCTCACCGGGGAGCCGTGCCGCATCCGGCGCGTCCCCCAATTGAGCGACGTGCAATTCATGGGCGAGATCCTCACCTCGCTCGGGGCCGAGGTGAAATTCGGCGACGGCGCGCTCACCGTCCGCGCCGCCAAAGTCAAGGGCGTGGGCGATTACGATTTGATCCGCAAGATGCGCGGCTCGGTTTGCATCCTCGGGCCCCTGCTGGGCCGGCGCGGCGAGGCGGTCGTCTCGCTGCCGGGCGGCTGCGTCATCGGCGCGCGCCCCATTGACCTCCACCTCAAGGGGCTGGAGGCGTTGGGGACCAGAATCACCATTGACGGCGGCTACATCCACGCCCGCGCGAAAAAATTGCGGGGCGCTGAAGTGTTCCTGGGCGGTCGCTGTGGCCCGACGGTCCTGGGCACCGCCAACGTGATGATGGCCGCCGTTCTGGCCGACGGGGTCACGCTCATCGAAAGCGCCGCCTGCGAACCGGAGGTCGTGGACCTGGCCAGCTTCCTCAACGCCATGGGCGCCAGAGTCACTGGCGCGGGTAGCCCTACTGTGACGATCACCGGCGTCAAAAGTCTGCACGGCGCGGAACATGAGGTCATCCCCGACCGCATCGAGGCCGCGACCTTCGCCGTGGCCGCCGCCGCCAGCAAGGGCGAGGTGACCATCCACGGCGCCCGCGCCGACCACCTGCGCGCCGTCCTCGACAAACTCCGCGAGGCGGGCGTGCAAGTCGAGCGCGTCGGGCCGTCGCTGAGAATTTCGCGACGCGGACGGCTCAAGCCGGTGGACATCACCACGCTGCCCTACGCCGGTTTTCCCACCGACGTGCAGGCACAGATGATGGTGTTGATGGCCATGACGCCGGGCATCAGCATCATCACCGAGCGCATTTTCGAGTCCCGTTTCATGCACGTCAGCGAACTGGCCCGGCTGGGCGCCGACATCGCCATCGAAGGCCCCAGCGCCATTGTCAAAGGCGGCCGGCCCCTGAGCGGGGCGCCGGTGATGGCCAGCGACCTGCGCGCCTCCGCGGCGCTGATCATCGCCGGTCTGGTGGCGCGCGGGACCACGCAAGTCAACCGTGTCTATCACATTGACCGCGGCTACGAGAAAATTGACGACAAACTGCGCCGCCTCGGCGCCCGCATCGAGCGCCGCGAGGGCGAATGAACGGCCGTTCCAATCTGTGTTTCATGGCTTCGGCGGATGCAATTTTCGGCGATGCTCCGGAGCGGAGTCGTTCAGAGCGCGTGCAAGACGATCCACTTGCGTGGACGGGTTGGCTGGCTTGGGGGTTCGAGCGCCTTCGTGATGACGGCGCACCTTCTCGGCATGGCCCACGGCCTCCGGCCACTTTGAGAGGAAGCTAGCGATGGCCTCTTTTGCGGTTCCTTCGTTGGTGGAGTAGTCGCGGCCCAGGGCGTGTTTGACCGCGCTCTTGGCTGCGGTGCCATCAACCAAAGAGCGAGTCGTGAAACCGAAATGGAGCAACAGCCAGAACTCAAAGCATGGTGTCGAGTGCGCCAACGTCACCCTTTTCGCCGCCGCGAGTTGCTTGACATCATTCCAAAAGTGCTCCTGCACCGCGACATCGGTGTCCACTACCGCCCAAACGTGGTCGAACTTCTCCGGTTCATTGATACCCAACAGGCATTTCCTGGCTTTGCGCTTTTGCTCCTTCGCCTCCCGTTCCGCAGTGCGGATAACGTGCCTTGGATCCGAAGCGTCGCCGGGCTGAACCTTGATGCGGACGACCGATAACTGAAGATCACGACGCAGCAAATCGAAATAAACCGGCTCGGTCACTCTGCCTTCGGTCACAATCAGAAATGCG
>JBEKAN010000304.1:0-11604 GCA_050015895.1 Verrucomicrobiota bacterium
CAGAGAAGAATTGCATCGTGGGGAAGGAAGTCAGTTGAGCCAGGCCATGTCAGACGATATTCAGTCAACGATTGCACGGCGCGCGCGGATCATCTCCACTTTCAAGGAAGAGTTGATCCTGCGGTTGAACCTGCCTTACTCGGCGGAGGATTTGCACGAGGACATCTCCCTGCTCGGTTCCGGGCTGGGCCTGGACTCCCTCGACGCCCTGGAAATCGTCCTGTGTGTGGAAAGCTGCTTCAAGATCAAGATTCCCGACCAGAACGTCGCCATACTCCGTTCGATCAACACGGTGGTGGATCATGTGCTGGAGCAGCAAGCCCGGCCGGGAGGAGCGGCGTGAGATCGTCTTTGCTCAAGCCCCGGTTGGCCGCCGCCGGCGCGTTGTTCCGCGAGCGCCACGGAGCGGAGGTCGCCGCCCGGGTCGCCGGGCGCGACGCGGAACACGCCGCCGTGCGCGACGCGGCGGGGCTGACGGATTTCTCATTTCTGCACAAGTTCCGCGTGCCGTCCGAACGGGGTCTGGATTTTCTGGACGCGCTGCTGGCGGGGAACGTCCCCAAGATCCGGTACGGGCGCGTGCTGCACACGTTTCTGGCGGACGGCGACGGCCTTCTGTTGGGCGACTGCTACGTGGCGAACAACGACGAGGAGTTTGTGTTTCTTTGCGAAGGGATCGCGCCCGACGCGGAATTGCCCGGCATTCTGCAAGCGGCGGGCGCCGCGGAAGCCGGCGTGGAGGACCTGACCGAGAACCACGCGCTTCTGAGCGTGGACGGCTTCAAGGCTTGGGAAGTGGTGAGGGAGATCTTTGGCGCGGATGTGCTGGGGCTGCCGTATTTGTCCATCGAAGTCTATCCGTTTCAGGGCGCCCCGGTGCGCCTGATCCGTGCGGGCAAGACGTCGGAATTTGGCTACCTCCTGCTGGCGCCGGGATCTGTGGCACCGGCGTTGTTCGACACCCTCCAAGCCGCGGTGGTCGGGCGCAAGGGATGCCTGTGCGGGGTGGACGCGCATGACGATTTGCGGCTGGAAGGCCGCTTCCCAAACATTCAGGCGGAGGGACTCCGGGTGCGCGACCCACTGGTGCTGGGCCTCCAATGGATGATTGATTTCGACAAGGAAAAGTTCCGCGGACGCGACGCCATCCACCAACGCCGCGCCGGAGGGCTTCGCCGGAAAATTGTGGGCGTGGCCGCCGAGCCGGGCGGTGACGCGCTGGTGACCGGGGCGCGGATTTTTCACGCCAGCCGGCCGGTGGGCGAGGTGGTGGCCGACTGCCATTCCTATGTGCTGAACCGGCGGCTGGCCCTGGCGGTGTTTCCGGTGGAACTGGCGTATTCGGGCCTGTCATTCCGGCTCGGCGCCCACAGCGGGCCGGTCGTGAAAACGATTTCCATGCCCCCGATCATGCCCAAGAGCCTGACGGTGAAGCTGGACGAAATGTGACCGGCCAACTTGAGATGCCTGGAACCCGCGCCCTTGAACTCCTCCCCGTCATCCGAGTCCCGTTTGATCAAGCGCAAGTTGTCGCTCCGGCCCTTGTTTCACCAGACCGACATGATGGGCGTCATCCACAACTCGGTTTATTTCCTCTGGTTCGAGGAAGGGCGGATGCAAATCCTGCTGGAAATCCTTCCGATCGAGGAAGCCCTCCACCTGGGCGCGGCCATGCCTGTGGTGGAAAACGTCTGCCACTATCGCAAACCGGTGAGGTTCGGCATGCCTCTCCAGCTTCACACCACGCACCGCGTCGAGGCGGCCTATCAGGGGTGCCTGGTCTTCAAGCACTACCTGCTGCACGAGAAGCTGCGCACGGAAATGGCCTGGGGCGAGTCGGTCGTGACGCTGGTGGATTTGCGCTCAAACCATCTGATCAAGGAGTGGCCGGAATCCGTGTGGCGGCGCTACCAAGCTTTGAAGTGACTCTCCCGGCGGGAGTTCTGACCCCCTGACATCCCCCGTCCAAATACCATTGTGAATCGTCCATTTGAGAACAAAGTCGTCGTCGTCACGGGCGGATCCCGCGGCATCGGGCGCGCCATCGTCGAACGGTTTGCCGCGCAGGGCGCGCGGGTCTTCTTCACCTACCACCAGCGCGAGGACCAGGCGCGGGAGGTCGCGGCCGGGTGCGGCGCGGAGAAGATCCAGTGCGCCCAGGGGGACGCCAACGCTGTGGATGCCGCGGTGCGGCAGGTGGTCGCGGCGGCCGGGCGGATTGACGTGCTGGTCAACAACGCCGGCATCACGCGCGACAATTGGCTGATGCTGATGCCCGCCGAGGATTGGGACAAGGTGCTGGACACCAACCTCCACGGGGCCTTCCGCTGGTGCAAGGCCGTCAGCCGCGTGATGCTGGGCGCGCGGGCGGGCGTCATCATCAACATTGCTTCGATCTCGGGCCTCATGGGCGTCGCCGGCCAGACCAACTACTGCGCGTCGAAAGGGGCGCTGCTGGCCTTTACACGCGCCCTGGCGGCGGAACTGGGCATGCGGGGAGTTCGGGTCAACGCGGTGGTGCCCGGTTTCATTGAGACGGAGATGACGGCCAAGGTGCCCAAACCCATCCGCGACCAGAACCTCCAACGCATCCTGCTCAAACGCTTTGGCAAACCCGCCGAGGTGGCGGCCGCCGTGACCTTCCTGGCGTCGGACGGCGCCTCCTATATCATGGGCCAGACGATCGTCGTGGACGGGGGATTGACGGCCACAGTGGCTTTATAGGATTAGGAATGAAGGTCTTCCTCTTTCCCGGCCAAGGTTCCCAGGAGGTCGGCATGGGGGCCGACTTGTTCAAATCGGACCGGGCCTTTTGCGAGTTGGTCGCGCTGGCGGGCGATCTGGTGGGCGAGGATCTGAAAGCCACCTGCCTGCGGGGGCCGGAGAAGAAGCTGCTGCGAACCCGGTTGCTGCAACCGCTGCTAATCGCCGTTTCTCTGGGCTATCTCCGGCGCTTGAACGAGCGGGGCGCGGCGCCCGACCTGGTGCTCGGCCATTCGCTGGGCGAAATCACCGCCCTGGCCGCGGCGGGCGTGGTGACCCCGGCTGACGCGGTGCGCATCGCAGCCCGGCGGGGCGAGTTGATGGACGAAGCCGCCAGCCGGGTGGATGGCGCGATGCTGGCGGTGACGCTGAAGGAGCGGTCCAGGCTGCTGGACTGGCTGGCTTGCGCGCCAGGCGGAAGCGGGGTGACATTGGCCAATGACAACGCGGTCGCGCAGGTGGTGCTTTCCGGCGAACGATCCGCCCTCACCGCATGCGCCGAATTCATCGCCCGGGAGAAGCTCGGCCAGTGGCGGTTTCTGGCGGTGTCGGGTCCCTGGCACAGTCCATTCATGGCGGAGGCGGCGGCGCGTTTTGACGTTTGGCTGCGGCAGATTCCCATGCGGCCGCCCCGGGTGCCGATGCTCCTGAACTCAACGGCGGCGCGCGCGGAAACCGCCGGGGACATCCGCTTCCAAATCAGCGGCGCGCTGGCCAGACCGGTGCGCTGGGCCGAGTGCATGGCCGCGCTGCGCGCCATGAATCCGCGTTGGCTGTTCGAAGTCGGTCCCGGCCGGGTCCTGGCCGGCCTGGCCCGCGCGAATGGGTTTGGCGGTTCGACCCGGATTCTCCATGTCTGCGACCTTCGCGGAGTGGAATCGGCGGCGCGAACGGTCATTGAGACGCCAGCCTGAGCGGTCAATCCGGCGGCGGGGGGAAGAGACGGTCCAGCCGCGCGAACAGGGACTTGTCCCCTTCCAAGACCAGTTGGCGGTTGAGCAGCGCCTGGCGCACGTCAATCTGGCGCGTGAACACCCTGGCCCACACGCCCGCGTCGCAGCGCACCCGGAGATCGGGCTGGGAGGTCGTGGTTTCTTCCAAGTGGACCCGGCCGCGATCCACGGTCACACGGAAATGTTGCCGCTCGTCGGGAAAATCGAATTGGAGCACTGCTTGGGTGCGGGCGGCGGCGCCCGGGTCCAGGCTTCGCACCATTTCGCGGATGAGGATGCGCACGTTTTCGCCCACCCGCGCCTGGACCTTTTCCGGGGCCATGGCTTGCTCCCCCATCTGCATGGCTTGCGCCCAGTAAATGTTGGAGTAGGCGCGGAAGTGTTCCAGATCGGCCGCCAGGGGCAGGGACGCGGCGCTCTGGGTTTCGGGGGAAAGCCGCCCCGTGGCGCCGGCTTCGCGTCCGGCCTGGATGAAAGCGGACTCGATCCGTTTCAGGGTCTTGGGCTTGGAGAGCGGGTAGTCGAGCAGGTAGCTTTCCGGGCGGGTGAGCTGCCCGCCGAGTTCCAAATCCAGGCTGTCGGCGATCAACTGGAACGTCTCGTTGGCTGGGCGGTACACCGCGATGTCACTCAGCGCGCCGGCGATGATGGTGATGAGTCGCTTGCCTTTCCAGCGATCGGGATGGCGGAGGTTGTTGCGCAAGCCGCCCCGGGCCGAGGGGCTGAGTCCTTCCCTGGTCAGCGGAAAGGTCCGCTCAAAAAACGTCTTCAAGGTCGAGCTCATCGAGAAGTAGTAGAGGGGCGTGGCGCAGACAATCACGTCCGCCTCCAGGACCTGCTCCAACAGCGGGTCCATGTCGTCCGAATGCACACACTGCCCCGGGGTGACCAGGCGGCAGTGATAACACCCCAGGCAGGGAAGAATATGCTGTTCGGTCAGATCCACATCGGCGACGCGCGCCGGCGTCTCGCGCAGGCCTTGCAGGAACAGACTGGCCAGCCGTTGGGTGTAGCCGGTCTTGCGCGGATTGGCCCGCAGCAGCAGCACCTTCACGGCTTGTCCTCCACCGAGGCCAGCGTGAGACTGCCGCAGGCGATCAAACTCCGGCCCGCCGAGGCCTCGACATTGAAACGGAACAGGCCCGCGAAATTTCCATCGGCTTGCGCGCGCAGCTCCAGGCGGTCGCCCGGCACGGCGGGGTGTTTGTACTTCATGTTGTTGGCGGCGAGGACAAACCTCCTGGGCGGTTGCGGCGGAGGCGCGCCGGCGATCTTTTCGCTCAAGCCCAGCAACAACCCGCTCGTCTGGGCCAGCGCCTCGGTGACCAGGACGCCCGGCATGATGGCCCGGCCTGGAAAATGCCCCGCGAACTGCGGTTCCTCCGGCCGCAGCCGGCGTTCGGCGACGATCCGTTTGCCAGGCTCCAGTTGGCTCACGCGGTCCACGAAGAGAAAGGGCGGACGATGGGGCAGGAGCGAGAGCAAGTCTTCCATCTCAAAGGGCGGATGTGGGTTCATTTCAGGATGAGTTGGCGTTTTCCCAGACGGTTCCGGCGTCCAGCGTTTTGAGTTCGCGCGCCATGCGGCGATAGACGCGGTCGCAGAGGCTTTCGGCGGTGTCCTCCGGCCGGCGCACTTCGGGGTCCAGGAAACGGATATGGAATTCATTGCGCTGACGGGGAAAGACGCTGCCCGGGACCTTGGCCATCAAGGGCACAGTGGAGTGAATGAGGACCGGCACCACCGGCACACCCGCGTCGCAAGCCACTTCAAACGCCAGGGGATGAAAGGGCTGCAGACGGCTGCTCCGCGCGCGCGCGCCCTCGGGATAGACCAGCAGGCGCCGGTCCGCGGACAAAATACGCCGGCAGGCGGCCAGGGCGGCGGCCACCGAACTGAGCCGGCCCGCGTCCACACTCACCAGATCAAAGGCGCGAGCCAGCACCGCGTAGGCGGGCTGGCGGGTGTGGCGGGCCTTGATCACCACGCCGAGGCGGGGCACCAGGCTCAAGAGGAGCAGCGAATCCAGGAAGCCGCGGTGGTTGGCGGCGAGCACCGCCGGGCCCAGCGCGAGCGCGCGCTCAAGACCGAACACCACTTTGCACAAGAAGTAGCTGAGGTAGCCAACCGAACAGAGCAGGATGGTGAGGAGATACGAACGGGGCGGGCGCGAGGTGTGATTGGAGTCCATACGCTACCGGGTGTCGGCGGCCCGCTGGCGGAGTTTTTCAATTTTGTCGCGCTCGCCGCCCAGCGCCGGCTGGCCGGCCAGCGCGGCGTCGCAGGCCGCGAGGGCCTCGGTGCGACGCCCCAGGGCAAGCAGGCTTTCGGCGCGGAGCCAGGCATTGCGGTAAAACCCGGGATTGTCCTTTTCCGCCTGTTCCGCGCACTCCAGCGCCCGCGCGGATTCGCCTTTATTCAGCGCTGTCCAGCCCTTTTCCAGGCCGGCCTGGGCGTCGAGAGAGCGCTGGTATTGGCCGCCGGTCAAAAAGGGGTCTTCGGCGATCGCGCGCGCGGGCAGCCGGCGGTCCGCGGCGGCGAGATCAAAGGCGACAAAACCGCCCAATTGGTGGGGAGGCCGGGCCGCCCAGAAGATCCCGTCGGTCAAATCCATCACCGCCGAGTGCGTGGCGATGAGGGGGTTGAGCGAGCCGCGGTGGCCGTTGCCGGCGGCGCGGTCGCCTGTCAGCAGCCGGTCCCGCAGCACCGCGGCGGCGCTGACGGCATCCAGGCCGCCGGCATCGCGCCTCAAGAGTTCCTCCATCCGCGCGTAGCGGGCCGGCGACGTGTCGGCCCGCATGTATTTGAGATTCACGGCCAGGTTGGTCAGGGCGCCGGTCAGGTAGTGATTGGCGCAGATGATCCAGGGATCCCCCGCCGGCTCGCGCACCTCGGTTTGCAGCGGCGTTTTTTCAATCACCACCGCGCGTCCGTCGCGCCGGCTGGCCACCAGGAACATCGCCGAGACAAAGACGCGGTGGCGGCGGATTATCTCCGCGGCCTCGGCGATGGTCCGCGCGTGCTGGACGACGTCGCGCGCCACGATGCACGTGGGCGTGGCGCCGTCGCCGGGGAGCTGGGAGGGCGCGCCGTTGACGAAGACCGCCAGCCCGTCGCGGTTCATGGCCGAGACACATCCGGCCATCCCCGCCCACGCCAGGGAGATGAAGGGGATGCCCTCATCGGGCTCGCAGATGATGACGATGCGCTCCTCGCTGAAAACCGGGGCGGCCTCCCAGTCGAAGTTCCGTCCCACCAGCAGGTGGCCGTCGCGCGTGCCGGCGCCCCAGGCGGCAAAGCCGGTGCAGCCGCCGCGCAGCAGGGGGCTGTTCATCAGCATATAGGAGACATCCTGCGCGGCGTGGTAGTTGAGGACGCGGTGGAAGGCCGGCCCCAGTTCGGGATGAGGATCGGGGCAGCCCCGGGTCATGCCGAACATTTCCATTTGGTACGCCGCCGGGATGTTCTCCTGGAGATTGCGATTTTTATAAGTGACAAAGAACTTGAGCAAAAACTGCGTCCAGCGATACGGGGCGACCCGCCGGAGCATCTCCAAGATGGTGTCCTCCTGGCGGCCAATCATCCGCCGGGTGAGAGCGCCGTTGGCATAGCCCATATCGAACGGCTTCCCGGTCAAGTAGAGCACGGGCAGACCGTCCCGCCGTTCCAGCCAGTTGCTTCCCAGGTAAACGCGGCCGCCGCGGAAGTCGTTGGTCATCCGGGTGATCGCCGGCTCCTCCGTCAACACCGGCGGGGTGGCGACCCAGCGCCACATCAACCCGAGCATGACGCCATAAGTCAGAACCAGGAATCCCGCCAGGCCGGCGGCAAGCCATAAGAGCCGGCGCAGTCCGCGTCGCCACTTGCTCATTGCGCCCCCTCCGTCGGCCAAGAGGCGGCGGCAATCGTGAGCGTCCGCACACGCAATTGATGGGCGCCGGCGTCCAGCTCGATTTCAGCCGGAAGGGCGCGCGGCCAGCCGGGAAAAGACCGGTAGGCGGAGATTTTTGCGTGAAAGAGCCGGCGCGGCCCGGTCCAGACCTCGAGTTCCTCCCAGCGGGAGCCATCGGCGCTGCACACGTAACGGGCCTTGGTGCCGTCCGCGCGGCATTGCCCCTCCAGCGCCAGCCGTCCGTCGCCCAGGCGCCCGGCGGGGGCGAGGTCGGGCGGCGGGGTGAAAAGCCAGCGCAATTCCTGCGCGACATAATCCCGCGCCCAATCCTGGCGAAAGAGGGGCGTGACTTTCAGCACCTCGGTCGTGCCGTCATTTCGCACCCGCACATCCGTCACCAAGCCCAGCATGCTGATGAGCGCCAAATGCCAGCCTTCGGCGGGCGAGACCGTCAGAAAACCGTCACAGGCAAACTCCCGGCGGCCGACGGTGACAATGGCGCGCTGGGTGGTTTGACAGGCAGCGGGAAACGCCTCGCGGAGCGTCTGGCGCGCCGTGGCGAAGGCGGGGAGGTCGCGCTCGGAGGGCGGAACCGTCGGCCCCGGCGCCGGCGCGAGCTGGAAAGCACAGCCGCCGGCGCAAACCAGCGCCAGGACCGCGGCGCGCGGGCCGCGAATGGCCGCGAGGATTGGGCCGTGGGATCTGCTCATTTGGAGGCGGGATTCTCCGGGGCGGTTGCCGGGTGTTGTTGAAGCGACTGGCGAATCAGATCCAGATCCGCCGGCTTGTTGAGGTCGAAGGTTCCCGCTGGCAACGGCGGCCCGGCCATTTGCGCGCTGAAGCGGATGTCGGTGAAATCGCCATCCTGTTCCCGGAGCACGACCCGGCGGGTGGCGCGAAAATCGCGCGTGAGATAAATATCAATGGCGCGCATCATCTTGCGCATCGCGGGTTGCCGGGGCATGAGCGTGACCACGGGACCGTCGGCGGTGTTGGTGGCGCTGAGACTGTAATCGGCTTGCTGGCTGGCGTAGCGACCTTCCATGATCGCGCCGATTTGCGCCACGACGCTTTGCATCGCGTCCGCCAGGCCCAGATCCAGCTTTCTCCATTGGTCGTTGGCGCGCTCGAACTGAGCGACGCCCTTGCCGTCGGAAACCAGGATAGACTGGTAGGGCTGGGTGACTTCCCAGCGAATGCGGCCGGGTTTTTGAAAGCAGAGACAACCCTCGGAGCGGAGCGGTTCTTGAAACAAGGACAGATGCCGCTCCTGGGCAAACCGCGCGAACACGGACTCCACGCGGCCCGCGTTGAGCGCGACCTGATCGAGCAGGGCGGTGGTTTGATTGGCGGGCTGGGCGGAAAGCGGAGAGGCAAACCGCCCCAGGAGGCCGAGGAGAAGAACCATTTCCGGGCGGGCAAAACAGGCGAGGCGGGGGGACCTCATCCGGGCTTGCGCCCGGCAGACTTGCGATTCCAGTTGCGCGCTCATGCGGTTTTTTCGAATGCGGCCAGTTCGTCCAGACGCAGGCAACGGTATCCTTGTGTGTGGAGTTTGTCGAGCAACTGCCCCGCCAAATCCACCAACCGCTCCGGCGGCACTCCGCCGTCGTGCAAGGCGATGATCACGCCGGGCCGCAGACGGCGGAGCACGCGGCGCAGCACCTTCGGCAGGCTGCCGTCCCGACGGTCGTAACAGCGGATGGCGCAACCGGCCACCGTGAGCGAGAGGGCGCGCGCGACGCGGAAAACCCGCGGGTTGGTCAGCATCATCGGCGGACGAAAGAACTCCGGCGTCCGCCCGACGGCTTGGGTGATTTCCTGTTGGGCGAGTTCCAGATCGGCGCGCAAGCGCGCGTCGCCCAACAAATTGGTTCGGCGGCTGTGGGCAAAAGAATGATTGCCAATGAGGTGTCCCTCCGCGGCGATGCGGCGCGCCAATTCGCGGTGCCCGGCCACTTGGCGGCCGACGCAGAAGAAGGTCGCGCGAACTCCCTTGCGCGCCAGCAAGTCGAGCAAGGCCGGCGTGCTGGCCGGATCGGGTCCGTCATCAAACGTGAGCGCGACCACCTTCCGCATGGTGCGCACACGGCACAAACAGGGGCCGAACATGCGCCATTCAGGAAACGACACGCCCAAACCCGCCACCAGGCCGCTGGTGGTGAACAGGAGGCTCAACGCCACCCAGCGGGCCGTTCCGGCGCTCAGGCAGAACACCGCGACAGCCAGCAGAGCGGTGGCCGCGAGCAGCAATTGAAAACGAGTCAAGCGCATACGCAGCAGAGGGCATGACCGCCGCCGGGAGCCAGCGTGTAAAGCAGCACGGTCCGGGGAGGGCGCGCCGCGGGGGCGGCGGACGGGCTTGCGGGCAGGCACAAGGCGGGCTCGATTTCGCCACGAACCAACCCCAGCGCGACGAAGAACCCGAAGGCGGAAGCGGAGTGATGTTCGCCGCAGACCTGTTTGTAAGCGCCCAGACTGACTTCGCGCCCGAGCAGAACCGAGAGCGCGGAGGCGACTTGGCGGTAAGCATCGTCCCAAGGCGGCCAGCCGCTGGCGCCGGTCAGCAGCAAGTCCACCGAGGCGAGTGGGACGCCGTCGCGCTCCAATGATTTCCGGATCCATGAGGCCTCCGCTTGAGCCTCCGGCGGCCCGCCGGAAGGCGCGGCAAAACGTCCGAAGTGGACGCCGCGCACACGGGCCAGGGGCGAGGCCCCCTGGTCGTCCCGGGCCAGAGTGAACACCGCCGCGCCCTCGCCGGGCAGGGGACGGCGGCGGCCTTTGAGATCGCGGCTGAAGGGCCGGATGACCGGAGCGCGCTCGTCCCACCATCCCCAGCGTTCGCCCACGGCTTGGGAGTAGGTGCTCAACTCATCGGCCGCGCCCGCCAGCGCCAAGTCGGCGCGGCCCTGGCGCAACTGGCCGGCGCAGTGCCACAGGGCGGCCTCGAATGAAATCTCGCGGTGGGTCGGAGTGGAGTTCAACCCGCGCAGATTCAGATCCATGGCGAGCAGCGAGGCGCAGGCGTTGTGAACGGAGTTGGCGAAGCGGCCCGCCAAAGGGGCGCGTTCTTCGTTGACAAGCATGTTCTCGACGAACGCGGCGGTCTCGCCAAGGCCGCCCAATCCGGTGCCCATGGCCACGCACACGCGATCCGGCGAAATCGAGGCGGGCGGACCTTGCGGAAGACATCTCCTGGCCGCGACCAGCGCCATTTGTTGCAAGTGTCCGAGACGACGGCGCCGGACGGAGGAAATGGCCTCGCCCGCGCCAAAGTCCCCGCAAGAGTAGCCGCGCAGCCGTCCCAGCGGGAAGGGGGCCGGGGAATCCAGCCACGAGGGCATGACGCCGCCGGCGGCCAGCGCGGCTCGAACGGCGGTCGTAGTGTGTCCGGCCGCGCTGACCAGGCCCGCGCCAAGCACGGCCAGGGGAAACCCGGACGAAGGCCCCGGAACGCCAGCCGCCACCGAGGCCGGCTCCGGGGAGGGGCATGAGAACACGAGCGCCACATTGTTGCCGCCGAAGCCAAAGGAGTTGCTCAAGAGATGCCTGAGCGGGCGCGATTGGAACTGGCGCGCCGGCTCCAGGCCGATCTTCGAGTCCCTGTTCTCAAATCCCAAGTTCGCGGGCGCGGCCTGCTCGCCCAATGCCTTGACGCAGACCACCGCCTGGATGGCGCCGCTGGCGGCCAGGGTGTGGCCGAAGAACCGTTTGACCGAGGCAAAGGGCGGCGGCTGACTGTCAAACACACGGAGCAACGCCCGCCCTTCCATGGCGTCGTTGTCCGGAGTGCCCGTGCCGTGCGCGATCACGAAGCCGATGTCCGAAGGCGACAACCCGCCGCGTTCCAAGGCCCGGCGCATGGCCGCCGCGGCGCCCTCGCCCTGCGGATGGGGCGCGGTGGGATGGGTGGCGTCGCAACTCGCGCCCCAGCCGGAGAGCCGGGCCAGGATGCGCGCGCCGCGGGCGCGCGCGGTTTCCTCGGCCTCGATCACC
>JBEKAN010000305.1:0-5987 GCA_050015895.1 Verrucomicrobiota bacterium
GTCCGACGCGCAACTTCGAGTTTTGCAGGATCGCCTGCAAAAGACCGACCTGATCGCCTCCACCGTCCTGGGGTTGTATGGAGAGCGTGACATTTGCCAAAATCCCAGCTTCGACAAGGGTTACATGTCTCCGTCGGGTTGGAATCGCCTGGAACAACTCAATGTGAACCGGGAATACCAAGTAGCCGTGTTCCCACGAATTGACCTATCGGCGAGGGAGATCAATCCAAGCGTCAATCGCTCGATTGATCTAGTTGTCCAAAAACTCACGGAAGGCGGCGGCATCCAGGCCTTCTTGCACCATTCGGTCATGGCCATAATGCTCATGCCTGTCTATTCGAAAGTGCCACCGAAAACCGCCTTCGCTCAAACCCAGGTGGACATGGCCATGCTCGCCTGCGCCCTGGAACGCTATCGCCTGGCGCAAGGCCAATACCCGGAGGCCCTCAACGATCTTGTCCCCCGTTTCGCCGCCGCGCTGCCCCATGACATCATCAACGGCCAGCCTCTGCACTATCGGCGAACCGAGGATGGCCGGTTCCTCCTCTATTCCGTCGGCTGGAACGAAAAGGACGATGGCGGCGTGGTCGCCCCCACCAAAGACAACCCGCCCCGGCAGGACAATCTGCAAGGCGACTGGGTCTGGGAATATCCCGAGAAAAACTAGTCCGCCCCCGCCCCTTTGCCGGCTTCGAGCAGGACCATTTGGAAATAGCCGCTGACTTCCAGCGCGGCCATGTGGCGCGCGTCCTGGCCGCCCAATTCCCGCCGGCGCACGGGTTCCAATTCGGGCCGCCCCAGCTTCACCCAGCAGCCCACGCGGATGTCGTTGAGCACTTGCAGCAGCCACTCCAACTGCTCGGCGGTGAGGTTGAGGCGGTATTGGTCCGGGGCTTCCAGCCGGAAGCGACCGGGGCTGGCGAGGAACTTGTCGAGTTTGCGTCTGTACTCGCGGCGCTGCTGCGCCATCGCCTCCTCCAGCAACTCTTGTTCGGCCTGGATCTCCTCGGCGCCGCCGTGCGTGATCCGGTGGTAGCTGGAGTCCAGCAACGGATACATCTTCAGCGTGGACAGCAGCCAGTCCATCTCCTGCCGGTTCATCTGGAAGACAAAGGCCGCGACGCCGTGGCCGCCCTTTTGGGGACGTATGAATTTCATTACTCGCGCTCCATGGTGGCGTGCAGGCCGTAGCCCTGCAATTGATGCACGTAATGCTCGGCCTTTTCAAACGCCTCGCGCGTCAGCACGCTTTTGCCCGTCTGATGCACCTGCAGCATGTGGCGCTCGGCCCGCGCTTTGGGCCAGCCGAACACCACCTGGAACACATGCGTCACGTAGTCCATCAAATTCACCGGATCATTCCAGCAAATCACCACGTATCCCCGGTCCCGCAATTCCCGCGGCTCGGTTTTTTCTTTCTTATCCGTTTTGGGCGGCGCAATGGGCGTTTCCGTCACAGACATGGCGCGATTATACCCACTCCCGCGCTATGCGCCAGCCGGGAAAAGACAAGCCTTCCATAAAACGGGAAAACACGCAACCGGCAACTCTTGCGTGGCAGGGCGCGCACTCCGTGCGCGCCGCGGCGGGCAGGGGAGTGCCCGCCCTGCCTTGACAGCAGCCCCCAAGACTGTCGCAACTCCAAGACTGACGCCTTGCGAAAAAACATCTTTTGCTCAAGCCTGGACATGATATGTTGTGTCCGAATCTTGTGAAAACGAAATACTTATCCATCGGGGCGGCTTTGATGACTTGGCTCCTGGCAGGTTGCCATCGCGAGGAACAAATCCAGTCTTACTCCGCCCCCAAGGAGCCGCCCGCCGCCGCCCCAACCCAAGTCGCGCCAGCCCCGTCCATGACCGGCGCCGACGCCTCGCCGGTCCCCGTCAATTCCGCCCCCGTTCACTGGACAACCCCGGCCGCCTGGCGCGAAATCGCCCCCACAACCATCCGCATTGGCAATTTTGTGGTGCCGGGGGCGGGGGACAAAAAGGCGGAGGTTTCCGTCACCTCCTTTCCCGGCGACGTGGGCGGCGCGCTGGCCAATGTCAACCGATGGCGCCAGGAGAACGGCTTGGGCGAAATCACGGACTCCCCCCCCGCCTCCCAGCCCGTCTCGGTGGATTCGGTGGATGGAAAGCTCTACGATATTTCCGGCGCGACGGCGCGCACGGTGGTCGCGATGATCCCCCGCGCCGGCGCCACCTGGTTCTTCAAAATGCGCGGAGACCCGGAGACCGTGGCGGGCGCGCAACCGACATTCCTGGAATTTCTAAAATCCGTGCATTTTGGAGGCGCCTCCCACTTTGCAGGCGCCACCTCGGCCCAACCCGCGCCCATTCCACCCGCAATGCCGGAGATGGCGGCGACGCCGGCAAGCGGTCCCGATTCCGCGCCAAAATGGGAGGTCCCGTCCAATTGGACTGAGACTCCCGCCGGCCCGATGGTCGTCAAGAGCTTTTCCGTTTCAGGCGACGCCGGGCAGAAGGCCAACGTGAGCATCAGTGTTTTTGGCGGCGGCGCGGGCGGAATTCTGGCCAATGTCAACCGCTGGCGCGGGCAGATCAATTTGCCCGCAATAGAGGAGGCCGCCCTGCCCGCCTCCACGGAGCCGCTCGACGTGGCGGGCGTCAAAGCCACGCTGGTGGATTTCACCGGAGCGGACAAGGCGGGCCAGCCCAGCCGGCTGCTCGCGGCCATTGTCGCGCATGGCGACGAGACTTGGTTTTACAAATTGACCGGCGACGGGCCGCTGGTGGGGCGGGAGAAGGCCAACTTTGTAAAACTGGTCCAGTCCGTCCACTATTAGACCATGCTGCGGGCCTGCCTTAATATCCTGACCTCGTTGCGCTTGACGGTGGCCTGTCTGATACTGGCCATCATTTTGGTCTTCCTCGGCACACTGGCGGAGGTGTGGATGGGCCTTTACCAGGCGCAGGCGGAGATTTTCCGCAGCTTCTTTGTTCATTGGACGCCGGCGGGCACGCATTTGAGGATCCCCGTTTTCCCCGGGGGATGGCTCATCGGCCTGACGCTGCTGGTCAATCTGGTCGCCGCCCACATCAAACGATTCCGCTTCGAACGCAAGAAGACTGGCATTCTTCTCATCCACGCCGGGCTGATTCTCCTGTTGCTCGGCCAGTTTCTGACCGAGGTTTACCAGGTGGAAAGCCAGATGCTCCTGGATGTGGGCGGTTCCAAGAATTACACCGAAGACAGCCGCCGCCACGAACTGGCGGTCCTGGATGTCACCGATCCCGGCCGCGACAATGTCACCACCATCCCGGAATCGCTCCTGGTTCCCGGAACGGAAATCCGCGCCTCCGGCCTTCCTTTCACATTGCGCGTCAAGACTTATTTCAAAAACTCCGAGCCGGCCATCCCCATGGATCCTTCCGAGAAAATCAAAGCCTCCCGCGGCATCGGCCAGACCCTCCTCCTGGCCTCCGCCCCGGAAGTCAAGACGATGGATGACGAGGACAAACCCGCCGCGCTGGTCGAGGTGGTGTCCAACAACGCCTCTTTGGGCGACTGGACCGAGTCTCTTTGGTTCACAAAACGCCAACCCGTGATGCTCTTGCAGGATTGGATCGCCGGGGTGGAGCAGCAGGCCGGCGTGAAAATGGGCGTCTCGCCGGAGGACCCGCAAAGCTTCACCGTGGCGGGCCGCACTTACCAGATGGCCCTGCGGATGAAACGCTATTACAAGCCCTACACCATCGCCTTGCTGGAGTTCAAACACGATCTCTACCAGGGCACCGACATCCCCAAGAATTTCTCCAGCAGAATCCATCTCAGCGACCCGGCGCGGGGCGAGGACCGGGACGTGCTCATCCACATGAACGCCCCTCTGCGGTATCGCGGGGAGACCTTTTACCAGGCCAGCTTCCTGTCGGGCGACCAGGCCTCGATTTTGCAGGTGGTGCGCAATCCGGCCGCCGTCACCCCCTATCTGGCGTGTAGTCTCGTGGCGCTCGGATTGGTCGTGCAGTTTCTGACGCACCTTTTCGGCTTCGCCAAAAAGCAGGCGCAAAAGGCCGCTCAAGAAATCCCGCGCCGGCCTCCGGCCGCGGCCGTTTTGCAACCGGCGGTGGCCGGAAAAAGGAGCCGCGTATGAAGAAATGGCTGCCCTGGATTCTCGCCGGCGTTTTCGCCACCTGGTTTTTCGCCGGCTTCAAAGCGCCCGATCCGGTCAACGGATTTGATGTCGCCGGCTGGGGCAGCCTGCCGGTGCTGCTGGACGGTCGCGTCCAGCCGCTGGATTCTGTGGCGCGAAATTCGCTTCTAAGCATGAGCGGCACCTCCACCGTGCGCGGCTCCAACGGCGTCCTTTCCGCCTCCGCCTGGTTGTTGGAAACCATGACCGACCCCGACGCCGCCGACCGGCGGAAGATCTTCCGCGTGCAACATCCCGACCTGGCCGGCATGTTGGGCGCGACGACGGGCGAGCTGCCCAAGTTCTCCTTCAACGACCTGACCAACCAATTCGAGCAGCTCGAAAAGCAGGCGCGGAAAATCCAGGACTCCGAGGAGGGCAAGGGCAACGAGGTCGAGAAGCTGCGCACTCCGTTCCAAAAAGACCTCATGCACCTCTACGGCAGCGTGGAGCTTTACGACCGCCTCAAGAACAGTCTGGAGCCGGAGGGGACCGAAGATTTTCAGAAGGAAATTCAGGATTACGAGCAGGCCATCCCGGCGGGGCGCGTCGCCGTTCAGAACAGCGACGATGGCAAGCCCGCCAGCGAGGACGATTTGCGGCGCATCACATTTTTCTTCCAGCGTTATTCGGAGCTGGCGCGGGACGCCTATCCCCTGATCGTCCCGCCCACCTCCGATCAACCGCGCTCGGCCTGGGCCAACGTGGGCAGCAATCTCATGGACGCCGTGACTTCCGGCCAGGTCAGCCCGCCCGTCAAATCTTTCGCCGCCATGTCCAGCGCCTTCAACAACCAGGACACCAACGCCTTCAATCACGCCGTCGCCCAGTATCGAGTGTGGCTGCGGGAGAACGGGCTGGATTCGGGATTGAGCCAGGGAGAGCGGGAATTTTTCTTCAATCAAATCCAGCCCTTCTACGTCAGCATGGTCATTTACGTCGCCGCCGTGATTCTGGGCTGCGCCTTCTGGATCAGCCTCTCCCCCACTCTGCGGCGGTCCGGATTCTATTTGCTGGTGCTGGGCTTTGTCATCCACACCTTCGCCCTGGTGTTTCGGATGCACTTGCAGGGGCGTCCGCCTGTCACCAATCTGTATTCCTCCGCCATCTTCATCGGGTGGGCGGCTGTGCTCTTTGGCATTTTTCTGGAGCGCCTCTTCAAAGGCGGCATCGGCGTGGTCTGCGCGGGGCTAATCGGTTTCGTCACCCTGAACATCGCCCATCATCTGGCCCTGAGCGGCGACACCATGGAGATGCTGCAGGCGGTGCTGGACACCAACCTGTGGCTCTCGACCCACGTCGTGGTGGTCACTCTGGGCTACGCCTCCATGTTCGTGGCGGGCCTGCTGGCCGTCATCTACATCCTGCGCGGCTTCTTCACCCGCTCGCTCACGCCGGAACTGGGCCGGACCCTGGCGCGGATGGTCTATGGGATTGTCTGCTTCGCCACGCTCTTCAGTTTTGTGGGCACCATCCTGGGCGGAATCTGGGCCGATCAATCCTGGGGCCGGTTCTGGGGCTGGGACCCCAAGGAAAACGGCGCGCTGCTGATTGTCCTGTGGAACGCCGTCATTCTCCACGCCCGCTGGGGCGGCATGATCCGCGAGCGCGGCCTGATGGTGCTGGCCGTCGTTGGCAACATCGTCACCAGCTTCTCCTGGTTCGGCGTCAACATGCTCGGCATCGGCCTCCACTCCTACGGCTTCATGGACAAGGCCTTTCACTGGCTGATGTTCTTCGACGCCACCCAGGTCGCGTTGATTATTTTGGCGTTGACCCCCGCCAGGCATTGGGCCAGTTTCAAAACGCAGGAACCCCCCGCCGCGCCCGC
>JBEKAN010000306.1:0-5967 GCA_050015895.1 Verrucomicrobiota bacterium
ACGGGCTTGGCGCTGTTCGGCCTCCAAACGTCGTTGGCCTTTTCTGTCGGCCTTGTTGGCGGGGCGGGCGGCCGCCTCGATGGCCGGGGGACTGACTCCTGTTTGGGGGGAGGCTGCGGCGGTCTTGTCCAAATAGTATTGATAACCGCCGGGAAAATGGGTGAGCCGGCCCCCGTCCACGCGCACGACGTGGTTGCTGAGTTGGTGGATGAAAAAGACGTCGTGGCTGATGAAAATGAGCGTGCCGGTGAATTGTCGCAGCGCGGCGAGCAGGGCCTCAATGCTGGCCATGTCCAGGTGCGTGGTGGGTTCGTCCATGAGAAGGAGATTGGGGGGATCGAGCAGGAGCTTGACCAGCGCCAGGCGGCTTTTTTCTCCGCCGCTCAGGACCGCCGTCTTTTTGAAGACGTCGTCGCCCCGGAAAAGAAACGCCCCCAGCAGCGCGCGGATGGACTCCTCGGTGACGCGCCAGGGAGTGTCGAGCGCCTCCTCCAGCACCGTGCGCTCCGCCCGCAGCATGTCCACACGATACTGGGAGTAGTAACCGGCTTTGACGTTGTGGCCCAGTTCGCGCTCCCCCTTTTGGGGGTGGAGCGCGCCCGCGAGAATTTTGAGCAGGGTTGATTTTCCCGCGCCGTTGGGTCCGACGAGCACGACGCGCTGGCCGCGCTCCGCCTGAAAATCAATGCCGCGGTAAATGACGTTTTGCCCATAGGCGTGATGAACGCCTTTCAGCGTAATGACTTTCAGCCCGCCGCGCCTGGGTTGCGGAAAGTGGAATTTGATTTTTTTGTCGTCGCCGTCGGGGGCCTCGATTATTTCCATGCGCTCGATTTGCTTGAGCTTGCTTTGAGCCTGGGCGGCCTTGCTGGCTTTGGCGCGAAACCGCTCGACGAACTCCATCAGATGGGCGATTTCGCGCTGCTGGTTTTTATAGGCCGCCTGCAACTGGATTTCCGCCGCCTCCCGCTGGACCAGGTATTCATCATAGTTGCCGCGATAACGGATGAGTTTGCGCTGGCGCAATTCCCAGATGTTGTTGGTGAGCTGGTTGAGGAAGGCGCGGTCGTGGGAGATCAGCAGGATTGCGCCCCGGTAGCCGCGCAGATGCTCCTGGAACCATTGCAACGATTCCAGGTCCAGGTGGTTGGTCGGCTCGTCGAGCATCAACAGGTCGGGCGACTGCACCAGCAGGCGGGCCAGGTGGGCGCGCATGACCCAGCCGCCGCTCATCTCGCGCAAGGGACGGTGGAAATCTGTTTCGCGGAAGCTCAGGCCGACGAGGATTTGTTTGGCCCTGGGTTCGAGTTGGTAGCCGCCCAATTCCTCATAGCGGGCGTGGATGTTGTCGTGGAAGTCAATCTGCTGACGCGCGGCGGAGTGCTCCGAGTCGGAGGCCTTGATTTTCTTCTGCAACAACGCGATTTCCGGGGTGATGGCAACGGCCAGTTCCAACACGGTTTCATCCCCGGCGGGGGCGGTTTCCTGGGGCAAATGGCCGACGGTGGCGTTCTTTTGGAGCGTGATTGAGCCGGCGTCGGGGGATTCAATTCCCAGAATCATGGAAAAGAGCGTGGATTTGCCCGCGCCGTTGGGTCCGACCAACCCGATGCGGTCCTGGTCGCCGGCCTGGATGGAGACGCCTTCAAACAACGTCCGCGGCCCGAAAGATTTGCTGAGTTCTGAGATCGCAAGCATGAGCGAGCCAAGATACCATGAGAGGCGCCCGCTCAAAGCACAATTGACACAGGAGGAGGTTTGCGGTCTAATCAAATTGCCTTGGTCAAGCGCAACCAAATTCGGGCCTTCAGCAACGCAATTGCGCGGGAATTTAGCCCGCGCAAGATCGTCCTCTTTGGCTCGTACGCCTACGGCAACCCCACCGAGGACTCCGATGTGGATGTGCTCGTGATCATGCCATTCGACCGCAAGCGCGGCCGCAAATCGCTGGAAATCCGCCAGCGCATCCCGGCCGATTTTCCCCTGGATCTGATTGTCCGCACACCGCAGTTCATCGCCCGGCGGTTGCAATGGGGCGATTGTTTCATCCAGGAGATTCTGACCAAGGGAGACGTTCTGTATGAAGCCACTAACGCAGGAATGGGTGGAAAAAGCTGAGGGCGATTTCCAGGTCGCCGTCCAGATCATGCGTCGGCGCAAGCAGCGCGTTTATGACGCGGCCTGTTTCCATGCCCAGCAGACGGTGGAGAAGTACTTCAAGGCACGGCTGTGCGAGACGGGGGTGGTCTTTCCCAAGACGCACGATTTGGCGGTTTTGCTGAAGTTGGTGCTGCCGGCGCAACCCTTGTGGTCGGCTTTTCTCCCCCAAACGCACCTGCTGGAGGATTTTACGCGGTGGATTTCAGGTACCCCGGCGACACGGCGACTTTGGCTGAGGCCCGGCTGGCTGTCAAACACTGCAAGAGCATTCGACGCGAGGTTCGGTCAAGTCTCGGTTTGCCTGTTTGAATATCAAGCCGAACTCGACACGCTGCTGCAATCAGCTTGCCCTTGACCCTGCCTGCGTTGTCCATCCGGCGACGCCTAATGGGCTTGCATTGGGCAAAGTTGTTTGCAGTATCTGCGATTGAGCGTGGGACAAATCGGAGGAATGGCGGGGTGATTACAGATTTTGGAGCGGGATGGATTTCAGCGCGGTGTAGGACGCCCCTTGCGGGGATAGCACGCTGCGCATGAGATCAATTTTGCCGACGTGCCACTCCCCAAGGTCGCGGCCCTCTTCTCCCGCCAATGCCTCCGCCATCTGTCTCCGTCCTGCTGAATTCAAATCCGATGCCCGGCCGATTGTCAGGTGTGGGTGGAATGGACGGTCCTCGCCAGCGCAACCGACGGCCAGCAAACGGGCGTCCAGCGACTTTTTCAGGCTTTCCAAGGGCCGCAAATCGCCTGCCAATCCGACCCATAAGATGCGCGGTCGGATTGGATTCGGGAAGCATCCCAACCCCGCCACGCGAACCTTGTGCGCCCGGTGTCCCTGGCAGGCCGCGTCCAAAGCGGATTCGATTTCGGGGATGCGCGCGAGATCAACCGCACCGAGGAAATTCAAGGTCAGGTGGACTTGTTCGGGACGGGTCCAGCGAATCGCTCGCGGCGGGATTTTCTTAGCCAGTCGAACTACGGCGGCTTGCAGGTTTGTGACAATGCGCGCCGGCGGGAAGATCGCGACGAACAGACGTTTTGTCTCTGTTTCAGGCATAACCAACTACAGCGATGAGGTTGTTCTGGGAGCGCGGGCGTCTCGCCCGCCGTTTTCGGCCTCAGGCCGAAAACCTCTCCCTCCGAAAGCAGCCGGCGGGACGCCGGCTGCGGCGACCGGGACGGTCGCGCTCCCGAATACCGCATGCAGGGTTGAGAGCGGAACATCCGCGCGTGTTTTCATTAAAAGTCCATTTGAGGAAATGCTCGCTGTCAAGGGGTTGCCTTGGGCGCCAGTTTGAGGATCACTTCCAGCGGCGCGGTCCGGGGAGGGAGGCGGTTGGTGTTGGGCACCCAAATCTGGTCGTTGTCATGGCCGATGCCAGTATAATTGACAAGAGCGACCGGGTCGGTGACAAGGGAGATGAGGGAGCCGTCCATCTGCGCGTAGAATTTGCCGCCCGCGGTCTCCGATCCGTTGTAAACCCAATGGGCGGCGTCGGGTGTGGAATGGGTCTGCTCGTTGGAAATGAGTTCGCTGGCGGGGCGGCGGATCTCCTTGCCGTCCTCCTGCCAACTCACCTCCAACGTGATCTTGTCGCCGGGCAGCGCTTCCGGGGAGGGATTGACGATGGGTCCGGGGGCGGGCGGGGGTCCGTTGGTGAGGTCCGGTTGCGCGCCGGTTGCGCCGAGAAGAAGCATGGCGATATGGATGTGATAAGGCTCGGCGTCGGTCTTGAGGATGCTCTCGTGGGTCTTGCCGTAGGTGGTGACCAGGAAATACTCCATAGGCCCCTGACTTTTGTTCAACAAGGCGGGAACGCGGACGGCGCGCTCCTTTTTGTCGAGTATAACTTTTCCCACTTGGAAAATGTCCGGGCCAAGCATCTGGACGGGGCTGTTGGAGAGCGCGGCGATGGAAGCCGGATTGGGTCCCGCGCCACCGGTGCTGCTGTTGGAATTGCCGCCGGCGGCGGGCGCCTCCTGCGCGCCCGCGCCGAGGGCGCCCAGCCACAGGGCGATGAGGACTCGAAGTCTCAGAGCGCGTTTTGGAAATCCGATCTTTTGGGCGCCCTCAGTCAAATGGCTCGGCAGGAGCCTCGCCCTACCGAGGTGGTCCTGCCAGGGCGAGGCTCCTGCCGAGCCGCGGCGGTAAAAAATGATATATTCAAAACACGCCCTCACAACTTCCTGTCAATAATTTCCAGCGTGAGCAGGGCGTAAGCGGTGCCCAGCACCGGGTCTTTCTCCCACCAGCGGGCGTTGTCGTTCGCCCAGGAGCCGTCGGTGTGCTGGAGGTTCAGGAGCTTGAGGGCCAGTTGCTCGCGCCAGTTGACGCTGCCGGCCGTTTTGGTTTCAAACCGGTCCGCCCCATACAAGTTGAGCGCCTTGGTCATCGCGAAATAATAGTAATAGACGCCCTGCGCGCCCATGCCGGGGTTTTCGTCGAGGGTGAAATTCCCTTTGAGCCAATCCACCACCGCCGCGACGCGAGGGTCGTCCGGTTTGAGATCGGCGTAAATGTAGCTCAACAACCCCGCGTAGCTGATGCTGCCATAGGAGCGAAGCGAGACGTGCCCGGTGTCCTTGTTGGTGTAATTGCCGGCCTGGCTGCGGCCCGGGGCGTAAATGAACCCGCCCTTGTTCAGCGGATCGTCGGAGGCCCAGGGCGCGGGGTTCTGGCTGGGCAGGTTTTGGCAGGATTGCACAAAATGAATCGCCGCCTTCCAGTTGAGGTCCGGCGCGGGCGGATTTTTCTCCTCCCCGATGTTCTTGGTGTAGTAAAGGGCCTCCAAGACCTCCAAAGTGTTGGCCAGGTCGGGAGTTTTGTCCATCGGGCCGCCGTAGCCGATCCCGCCGGAGAAGAGAGCGTTGGTGTCGCCGGACTCGGGGTAGTTTTTCTGGAGGCCGATGAGATACTTCCTGGCGTTGGCGATGATGGGGCGGTAATCGTCCCGCCTGGCCAGCGACAGAGCCGTGAGCACCACGGAAGTGTTGTAACTGGGCAAATCCTCGTGGTAGATGCCGCCGTCGGGATGCACACAGGTCAGCAGGAAGGCGTAACCCTTTTTCACGGCGTCGGAGTCCGGCTTGTTTTCATCACCCGGCCGCCCCTTGAAGGCGGAGAGCACCATGGCGGTGAGAGCGGGCTGAGTGGAGTCGGACCAGGAGCCGTTGGTGGGATCCTGATTTTTGGCCAGCCACGCCAGCCCCTTGTCCACGGCGTGCTCGACTTCGTGGCGGAGAGAAATGTTCGGCTCCGATGGCGGAACGCTGGTTGCCGGGATTGGGGGCGCGCCCGCGGAGGCAACAAGAGTCAAGAATAAACAGCCAGTCGCGGCGCCGCAAGCCAGGCTGTATTTGACAACCCAACGCAATGCGTCCGTCTTGGACGGTCGGGAAAAGGCAGGGCGGGCACTCGGCCACCCTCCACGGCGCGCACGGAGTGCGCGCCCCACCACGAAAGACAGACTCGTCACAACCCGTCTAACTTTTGGCTGGGAGGATATTTTCATAGCGCCAATTATTTCTTTTTGCTGACGAGTTTTTCCAGCGTCTGGACGCGCCGGATCAGGTCGGGGAGGAGCTGGAGGGCGATGATCTGGCGTTTGGCCTGCCGGTCGGGCTGCGCGGGAGTGCCCAGCGATTTGCCGCCGTCCGGGATGTCCCGCATGACGCCGGATTGGGCGGCGACAATGACTTGGTCCCCGATGTTCAGATGCCCGGCAATGCCCACCTGGCCGGCCAGCGTGGTGTGGTGGCCGATCTTGCTGCTGCCCGCGATGCCCACTTGCGCGACGATCAGGCAAT
>JBEKAN010000307.1:0-5945 GCA_050015895.1 Verrucomicrobiota bacterium
CCGGGGATGGAGGTTTGCCCGGTGAGGGGGTCGGTTTTGAAGCAGCCTCTTTCGCTGTCAACCGGGATATGCCCGACCAACCGCTCATCCACCATCTGGCCGATGGCAACAATGATTTGGTCGGCTTGCAGAGTGGCCAGGTCGTTTTCGTCAAAGGCGGGACTAAACCGTTTCTGATCGTCGAAGACCCGGAGGCACCGTTTGAGCTCGAGGCCGGTCACGGAACCATTCCCCGTGATGCGCTTGGGGCCCCAACCATCGCGGATGGTGATGTTTTCGGCCAGCGTGGCCTCGATTTCCTCCTTGTAGGCGGGCATTTCATCGCGGCGTTCGAGGCAAACCATCTCGACCTTCCTGGCGCCGAGGCGCAGGGCGGTGCGGGCGACATCCACCGCCACATTGCCGCCGCCAATGACCAGGACCCGGTCTTTGACCACCGGCTTCCGGGCCGAAGCGGCGTCCCGGAGGAATTCGACCCCATGAAACACACCATTGATTTGTTCGCCTTCGATGCGGAGCTTGCGGCTTTTCTGGGCGCCGGCGCAAAGGAAAATGCCCTGAAAATCCTGCCGGAGCGATTGGAAGGTGATGTTCCCGCCGATGCGGCAGTTAAAGACGAACTTGACGCCCTTGCGGCGGATCAGTTCGACTTCATGGTCCAAAATGTCCTTCGGCAGCCGGTACTCCGGAATCCCCCAGCGGAGCATGCCACCGGCGGCGCCGAGCGCCTCGAACACGGTGACGGCAAAACCGGCGTCGGCAAGGTCACCCGCCGCGGTCAATCCGGCCGGCCCGGCGCCAATGACGGCGACCTTTTTGGCGTCCGGCGCGGGAGATTTCTCTTCCGGCAAGGCTAATTTCCCCGCCGCCAGCATTTCGATTTCCTGGTCGGACGCGAAGCGTTTCAACAACCGGATGGCGATGGGATCATCGGCCTTGCCGCGGGTGCAAACGGATTCGCAGGGATGGGTGCAAATCCGGCCGCAGATCGCGGAGAGCGGATTTCGCCGGCGAACCAGGTTGACCGCCTTGAGGTATTCTTTCTTCTTGATGAGCTGAACGTAGCCCTGGACGTTGACTCCGGCCGGGCATTTCACCTTGCAGGGCGCGTGGCCGTGTTTGAGGATGCCAAAGATGTTGGGGGTGGCCTGGGCGTAGAGCTTGGCGATTCCCTTGCGCGTGCCGAGGCAGCGGTTGAACTCGTCCGGTATGTCAACGGGGCACGCTTGAGTGCATTCGCTGCAGCCGGTGCATTTGTCCTCGTCAACAAATCGGGGAAACCGCCGGACGGTTGCCTCAAACCGCCCCGGCTCACCCTTTAGGCCGGTCAATTCCGAGAGAGTCAGGATCTGGACGTTGAGATTCCGCGCGCATTCGACCAGTTTGGGCGAGACAATGCAGGTCGCGCAATCGCCCGTCGGGAAAGTCTTGTCCAGGTGGGCCATCATGCCGCCGATGGCGGCGTCGCGCTCGAGGAGATAGACCTTGAAGCCGCTGTTGGCCAGATCCAGCGAGGCCTGCACACCGGCGATGCCGCCGCCCTGCACCAGCACCGCGCCAATTTTCTTGTTGTCGGAATTGCTCATGTCAGTTTGCCCCCGCCTTCTCCAAAACCGTTGAGGCGGGAACCATCAGCTTCTCGAACCCGAGATCCCCGGGCCGAAGCCCCAGACAAAGCCCAAGCAGTTGGGTGATGTAGAGGATGGGCAAGTGATAGTTCTTCCCGGTCTGTTTGTTGATATCCTGCTGGCGCAAATCCAAGTTGACCTGGCACATCGGGCAACTGACCGCGATGCAGTCGGCGCCCGCCTGGCAGGCCATGTCGAGAATCGAATCCGTGAGGCGGACCACCACATCCGTTCGTGAAAGCGACAACCCGCCGCCGCAACATTCGACCTTGCAAGGCCAGTCCAGGCTTTGGCCGCCCATCGCTTTGACCAGGCGGTCGAGCGAGGTCGGATTTTCCGGGTCGTCGAATTTCAAGATCTTGGGCGGCCGAAGCAGCAGGCACCCGTAGTAACAGGCGACCTTGAGGTTCTTGAGGGGCTTCTTGACGGCGCGGGAGACGGCCCTCAGGCCCACATCGTCCAGAAGCACTTCGAGGAAATGCCGCACCTTGACCGAGCCGTCGTAATCGCGTTCCAGCGCCTGGCTGACCTGCTGGCGCATGCCGGGATGGGCGGTGATTTCGTGGTTCGCCACTTTCATGCGGCTGAAGCAGGCGGCGCAACTGACCACCATGTCCAGTTTGAGGTCCTGGACTTTGGCCAGATTGGCGGCGGGGAGCGAGACAGCCAGGAATGGGTCGGTCTGGTGGCCGGCGGTCGCGCCACAACAGGTCCAGCCTTCGGGTTCAACCAGCTCAATGCCCAGCGCGCGCGCCACCGCCAAGGTGGATTGGTGCATGTCCCGGGCAGTGGATTCCGCCGAGCACCCTGGAAAATACGCGTACCTCATGCTTGGGGTCCTTTGTTCTGTTTGGAGCGCTTGAAGATGCGACCCACGGTCTTCCGGTCGCCACCCCGGGGAGGCAGCAAAGAAATCTTCCGTTTCTTGAGCATGGCTGGAAACTTCTCCAGATCGTTCCTCCATTTCCCCGTGCCAAGTTTGTAGGCGGCGACCATCCCCATCTCATAGCTGCGGCCAAACATTTCGACCGTTTTCAGAAAAGCCCGGTTAAACAGCGGCACATTGCCGGCTGGTTTGGGGGCGCCGCGTTGGAGGGCCAGCAGGCGCAAGGCGTCAATGACCGCGGCGACATCAATCCCCATCGGACAGCGGGCGGAGCAGATTTCACACGAGGCGCAGGTCCAGATGAGATCGCTCTCCAGGAGCTCGTTGCCGGCGCCCAGATGCAGTTGGCGCATCAGTTCCGACGGCCGCGACTTGGTCAGCCTGGCCACCGAACAACCACTGGAGCATTTCTTGCACTGGAGGCAGACGCCCAGTTGGACGCCGCAGATTTGTTCCACCGCGTCCTTCAAGCCAGATCCGGTTTTCTTTTTGGTGATGGTCATCACGGGAGGTTCTCCGGTTACTTCGCGGCCACCTCTTGGAGGCCTGCTTCTGCGTCGTCGGTATTTTGCTCAGCCAGGGCGGCAACGCTGGCGGGAACGACTTTGCGATACACGTCGGCGGGTTTGCGCATTCGACCGTTTTCGGTCAAGAGGCGCTCGATGGTGATTCCGAAGAGCCGCTGATTCTCCTGGAGCATCGGCAGGATCAATTCCCAGTCGGCATTGGTCAATCGGGCAAATTTGCCGCCGTTTAACTGCTGCCCGACCAGGGTTCGGTTCGGATCGCGGACGAAAATGGCTCCGCCGGAGGCCAGGGAGAAGAGATTGCTGCCGGGATAAGGCTCAGGCAGCGGAACCAATTGGCCGTGGTCATCGAACTTGACGCCATTCAAGATCACGAACCCGCCGCCGTTATGAGGGTCGCCCGCCATGAAAGACTCCGCCAGGAAATCCAGGCAGGTGCCATTGATGATGACTTTGGGCCGGCCGACGGAGTTGATGAGCGGCCGGCCGGCGGCGTTGCCGAGCACATAGACACAGCCGCCTTTGGCGCCATACATAAAGGTCTGGCCCACGTCGCCGTGAATGACGAGCTTGCCAGCCTTGATAATTTGGCCCAACTGGTCCTGCGCGTTTCCATGCACCGTAATCGTCAGCCCATCTATGCCGGAGGCCAGGTAGTCTCCACTGCTGCCATACACATCAATGGTCACCTCCTCCGTATTGGGCCCCAGCCCGCACCCGAGAAATCGCTGGCCAATGCAATTGAAGCTGATGAAGCGCCGCCACCCCATCATGTAGGCCTCCACGAGCAGGGCCGCGTCACAATGGTCGCCTTCCGGTGGAAAATGCGCGGCGTCGATCACCAGCGTGGTTTCGTCCTCCCGCGGTTTGCGCAGGTGCTGGCGGGACTCGAAATCAATGAGACGGAACGCGCCCTTGCCGGCGTCTTTTGAGCCGACGTTGGGAAGATGGCTGAACAACTGGTTCCACTCGTTGTGAATCATGTGGAGCAGATGGCTGCGCTTTTTGGCGCCGGTTGAGCAGATCCGGTCGTTGAGCAGGGTGAAAACCTCGATCGCGGCGGCGGTTTTGGAGGGATCTTTCGCCTGCTGCGTGATCTGCCGGCACGCCAGGCGAAACTCCTCAAAGGTCCATTGCGGCAGGAGCCTTCGCATCGTTTCGAAAATCTCCACGCCGGGAGCGCCCGCAAGAGCAGCGAGGTTGGGACTGGCAGGAGGGTGGGCGCACCCGGGCACTGTCCCCGGCGCGCGCCCGTCCCGGCCGCTCTCGGCGGGAGCAGCGTCCGCATGCGCTGGTGGCGGCAATTCCCGCGAAAAATCGCACGACTCCGTTCCTCCGGGCATGGGGACCGGTTTGCCGAATTTGTCGGCGCACGTGATCCGCATTTTGCCGGCGGCATCTTTTTGCAGATTAAAAATGAAGGCCCCGCCATCATTGTGACTGCCGCCGCGCGCGTTCCAATACCGGTCCGCCACCGGGCAAATCCGTTGGTCGTCCTTCGACAAGCTCAGGAGAGTGGCATCAATCGCTTGTTTTTCCGAACAAATCAGGCCCACCTGCACTTCGCCGTCGCAGAAAGCGAACACCTGCGGCCGAAGCATGGCGGTGTCGGTGATGCCCATCAACTGGAACTGCCTTTCCCGGGCGAGCGTGCGGGCGATGATGAAGAACCAGGGACCATCGGGCGACCCGTGCATGTGCGTGGCCTGGATCGCCCGGTAGATCTTCCTTTTTTCCGCATCGAGACGGTCAAAGTCCAGTTCCGTCGTGGGCGCCAGCGCCTCGATGATATATTCCAGCGGATAGTGGTAGGTCCGGCTCAGCAAATCGAAGAGCAGGGCCGAGACTTCCGTGTCGGTGAGGAACTGGGGGTAGATCTGACGCTGCTTGAGGTACTCGCTGACGGAATGGTAATTGGCAAAGTCGCCATTGTGCACCAGGGCCATGTCAATGGCCGCAAACGGATGGGCGCCGCCCGGGTGCCAGACGCGGCCCTTGGTCGGGAAACGTTGGTGGGCGATCCACTCGTGAGCGCGCAGGTCCTCAATCTGGTAGTACTGGACGATCGCCTCGGCGAAGCCGACGACCTTGAGGATCATGATGTCCCGCCCATGCGAGAGCACGAAGGCCCGTTTCTCCCCGAGCGAGGCGTAGTATTTCTGATTCAGGCTGAAGCTGTTCTGGTTGACAAACTCGGCTTCCGCTTCCTCGCGGCCCAGGGCCTGCAGATTATTCCGGGCGATGAACGCGTCCAACACCTTCGGTTTGACGCGCGCAAAATAGCGGCTGACCGCCGGTGGCATCACCTCCAGCCCCGGCACGGACTTCCAGTCTTGGAGGTGGTCGAGTTGGCCGGTCGCGGCGATGTCGAAGTGCGGGGAGATGAACTGCGCCTCGATTTCGGGCCGCACCCCGGGGTCGAGGAACGCCAAGTGCAGCAGGTAATGGCTGTCGAGGACTTCGCGGCTGACCCCAAGCTGCCCGGGAACCAACCCCACCGCGGCGATCCCGCCTCCCTTTCCATTGCCCCGGTTGTGCATCTGGCGGGAGGGTTCATAGATATGCTTGCCCGGCACAGGCTCGCTGCAACAGAAACCCACGACCCCACAGCCCCCCTCCTCGGCTTCCTTCTTCAGGATCGAGGAGTGGTTCAGAGACTGGGCCAGCCTTCTTCTGGAATCGGCCAGGCGCTTTATCAATTCACCGTTCATGTGGTTTTCGCCTCGTCGTTGGTGTAATCCAGGTGCGTCATCAGGTCGGTGCGTCCGCGCAGCTGGCTCACGCTGCGCAGGCCGAGGCGTTGCAGAATGGAGACGAGCACGTTGCGCCAGGCGCTGTAAAGGTTGACCAGTCGCTGCGTGCCCCAATCTATCTGCATCTTCTCGGAAAGATCGGGGTCGGTCG
>JBEKAN010000308.1:0-5900 GCA_050015895.1 Verrucomicrobiota bacterium
CAGCGCACCGCCATCTTCCCATTGACATCGCCAACCGCAGGGAGCAGGCTTGCCGGCATCCGATCATCCTATGAAATCATTCAACCTCCTGACTTTTGGAACCGCCGCCTTGCTGGCGCTGACCGCCTGCGGACCGGCCGCGACCTCCGAGCCCACCGCCTCCACGCCCAACAACACGCTCAGCGCGGCGGAGAAGGCGGCTGGCTGGCAGCTTCTCTTCAACGGAACCAATTTTGACGGCTGGCATAATTTTCACAGCCCCAGCATCGCTCCCGGATGGCAGGTCAAGGACGGCCTCCTGATTTGCGCGGACCCGGAACGCGGTGGCGACATCGTCACCAGCAACAAGTTCAGTTGGTTCGAGCTGCAACTGGATTACAACATCACCGACGGCGGCAACAGCGGCGTCATGTACCACGTGACCGGCGAGGAGAACGCCAACTGGCCCACCTGGTACACCGGCCCGGAATTCCAACTCCTCGACAATGTCAACGGCCGCGACGCCATGCCCCGCCAGATGTCCGGCTGGCTCTACGGCCTTTACGCGCCGCCCGACGACCCGAAAACCGGGCTGCCCCTGGACACCACCAAACCGGTCGGCCAGTGGAACCACATCCGCCTGCTGGTGACGCCGGAAAAATGCGAGCACGACATGAACGGCGTCAAGTATTTCGAATACGTCCTGCACAGCCCCGACTTCAACGCCCGCGTGGCCAGGAGCAAGTTTTCCCAGATGCCCCCCTTCGCCAAGTCCGACACCGGCGTCATCGCGTTGCAGGGAGACCACGGCGCGATCTCCTTCCGCAACATCAAGATCCGGGTCATCAACGGCAAATGAGAAAATCCATCGTCAAACCCGCCGCCGGCGCGGCGGCCATCGGGCCTTACAACCAGGGCGTCCGCGCGGGTGATTTCCTCTTTTGCGCGGGCCAGATCCCGGTCGCCCCGGAATCGGGCCAGTTGACCGGAGGCGACATCCGGGCACAGACGGAGCGCGTCCTGGAGAATGTCAAAATCATCCTCCAAGACCAAAAGCTGGACTTCGGCAATGTTGTCAACACGACGGTTTTCCTGACCGACTTGGCGGACTTCGCGGCCATGAACGAGGTGTACGCCCGGTATTTCACCGCGGATTTTCCCGCCCGCTCCACCGTCCAGGTGGCCGCGCTCCCGCGCGGTGCGAAGGTGGAAATCGAAGTGGTGGCGCATTATTGAGGGGGTCGCCGGTGCCTAATGCCGTTTATTGTTTGATTGGTTTTGCCGCCGGCGCGGTGATGGGCGGGGTGATCTTCTGGATCTTGGGCTTCTTCCAGGGCCGGCGGCGGGCCGCTCCGGCGGACAGCCGCCTGGAGGAGGAGTTGCGCCAGCAGGTGGCGCAAAGAGAAAAGGAACTCGTCGAAGCCCGCCAGCAAGCCAGCCTCTCCACCGCCCAGGTCGCCGCCACCGAGGCCCGGCGGGAGGCGGCGGAACGGTTGCTGACGGAAACCCGCGAATTGCACGCGCAAAACCTCCGCGCCGCCCGCGAGGCGCAGGACAAGGCGCTGGCCGATTTGCGCGAGGCCTTCAAGGCCTTGAGCGCGGACGCGCTCAAACAAACCGCGCCGCAATTCCTGGAACTCGCCAGTCTGACGCTGGGCAAATTCCAGGAGTCCGCCAAAGGGGACCTTGCCCAGCGCCAGGAGGCCATCGCCACTCTGGTGCAGCCGTTGAAGGAGCAACTGGAGACCTACCAGAAGCGGCTGCAACAAAGTGAGACCGCCCAGGCCGCGACACTGGGCGAAGTCAAAAAACAGATCGAGGGCCTGGCCCAGAACAGCAACGCGCTTTCGAGCGAGACCCTGCAATTGCGCATGGTGCTCAGCTCCAACCAGGCCCGGGGCCGCTGGGGGGAGGAAACCCTGCGGCGCGTCGTGGAGGCGGCGGGGATGAGCCCGCACTGCGATTTCCAGGAGCAAACCCAATCCGGCGACAGCAAGCCCGACCTGACGGTTCATCTTCCGGGCGACCGCATGATTATTGTGGACTCAAAGGTGCCGGATTTGGATTTTCTCAAGGCCATTGACACGGCGGATCCGGTAAAGCGCGCCGAGAGCCTGGCCAGCCACGCCGCGAAGTTGAAGGCCACGATCCGCGCGCTGGCGGAGCGGGATTATCCGCGCCAGTTTCCCAACGCGCTGGATCATGTGGTTTTGTTTCTGCCTGCCGAGTCGCTGTTCAGCGCCGCGCTGGAGGGCGACCGCGATTTGATTGATTGGGCGGCGCGCAGGCGCATCATGCTGGCGACGCCCGCGTCGCTGATCGGCCTGCTGCGCGCCGTGAGTGTGAGCTGGCAGCAGCACGCCCAGAGCGAAAACGCCCGCGAGATCGCCGAGGCGGCGCGGGAGTTGTTCAGCCGCGTCGTCAAGCTGATGGAACATTTCGCCGGGATTCGCGCCGGGCTGGAAAAAGCCAACGACGCGTACAACTCCGCCGTTGGCAGCTACGAGCGCATGGTCCGCCCCGGCGGCGAGCGCCTCCTGAAGCTGGGCGGAGACACCGGCGGCAAGAGCCTTGCCGACATCCCCCCCCTGGACGCGACCCTTCGCCTGCCGCCGGAGCAGGGCTGAGCCGCCGCATTGATTGGAGGCCGGAGGCACGTATCGAAACTGGTCGGAACGAGGAGAAAACGGGAGACTTTAAAAAGTGAGAACTGACGCTTGCACGGACTCGCCCGCCCCCGCCCAGAGGCGCGCCCGCGACGTCCGAAAACTCCGTCAGCCTGTGAAAATAACTGTCAAAAAAAGCTTGCAAAAACGCGGAATTACACCAAAATCACCCACAGATGATGCCACAGACTCCAAACATCGAGGACCGACACCGACACGGTGCCGCGCCTTAAGACTTTATTGGATTGAAGAACACGAGGTGTCCAAAGGCGATTTGAGAGTTTGCACCTCGCGGCGTAGCTGAGAGAGCTTCTCCTCTATTGCGGGCTGTAGGCCTCCGCCGGCAGTAACAGACGGGAGGGCGTGTTGTTCAAGGTTAAAAATTATAGTGTTGCACTCGTTCAACCGCGATAGTGCTGCGTTGAGGCTTTCCTCAACTGTTGTTGGTTGCTCGATCATAAGTGAAAGATAAAGCGGAAGCCTAATGGCGTCAAGGCGGAACACTCCAAGACGGGCGCATCTTGCCACCACCACCACGCTATTTCCCTATGCCCACCCCACACAGTGGGGCCGGTAGGGCGAGACTCCGTCGAGCCGTGATATTTTCCTCTCCCCGCCAAACCGGGAGGCTCAGGGACAGCGGTTCCTTCCATGGTGGTTGTATCAAGATGCGCCCCTCCAAGACGGCTCCGGTGAGCTTTTCCTGGACCTTGGGGATGATCGCGTTAGAGGCTTGAGTTTTTGTGGTGGCGGCGACATCTTGCCTTTGTGGCTGCTCATTTGTGCAGTTCACACAGGAACGCGAACGAAACGTTAAACGCAAGTGATTATGTTCAGAGACTATAAATACACGATTAAATTCGGCAGACGTACTTCTGTAATTCAGAAAAGAACGGGCATCACATGGGATGAATTGGTCGATGTGATGGCAAATAACAAATTGTCGCTGGTTGATGAAATAAGATTTCATCACCAAGGGTGCCCGAACGGGATGTCGCAGATTGGAGGTGCCGAGATGCTCCAACTTTGGAAAGCGGTAAATCGAAACCAGGAGGAACGGGACAAGGCTAAGCTGAAAGAGGCCGAGCCAACAACGGAGTAACCATGCGTGCATTCCTGTTGGCGTTCATTGATCCAAGTACAGGCGAGCCGTTCAACACGGGTTACTACGTATTCGGTAGTTTTATCGCGGGCATTGTAGGCTTCGTCGCTGGTCACGTGGGGGTTTTCTTCTACGACAACTCCCGGTCCCACAATGGGCAGGAGGACAAGGCTGCGAACAAGAAGGCGGCTTCCAAAGTGGCGTGGGGAATGGCTATCGCGTTCGCGGTGATCTGGCTCATGGTCCAGCGTTCAGGCCCGTCTGAATAGCGGGCTTGCATGGAGTCTTAGGCGTTTAGGGGCGTCCAGGTGTCAGTTCTCACTTCTTAAAATGATTGACGATTTGCGCGTTCTGCCGCCAGTGCTCCACGGCCCCGGCCACCTCGCCGGACTGGGACGGCCAATCGTGCAATGTCGCCGGGTCGAAATCCGCGCCGTTGGGCCACACCAGCGTCTGAACCTCCCCATCCAGCATTACCTGTTCAAACAGGCGCAGGTCGCGCAGCGGCTCATGAAGCTCGCCCTTGAGGATGGGGCGGAAATCAACTGAACCTCAGTTGTTCACCCTCACGGTCTCAAACTCAGAGGTCAAGATGCCCGTGTCGTCCCGGGCGACCACGGAGAGCGTGTGCAGGCTCTTTGACCGCCGTGGTGACGTCCCAATTGATTGAACCGTGTGCATGAACCCGGCACAGATCCAACCTCATAGTCCATGCCCAGCGCGATCACGACATGGATCACCGTTGAAAGAACTTCCGCACAACTTCGCGCGGCGTTGCGATCACGGGGGCTGTGACATCAAACGCCTGCATCCCCAGCGTCAAACGCTCGAAATCAATCCCACGCAAGTGTTGATCCCCGGTCAACAGCATCGAACATCCGAGCAAGGCGGATTCCGCCAGGATCAATGAATCGTTGATCTCTTCAACCGGTATAAGACCCTGTTCCCGAATCCGCTCGGCGATGCGTTCAGCAATTCCATGCCCCACAGCGATGAGGTTTCCGGGAACGATGCGCCACGATTGGCCAAGCTGAATTGACTTGCGGGCGACCTCCCGTTTTTGCCCTTCCCCGCAGAAAGCCCAGTTCGCCAACTCATGTTGGACCGTGGGCGGAATGAGAAAGCGCGCATCCCGGAGCCGCTCCCGAATTACGGATACCGCGTCAACGACGTCGTCCAAACCGTCGGCGAGGTCGAACAAAACATTCGTGTCAACGGCGAGGAGTTGAGGCCGGTTTGGTCTCTCCGCCATAGTAGAGCCTCATGAATTGTGCCCCGAGTTTTTCACGCTCCGCGTCCGTCCACTTATTGCCCTCGGCCCGCGCCCTTGCGGCGAGCACCGTGCCGCTGGACGCCTTCTCGATCGGCGCTTTCTTGCGTTTCATGCCATTACTTTACCATCTTCGGAAAAAGTTTTCAAATCCTGGAAAGGGCCTGTCCTGAAGGCCCCCGGCCTCGCCCCCTTGTCCGCCAATTCGGGGGAAACTCAAACCGTCCTTCCGAATGACAAATGAGAAATTCTCAATTGCAAATCCTCAATTCAGACGCAGCGCTTTGGTTGCGGCTCCGCCATGTTGCGTCCTTGCGACTTGGCGCCTTTGCGTTGAAATCCCCGTTCCTTATTGAATGGAGGCGGCTCAGGGCGCCAAAGTTCGCCCCCCCGCCCTCCAAACCGGGCCGGGGCCTCTTTGGCGCCAATTTGCGTGTAAATAATTACGAAATGACTTGACAAAACTCTGCAAGTGTGATACGGTTTCTTGCGTGGGAGGAAAATGCCCAGTCAAATTGCGGGGGGAACTGTCCGCCATCGCCACGCGTCCTCCAAAGCTCCAGCGACGGAGGATGGCGACGGTGGAAGAGGAAAGCCAGCCCTCCGTTTTGAGCCTTTTGTGCCTTTTTGCGGCCCATCATGCCCATTTTAAGCCTAATCCCAAACGGCCATATCGAACGCCAGTCCCGCCGATTCCTGCGATTCCCCTAAATCGCCCTATATCCCCCTAAATCGCACCAATGAACCCCACCCCCCCCCCCCAGGCACTCCGACCAGCCCCCGTGCGCGTAGCCGGGTCCAAACCCAGCCCCTGCTCGCGCCCGCGTCCCGCCAGAGGCGGGCCGACGGCGGGAATCGTGCATCCCCGTGCATAAGCGTGTTA
>JBEKAN010000309.1:0-5823 GCA_050015895.1 Verrucomicrobiota bacterium
AACTGGGCGGCCCCGCCGTCTGCGAGGAGTACTCCCGCGACTTGACCCAGATCGAAGTCAAACTGGCGGCCAAAACGGTCACCATCCTCCTGGGCGAGTGGTGCAACACCTGGGCCGACACCCTCAAGCTTCGTCCCTTCCTCATCAGCCACGAAAACTCAGGCCGCTTCCTCCAAACCTCCCCTCCGGAAACCATGATGTTGATCCTCGGAGTGGAAACCAAGATCGCCCAGTCCGCCGAGATGATCCAGCTTGCCTTTCCCCAGGCCAGCCTGAATCCCCTCATCCAAAAACTCAGCTCCGATCTCCAAAACGCCGGCCATTCCGCCGACGCCCGCTCCGCTCCCGGCCCGCGGTGGAATCCGGCCTTCGACGACGTCCCCGTCCAGCTCACCGCCCGCTGGCGCGCCATGGACCTGACCGCGCGCCAACTGGCCGCCCTGAAACCGGGCGACGTGGTCCCCCTGCGCCAGGACGACTCAAGTCAAGTGGAATTATCCCTGGACGCCGCCCCCAAATTCGCCGGCCTCCTGGGAACCTCCGGCCGAAAGCTCGCCGTCAAAATCGTCCAAGCCGTGTGAAATCTCCTGTCGTATAGGAACTCTGCTCCTCCCAATCCCCCTCGATTGGCGTCGAGAACAATGTGGTTGTGGGATTGATGTACTGCGAGGTGCCGAGTGTCAAAGATGCGTTGTTGTCAGTGACACCCATAAAATCCTCTTTCGTGCCGCCATATTCACACAACCGCGAATCATGCTCTCCTTTGGCACACCTCATCTGATGATGTCAAGGGCATTCCAATGATCTCGCGAATGATCTTGCCGCGGCCTTTTATCCGGCCATAATGGATCGCGTCGCGGACGCGTTGCGGCCGGGGCGGCGCTTTGGCAAGTCCTTCAGAGTAAATTGACGGAAGGGTGGCAGAGTGGTTGAATGTACCTGACTCGAAATCAGCGCAATCTCTTGATCCTCAAGTGGAACCGCTTGTCCTGCAATGACCTGCCGTTCCCGCTATACTTGACGCCGAAGGCCCGGTTTGCCCCAATTTGGCCTGATTTTCGGGCACGCGGGATACAAAACGGGATACAATGGAGAAGTGCGGGCTGGCGATGGGCGCGGCACATGCGGCACGCGGGCCGGGAGGTGAGTTGGATCTGGAGTTCAGATCGAGTTGGAAATCTCAAACGCCTGGGCATTGGCGCGCGAACCCAACCGAGCAAGTCCATTCAGCCCACCGGGTGCGCCTTCTGGAAGACAAGCACATCTCGTCCTTGCAAAGCCGTTCAACTTGGGGCATATTGCCGATGCTGCGGGCATCGCAAACTACCCGGACGGAAAACTCCGCGGGGTGGGCGGTTGAAAAACGGCCGTCTTTGTTTGCCTTGGACCCCCACTAATCTGGAGGGCGCCGGGAAGTTGCGCTTGGACGTGGCATCAGATTATGAGAGCAGTGAACTTTTCAACGAGTGAGCATGGATCAATTTGCCAACGTTGAGGAAAAAGTCTTGACTGTGAAGCAGGCGTCCGACGCCTGCAATTTGAGTGAAAAAACGGTTCGGCGATTAGTTGATCGAGGGATTCTGGATAGAACCGGACCTGGAGTTCGTTTGGTGTTGATCACCGAGAGCAGCATCAATCGTTGGAAGAGAACTCCGGTTGCAAAGTGAGTTGACGCGCAGGGACGGAGGAGGGCCTTATTAGCGTTTGAGTCGTAAATCTGAAGTTTAGTGGTTTAATGAGCCCCGGATCGCGCCCGGGGCTCTTTTTTTTGAAGGTGGCGCTGTGGAGCACCCCAATCTCTCCACGACAGCCCCCTTTTTCCCAAGTGGGCCACGGTCCTGGGTGGGGATGCTGCTCAAGCCGGTGACGACGCCGGCGCCTGAAATACAAGGGTAAATGTCAACCGTTCAGCCCGGCTCGGACCCTCCAAACGCCCGTGTTGATGTTGACTCGGAGGGGATGGAGGAATTGAGGGCTTGCCACGACAACTCGGTACAGGCAGCTTCGGCGGACACTATGAAACTCGGTTAAGGGTCCACATCGGGTTCCCCTGATTTTCAGTTCCACCAATTTTCATTGGCCCCAGGAATCCTTTTTGGCAAAGTCTGTCGCGGATTTTGGCGTGATCGAGATCCTGATTTCGTTGAGGATTTCGACAGCCTGTAGAAATGGATGGCGGCACAAACATGACCCCGGCCAATTCCCGCGCGGCCTCCGCTCCTCCCGCGGCGCCGGGCGAATCGGGGAAGCGATTGCTGCCCTGGCTCGTCGCTGTGGCCTTCTTCATGGAATCGCTCGACACGACGATTCTGAACACAGCGGTCCCCGCCATCGCCCGGGCGCTGGGCGTCGCCCCGCTGAGCATGAAGGCGGTGCTGTCCAGTTACACCTTGAGCCTGGCGGTGTTCATCCCCGTCAGCGGCTGGATGGCGGATCGCTTCGGCACACGCCGGGTGTTCTCGTGCGCGATTGGCCTCTTCACCCTCGGATCGTTTCTCTGCGGCATATCGAGCGACCTCCGCGTGCTGGTCGCCTGCCGCATCCTGCAAGGCTGCGGCGGAGCGATGATGGTGCCGGTGGGACGGCTGACCCTGGTGCGGACGTTCGCCAAATCGGAACTCATCCGCGCCATGAGTTTCGTCGCCATCCCCGGTCTGATTGGCCCCATGCTCGGGCCAGTCGCCGGCGGTCTGATTGTCGGGTACTTCCATTGGCGGGTCATCTTTTTCATCAACCTGCCCATTGGCCTGCTGGGATTGCATCTGGTGTGGAGGCATCTCCCCGACTATCGCGAGGAACACTCCCATCCGCTCGACACCGTCGGCCTTGTCCTCTTCGGCTGCGGCATCGCGTTGTTGTCGTATGTGCTGGAAGTGTTTGGAGAACATACGCTGGGCGGAGGCGCCATGCTGGGGTTGCTGGGGATGGCCGCGGTTTTTCTGGCGGGTCACGGGCTGCGGGCGGCCCGCACGGAGTTTCCGTTGCTTCGGCTGGCCTTGTTTCGCATTCGGACCTTTCGCGCGGCGGTCAGCGGGAGCTATTTCACCCGGCTGGGCATCGGGGGAATCCCCTTCCTCTTTCCGCTCCTCTACCAGGTGGGCCTTGGGTTCACGCCGATTCAATCCGGCCTCCTGATGATGCCGCAGGCGGTGGCGGCCATGAGCTTCAAGATTACGATGCCGGTCGTTCTGCGGCGCCTGGGTTACCGCGCGGTGTTGATTTCCAACACCATGATCCTCGGGCTGCTCATCGCCCTCTTCGCCACCATTGGCGCGGGCACGCCGGTGTGGCTCATCGTCGCGCAGGCGTTTGTGTATGGCTTCTTCACCTCCCTGCAATATACGAGCATGAACACGCTGGCTTACGCGGATGTGACTGAGGAGCAGACCAGCGGCGCCAGCACCATCGCCAGCACCATGCAGCAGATGTCCATGAGTTTCGGCGTGGCGACCGCGTCGCTGGTGGCGGCGTGGTTCCTGCCCGACCGCCACCACACCAGCGCGCCGCAAATGATTCACGGCATCCACCAGGCGTTCCTCGTCCTGGGCGGATGGACCTTCCTCTCCGCCCTTGTTTTCAACGAATTGAAAAACGAGGACGGCAGCACCGTCAGCCGCCACAATGCCCTGGAGCATCCCGGGTGACTCTTCTCAATCCACTTGCCCAAACTCCCCCGATTCGAGCGCGACAATCCCCCACAAAACAACCCAACGCGAAGGATTCAAAGATGCCCGCTAACATTGATCCAGCAGGATTGTGGCAAGTGATTCGACGCAGCCAATTTTTATGTCGTGTCTCCCGGCGACGCACTCGGGGGCCGGCAATCATTCACAAATTTCGCGATCCGTGTATTGACCAGTTTACACGGAACCAAAATCGATTTGTCAACGCATTGGATCTCCAATATTTGGGCGGCGGGGTCGTAGTCCCATTTAATGGTGAGCCCTTTTTTGGATGCCTCCCCGCAGTTGCTGGAAATGGAAATCCCAAAATCGGCGGCGGCTTTTTGAACCAGGCAGTTCCAGTGCGCTTCGGTGATGTTTCTGAATGTCTGTTTGTCGCAGCTCATTGACTTTTGCCCTTTCGTAACACAGGTCTGTTGCCAAATAAACGGATTACCCCAACAGGCTAAAAGTCCCGGTGGAAATATGCAAGGGGTAGTCCGCGCGGCTAAAGGGCGGTCACGTCGGGGAGCTTGCTGATGGCACCGCAGTGTCTTCCGCGCTCAGGTGGGTGTAGTGGGCGCTCACAGCGGCGGAATCGTGGCCGACAATCATTTGCGCCAGCGCGTTGCTCGCCCCGGTCGCCTTCAACATCGTCACCAGCGAATGGCGCAGGCTGTGGAAGGTGACTTCGTTGACCTGCCGCCTGCCTTGGCGCCCCTTGCCGCCGGCCGCGTGGTGTTTCGGGCGGGACAGCATGAGTCCGGCGGGGAATGAGAATTCCTTCCGCGAAGGCTTTGCTCAGGGAGGCAGTGACATTTTTCCCCATCGCCGCGAAGCGCGGGAAGACAAACGCGCGGGGATCGTCCGCGCCGGGCAGCCCGATCAAGTGGTCAACCAGCGGTTCGGCCAGTCGCATGGCCAGCCGCTTGCCGGTTTTGCGGGTCACGAAGGAAATGGTTTTGGCCGCCAAGTCCACTTGCTGCCATGTCAGCCGGGCGCAATCGCCCAGGCGCTGCCCGGTGTAAAGGCCCGTGAGCACCAAGCCGCGTCACGGCGTGTCCCCGCACACCTTCAGCACGCGGCGGATCGCCACCGCAACCCGGCTATTCTCCTGGTAAACCGGCGCCATTAAGCTGCTGCTGGCGCAGGGCGGCCAAGGTCACGACGCAGGGAATCGTCTTCTTGTAATTGTGCTGTCCAGTCAAATAGACGAAATAAGCGACAATTATCGGCATGAAAATACCAGTCCCTATGAAAAATGTCGGCACTGAGTACAGCCCCAGCGCCAAAAGGATGGTGTGACCGACGCCTAAATGCGCCAGGATAATTCCGGACGTGACCTCGGCACCGAGGGCACTGACCAAGCCTGCGCCGCCCCCAACCCAAAGCATTTGTTCAATTGGGACTTCGCCGAGCTTCTTCCCCGCCTTGAGCATTTGATCCTCGACCGACTTGTAAAACTTGTCCCTGTCCTCTTGCGACATCTTGGATACTTTCTCGTGGACGAGGCGTGCCAGCTCGGTGAGAATCTGCAACTCGATCACCGCATAAGATTCGTCCCGGTAGCCGTCCAGATCGAGGTGTCCCCTTATGTCAAGCAACACTTTGCGGTAATCGTACCTGCTCTTCAATAATGGAGTTGCCGCGCTAATTAGTTGCTCCACCATTGTTTCGAAGCCGGGCTTATGCTTTGTCCACCCTGCCAAGTCTTCCCTCTCCGTCTCGTGAGCCTTCGCATATTTCCAATCCTTGAGATTCAAGGTCAACCGCCCGGTTTTGATTTCAGGGTTGTAACCGAGAAATTCGCCGAAGACTTGAGCGTGCTCGAAACGTCCGAAGCGTGTGAGGAGGTCCAAGGGCTCCATCGTGTTGATTGGAATTTGCCGAATGGCCGCCATCAACTCCGCCTTGCGGCGCTGCGGGAATGGCGGTATGGGTTCGCCTTTCACAGGCGTAAATCTGCCCACACCGCGGATGATCTCCCAAGCCTCGGCTGCGGCCTTGCACCGTTTCATGAACTGCGGGTTTTCCTCCGCCAATTTCTTGAGCCGCTCGCGATCTTCCGGCCCGGCTTCACCAGCCAGCAATTTTTCCAATAATGTCTCGAATTCTTCCATATAAACCTATTATCGTAAAAACTCACTCAGGCGTTTCATCA
>JBEKAN010000310.1:0-7443 GCA_050015895.1 Verrucomicrobiota bacterium
CAGTACTTTCAATGCGCCCTCGCCCTCCAGCAAATGCCCCTCGTCGAAAAACTCGGCGCCGCCCTCGCCGACAAGGCACGGCCCCTGGGCGCGGCCACCGTCCTCTCCCCCGCTATGGGCGGCCTGGTCATCGGCCAGGAGGTCGCCCGCCAGTTGGGCCTTCGCTTCATTTTCGTCGAGAAGGAGGACGGCAAACTGCTCTTGCGCCGCGGATTCACCATCGCCCCCGGCGAAAAAATCCTCGTCGTCGAGGATGTCGTCACCAAAGGCGGCCGCGTCCAGGAAACCCTCGACATCGTTCGCGCCCATCGCGGGGCCGTGTTGGGAGTGGCGATGATTGTGGACCGCTCCAACGGCGAGGTCACTTTTGGCGTCCCCGCCTTCAGCCTCATTTCCCTCAAAGTCGAGGCCTTCGAGCCGGACAAACTTCCCCCCGACCTCGCCAGCACCCCCGCCGTCAAACCCGGGAGCAAATGAGATTTATTTTATATTTGACTTTATGGCGTATAGCTCATTTACAGAATTCCTGGGGAGACTGGAGAAAGCCGGCGAACTCAAGCGCGTCACCCAGCCCGTCGCCACCGAATTGGAAATCACCGAACTGGCAGATCGCGAGATGAAATCCCCCGGCGGCGGCAAGGCGCTGCTCATCGAAAACCCCACCGTCAATGGCCGCCCTTCGCCCTTTCCGCTCGCCATCAACACCCTCGGCTCCCACAAACGCATGGCCATGAGCCTCGGCGCGGACTCCATCGAGGCCATGGCCGCCGAACTGGGGTCGCTCATGCAAGCCAAGCCGCCCACCAGTTTTGGCGACGCGATTAAGTTGCTCGGCACCGCCCTGGACCTTCGCCACGCCAAACCCAAAATCGTCAGCCATGCCCCCTGCCAGGAAGTCATCCACCGCTTCGACGACGCCAAGGCCCCCGCGGACGCTGCACATCTTGACACCACCACCAACGGAATTGCCAATCCCCTCTCCCCGCGCAGCGGGGAGAGGGCCAGGGAGAGGGGTTCGTCCCCTCCGAACGCGCAAGAGCCAAGTTCCGCCCCCGCCGGCCCGCCACTCCCCTGCCCCACTCTGCTCGATCTCCCCATCCTCAAATGCTGGCCCTTGGACGCCGGGCGCTTCCTCACCCTCCCCTGCGTCGTCACCCGCGACCCCGACACCGGCGCGCGCAACGTCGGCATGTACCGCATGCAAGTGTTTGACGGCCGCACCACCGGCATGCACTGGCAGCTTCACAAAGTCGCCGCCCGCCACGGCAGACGCTATTACGAAACCGGACAGCGAATGCCCGTCTCCGTTTTCCTCGGCGGCGATCCCGTCTTCACCTTCGCCGCCACCGCGCCGCTGCCCGACGGATTGGACGAATTCCTCCTCGCCGGCTATCTCCGCAAAAAATCCGTCCAACTCGTCCAATGTGTCACCAATAATTTGGAGGTCCCCGCCGACGCCGATTTCGTGCTCGAAGGCTTCGTGGACCCCTCCGAGCCGCTCCGCGTCGAGGGGCCGTTTGGCGATCACACCGGCTATTATTCCCTGGCCGACTCCTATCCCGCCTTTCACCTCACCGCCATCACCCGTCGCAAGGACGCCGTTTATCCCGCCACCATTGTCGGCATGCCGCCGATGGAGGATTTTTACATCGGCTCCGCCAGCGTGAAACTTTTCCTCCCCATCTTCAAAATGACCTTTCCCGAACTGGTGGATTTGGCGCTGCCGGCCGAGGGCGTTTTTCACAACCTCGTTTTCGTCAGCATCAAAAAAACCTACCCCATGCAGGCCTACAAAATCATGCACGGCCTCTGGGGCATGGGGCAGATGATGTTCACCAAATACATCGTCGTGGTGGACGACGATGTCAATGTGCAGAACACCAGCGAGGTCCTGTTCCGTCTTTGCGCCACCACCGACCCGCAACGCGACACCCTGTTGACCCGCGGCCCCTCCGACGTGCTGGACCACGCCACCCCGGAATTGGCCATCGGCTCCAAGATGGGCATAGACGCCACCAAAAAGCTCCCCGGCGAGGGCTTCCATCGCCCCTGGCCCCCGCTCATCAAAATGCCCGACGAAATCCGCCGCAAAGTAGATCGCCTCCTCGGGCCGGGATAGGTGAGATTGCATCCGAAAGTCAGCGCCAAAGGCGCGATCTCATACCAGCCTGGGGCAACGCCCCAGGTTCCGATTCGCAAACAGATCAAGGGCTGAAAGCCCGTCCCATCTCCAAACTCAGCGCCAAAGGCGCGATCTCATACCAGCCTCGGGCATCGCCCCAGGCCCACGTCAGCGCCAAAGGCGCGATCTCATACCAGCCTCGGGCATCGCCCCAGGCCCACGTCAGCGCCAAAGGCGCGACCTCATACCAGCCTGGGGCATCGCCCCAGGCCCACGTCAGCGCCAACGGCGCGACCTCATACCAGCCTGGGGCATCGCCCCAGGTTCCAATCCGCAACCACCCTAAGGGCTGAAAGCCCGTCCCATCTTTATGGCGACAATCCGGGCCTTTGCCCCTAAACTCACCGCCATGCCACAATCCTTGAGTCTCGTCGTCATTCACCTGATTTTCAGCACCAAAGACCGCCACCCACTGCTCGATGCCCTCACGCGGCCCAAACTCCATGCCTATCTGGCCACAGTCGCCCACAACGCCGAATGCCACTGTTACCGGGCGGGCGGCGTGGCGGACCATGTGCATTTGGCGGTCCGATTGTCGCGCACCCTCTCGATCGCCGATCTGGTGGAGAAGCTCAAAATCTCCTCCTCCAAATGGGTGAAAACACAAGCGCCCGGCCTTGCCGCTTTCTCATGGCAGCGCGGGTACGGTTGCTTCTCCGTCGGTCCGACCGATTTGGATTCCCTCTGCGCCTACATTGACCAGCAGGAGGAACATCACCGCACGCGGACCTTCCAGGACGAATTCCGGATGTTCCTGAAAAAGTACGGGGTTGAATACGACGAGGCCTATGTGTGGGATTGAAGAAGTCTCTGCCAGCGCCAACGGCGCGCCCTCATCCCAGCCTGGGGCAACGCCCCAGGTCTCCGTCAGCGCCAACGGCGCGTCCTCATACCAGCCTGGGGCAACGCCCCCAGGTCTCCGTCAGCGCCAACGGCGCGACCTCATACCAGCCTGGGGCAACGCCCCAGGTCCCAATCCGCAATCAGATCAAGGGCTGAAGGCCCGTTCCATCCAGCATCCATGCCCGTTGTCCTGAATTTCAACTACAACTCCAAAACCCCCGCGCATTTGTAATAGACCGATCCGGGCGACAACCCTAACATCCACCCATGCAAACCGTTTTCCTTCTCTTCTTCACTCTCTTCTGGTCGGCAGGCGCGCTGTTCTTCGACGGCCTGGTGGCCCGCGGGATCTTCAAACAGCTTGAGTCCCGTCATTATCCCTCCGCGACGGGCACGGTCACCCACAGCGAAGTCACGACTCATCACGGCTCCAAAGGCGGAACCAGTTATAAGGCGAATATCAATTATCGTTTTGATGTCGCCGGAAAAGCATTTACCGGCTCGCGGCTGCGCTTCAACCCCTCCTTCTCAGATTCCGCCTCGGCCAACAGCCTGGTCGCCGCGCACCGGCTCGGCTCGACCGTCCAGGTCTTTTACAACCCGAACGATCCCCAGGATTCTCTCCTGTTCCCCGGCGTCAACGGCTCCGATTTCTTGGTGGTCCTGTTCTTGACCCCGTTCAACGCCGTCATGCTCGGTTTCTGGATCTGGACCGGCGGCTGGCTCCGCGAACGCCTTTTCCGGCCGCTGGCCGGCGGCGTGAAAATCATCGCCGACGGAATGTCCACACGCGTGCGCCTGCCCCAATTTGGGGCCGTCGGTTGGGGTTTGGTCACGGCTGGCGGCATGGGCTTCGTTTCCGTGTTCATCGTGGCTTTCAGCACCAAGATGCAACCCTCCATCGGATTCGTTCTCACAACCATTGCCGCTGTCTATCTGGCGGGCGTGGGCGTGGCTTTCTGGCAATGGCGGAAAATTTCTTCCGGCATTGACGACCTGGTGATCAACGAGGGCGCCCGCACGCTCGACCTGCCGCAGACGCTGGGCCGCCAGCAGCCCTTGTCGGTGGGCATCGCCGACATCGAAAGCCTCACGGTGGAAACGATAGAACACATCAGCAACAAAGGCTCCCGCTCCTACACCTTCGCCCCCACCCTGCGCTTGCGCGGACCGCATTCCGGCGACCAAAAGCTCGCCGACTGGTCCGACAAAATGAAAGCCGACGCCTTCGCCGACTGGCTCCGCCGGCAACTCGCCCTTTAGGTGCCGTCAAGAAATAAGCTTTACGAGATGACGCCGGGATTTTGGCGGCTGGCAAGGCGCGACGAAGGAGAATATCCCTCGTGGATCTTCGACTGAGGAGCAACGCCGCCTGCCGCCAAAAGGACCAGTCAGCTTGTGAAGGTTATTTCTTGACGGCACCTTAATGCACCATGGCCGGCTCCAAAAGGCGCCGGGCCGCGTGGTGCTCGCCTCTATGAGCGCCAACCGCCCGTCCTCATACCAGCCTGGCGCAGCGCCCCAGGTCCCCGTCAGCGCCAACCGCCCGTCCTCATACCAGCCTGGCGCAGCGCCCCAGGTCCCCGTCAGCGCCAACGGCGCGTCCTCATACCAGCCTGGGGCAACGCCCCAGGTTCCAATTCCCAACCACCCCAAGGGCTGAAAGCCCGTCCTCGCCCAGCGCCAACGGCGCGACCTCATACCAGCCTGGGGCACCGCCCCAGGTTCCAATCCGCAACCACACCGAGGGCTGAAGGCCCGTCCTCGCCCAGCGCCACCGGCGCGTCCTCATACCAGCCTGGGGCATCGCCCCAGGTTCCAATCCGCAACCACCCCGAGGGCTGAAGGCCCGTCCCATCTCCAAACTCAGCGCCAACGGCGCGTCCTCATGCCAGCCTGGGGCATCGCCCCAGGTTCCAATTCCCAACCACCCCAAGGGCTGAAAGCCCGTCCTCGCCCAGCGCCAACGGCGCGACCTCATTCCAGCCTGGGGCAACGCTCCAGGTTCCAATCCGCAACCACCCCAAGGGCTGAAAGCCCGTCCCATCCATCTCCTCCAAAAGGCACGCCGATTTGTAATAGACCGATCCCCTTCTCGAACCTAGAATCCCCTCATGCGACTCGATCTTTCGATCATCTTTGTCTTGGTCTGGTCGGCCTTCTTCCTGTGCTTTGACGGCATGATGGCGCACGGGATCTTCATACAGTTTAACTCCCGTCATTATCCGTCCGCGACAGCCACAGTCACCCATCTGGAGAAGGGTGGACCCGGCTCGCAGCCGCGCATCAGTTATCGTTTTGAGGTCGGCGGGCTGACGTTTGCCAGCCAGGAGCAGCGATTCGCCAATTCTCCGAATTCCGACCAGGCCGACAGCTTGGCGGCTCATGCGGTCGGCTCGACCATCCAGGTCTATTACAATCCGAAAGATCCCCGGCAGTCGCTTCTGTTCCCGGGCGTCAGCGGCGCCGATTTCCTCACAGTCCTGCTCCTGACACCATTCAATGCGTGCTCGATCGGCATCTGGATGTGGATCGGCGGCCAACTGCGGGTGCGGCTCTTTCGGCCGCCGGCCGGCGGGGTGAGGATCCTCGCCGACAGTGTGTCCACGCGGGCGCGCCTCCCGCAATATGGGGCCGCGGGGTGGGGATTGCAGGTGGCGGGCGGCCTGGGCCTGGTTTCCGCGTTCATCATTGGATTTTGCGTAAAGACGGAACCGTCCGTCGGAATGGTCCTGACACTCATCGCCGCAGTTTATCTGGCGGGGGTGGGCGCGTGGCTCTGGCGGCGAGGCGGCCGATCCTACACCTACGAGCCCACCCTGCATTTGCGCGGCGCGCAAGCGGGCGAACAAAAGCTCGCCGTCTGGTCCGACAAAGTGAAGGCCGACGATTTCGCCGATTGGCTGCGCCTGCAACTTGCCATCGCTCCATGCCCGGAGTGCCCGGAAATTTAACCTCGTCTTCGCCGACTGCCTGCGCAAACAAAATGCCCTTTGATGTTTCACGGCCAAATCCAAAACCGCCGGTACAAGTGTCGTCCTGCTCCCCCAGCGCCAACGGCGCGACCTCATACCAGCCTGGGGCAACGCCCCAGGTTCCAATCCGCAACCACCCCAAGGGCTGAAGGCCCGTCCTCGCCCAGCGCCAACGGCGCGTCCTCATGCCAGCCTGGGGCACCGCCCCAGGTTCCAATTCCCAACCGCCCCAAGGGCTGAAAGCCCGTCCTCGCCCAGCGCCAACGGCGCGACCTCATACCAGCCTGGGGCACCGCCCCAGGTTCCAATTCCCAACCACCCCAAGGGCTGAAAGCCCGTCCTCGCCCAGCGCCAACGGCGCGTCCTCATACCAGCCTGGGGCAACGCCCCAGGTCGCAAATCACACCCCCCCACGGGCTGAAAGCCCGTCCCATCTTTCCCCTATTCGCCCCGATCATCCTTTGCCGCTAAATCTCATTTAAAAGATTGACAAATGTTAGCACTTGTGATAGTGTCCTTGGCGTGAGAGTAATACTGCCAGTCAAACGACTCGCCGCCCTGTCCGCAGTAGCCTTGGCGACGGCGCAAGCCTCGGCGAACGCGCCAGCCTCATCCATCCAGCGTCAAACCGGGTCAAACCGGGTCAAACCAAAATCTTTGCGTCCCGCGCGGCGGAATTTCACCAAATTACACTGGATTTAACCAAATTTAATCAAATTTAACCCTTCATTTTTTTCCATGTTTCTACGCCCGCCCAACAGCATCCCTCCCCAATCCTCGAATCCCGGAGTTTCGAGTTTCAAAACCCAGGCGTCACCGCCCCGCCGCCGCCAGACCCCAATGAAGGTCAATGAAGGTCAATGAAGGCTAATGAAGGTTAATCAAACCAAAAAACATACCCCCTCCATGACTCCAATTGCCAATAAATGGCCAAATCGCCGGGCACAGATCCAGCCCGCCCCCTGTCCGCCGGCCTGTCCGCCGCAGGCATGGCGAAGGCGGAAGCCTCAGCGAAGGCGCAAATCGTGCTTAATCGTGCATAATCGTGCTATTTTCTCGTGCCAAACCCCCTTTATGCCGCATTCGGCCTTCCCTGCCCTGTTCCATCCTGCTCAATCGCGCCCCTCCCCGGCCCTCACGGACTGGCCCCGCGCCACCCTTGGAAAAAATCCCGGCGCCAACCAGCCTTTGACCTTTGCGCGGCAATCGTTTATTCTTGCCCGCATGAAGTGTTTGCGGCCCATTTTTTTCAGCGCCGTTTGCATGCTCCTGGCGGCCGGGTTGTCCGGGTGTTTCCCTTCGGGCGACAACAGCCTGGACGAGGAGAAAGACCCCCACTACCAGCGGGGCATGGACCTCATCAACAGCCAGGAATACAAGGCCGCCGTGGATGAGTTTGAAAGGGCCCTGGAAACCAACCCCCGCTCCGCCTCCGCCCATTAT
>JBEKAN010000311.1:0-5770 GCA_050015895.1 Verrucomicrobiota bacterium
CGTTGGGACCGACCAGCCCCACTATTTCCCCGCGGGCCACACTAAAGGAGACATCCGCCACCGCCGTGTTCCCGGCGTAGCGTTTGGTCAGGTGGGCCACCTCGATCATATTACCATCGGTCATGGGACATTCATTTTGCCAAGGACACCCGGAAATGCAAGACGCCACCCTCAAAATCCGCCAACTTTCATCTCGTTCTGACTTCGAGCCGTGACATTTCCCCCCCTGCTCGGCGGGAAGATGGCCAGCCTGCCCGCCGTCTTGTCCGCCGTAGTTTTATCGGCGGAGGCGCGCGCCTTGGCGAACGGGGGGAGAGGGGATCGTTCTTTGCAATAGGTGCTGTACCAAGATGCGCCCCAAATTTTTCCAATCTCTGCTTGCAAACTTGGAGCCGAAGCTGGAGATTCCCCTTGTGAACCTGAAAATTGTCATTGAGCCAGGCGACGACGGCTACTTTGTCGCGCATTGCCCGTCCCTGAAAAGCTGCTGGTCGCAGGGAAAGACCCGCGAAGAGGCTTTGAAGAATGTCCGGGAGGCCATTGATTTGTATTTGGACCCACTTGAAAGGCGCATTGCGGGTCGGAGGGGTTGAAGTGGACGATTTTCTTCGCCAGATTCGGTAACCGTCACACCAGAGATTTCCCCAAAATTCGCCCCTGCCGCGGAGGTCAAGGCTGGGCCGTAAACTCCTCCAATCAGACGAGCACTTCCACTTGGCGTGTTTCCACCGTGCTGCTACGAACTTTGCAGCTGGGCGCTCGACGCCGGGGTGCGGTATTTGTCTGTCCGAAACCACAGGCCGCCAGCCAACCCGACGTAAGGCGCCGGAAATTGGACTACTTGCCCTTCTCCGGCCTCTCGCGCTTCTCCGGCTTCTCCGGCTTCTCCGCAGTCTCGGGTTTCTCGCCCTTGGGCGCTCGCGGTTTTCTTTCCGGTCGGCCCGGGGCCTCGGCGGCCTCCACCGCCGCGTTCTCCTCCGGGCGCGCGCCTTCGGCGCGGCGGTGTCCGCGGGATTCCGTCCTCGCGCGCGGTTCCTTGCCCTCGGCGGGCGGGGCCGGCGCGACCGGCACGGCGATCGGAGTGGTGCTTTCCACACGCACTTTCAATGTCGCCGTCACCTGCGGATGGAGCCGAAGCTCCACCTCGTGCTCGCCCAGGGCCTTGATGGGATGCTCCAGGTGAATTTTCCTCTTTTCCAGCACGATGTCGAACTGCCGCTTCAACTGGTCGGCGATCATCCCCGAGGTCACCGTGCCGAACATCTTGCCGTCCTCGCCCGTCTTGACGGCGAGCACCGCGATGAGATTGGCGATGCTCTTGCCCAGCTCGGTCATGCTGCTGAACTCGTGCGCCTCGCGCTCGCCGCGCCTCTGCTTGAGCGCCTCGATCCGGCGCTTGTTGGCCGAGGTCAGCGGCACGGCCAGACCCTGCGGCAGCAAATAATTGCGCGCGTAGCCGGCGGCGACTTTGACCTGGTCGGATTCTCCGCCCAGGCCGACGATGTTTTGAATCAGAATGACTTCAGTTTTTGCCATAAATTTTAGTGGTTTGGGCCGTCCACGGGGGAACCGGCCCGTGATGCCCGGGGGCGATTCGTCAAAATGGAACGTCATCGTCCTCCGGTGCCTGCGGGTCGCCGTCCGGCGGCGGCGGCGCTCCCTCCGGTTTGGCCGGGGCGGCCGGTTTGCGGGGTGGCTCCCCGGAGGGCGCTCCGCCCCCGCCCTCGGCGCCCTTGCTGTCAATAAACGAGAACGACTCCAAAGTCACTTTGAGTTTGGATTGTTTCTGATGCGTGTTCTTGTCCTCCCAGGTGTCCAGCTTCAGACGCCCCTCGATGAGGATGGGGCGGCCTTTCCGCATGTATTGGGCGATGACTTCGGCCTGGCGGCCCCAGGCGTCCACATCCACGAAGGTCACTTCCTCCTTGGTCTCGCCGCTCTCGGATTTCCAAGTGCGGTTGACGGCCAGTCCGATCTTCACCACCGCCATCCCCTTGGGGGTGTAACGCAGCTCCGGGTCGCGCGTGAGGTTCCCGGCAAGAATGACTTTGTTGAAACTGGCCATAAAGAAAGGTTATTGGGGTGAACTGGCCGCCGGCAGGACCGCCGGTTTGGGCGCCGACGCCAGCGTGAAGAGCACGCGAAACACATCCTCGTTATTGACGAACCGGTGCCGCAGCCCGGCCATGACCCCCGCCTCGCACTCGAACAGGATGTTGACATAATACCCGGCGGTGTGCTTGCGGTCGGCCACGCGGGTGAAAGTCTTCTTGTCCATCTTCTGGATCGTTTCCACCTTTCCGCCCGCCGCGGTGATCTCCGCGGAGATCTTGTCAATCATCTCCTTCAGCGACTCTTCCCGCGCGGCGGTGTTTAATATGAATAATCCTTCGTAACGTTTCACGGTTTTCCTTTTGGCGTCGGGGCCGGCGCGGCCCCGTTAAATTGATTCATGGCTTCCTGAATGCCCGCGTCCAGCCAGCATTCCACCTGCCGGCCCGCGCGGGCCAATACTTCTTCCACGGTTTCCCGTTCCGGGCCGGCAAACCGGCCCAGCACATAATTCGTGATCTGGCGCCCGTCTTCCTCCCGCCGCCCTATCCCCAGCCTCAGGCGCGGATACTCCCGCGTGGCCAGATGCTGCTCCACCGATTCCAGTCCGTGATGCCCCCCGCTGCTCCCCTCGCCCCGCATCCGGATGTGCCCCAGCGGCAAATCCGCGTCATCCACCACCACCAGCGTCCGGCCGGCTGGCAACTGATAATACCCGGCCAGCACCGCCACCGCCTCGCCGCTGGCGTTCATGAACGTCTGCGGCTGGCACAAGACCACCCTCGCTTCGCCCCGCTCCGCCCGCGCCACGCGCGCGTGGAACTTCCTCTCCACCGCCCAGCAGGCCCGCCAGCGCGCCGCCAACTCTTCCACCAGCATAAACCCGATATTATGCCGCGTGCCGGCGTATTCCCGGCCCGGATTCCCCAATCCCGCAATCAGATATAAATTCTCCATGCGGCGCGCGCTTCCAGCTTGGCGTCGGCCCGCCCGCCGGGACCCCTCCGGCCTGCTGCGCCGCCGCCAACGCTATTTCTTCCTCTCCGGTTTCTTCTCGGCCTTCTTCCCACCGCCTTTTTCCGCGACGGGAGCCGCCTTCTCTCCGGGTGTGGCCGCGGCCTTCTCGCCCGGTTTGAGGGCCGCGACCTTCTCGCCAGGCTTGGCCGCCGCAACCTTCTCTCCCGGCTTTGCGGGCGCGACCTTCTCGCCCGGTTTGGCGGGCGCGGCCTTCTCGCTCGGCTTGACTTCGGCTTCCACGCCCTCTTCCTTCTTCTCTTTGATCATCTCCACTTCGCCAACCGTGGCCGTCGCCGCCTCCAGCGCCGCGGCTTCCTCGGCCTCGGTGATCGGCGCGGCGACAGACAGCACGGAAATCTCCTTGTCGCCCAGAATCTCAACCCCCGGCGGCGGCTTGATGTCCCCGATGTGGATGGCCTGGCCGATCTCCAAATGGCTGACATCCACCACGATCGTCTCCGGCAGGTCCTTGGGCAGCGCGCGGACCTTCAATTTGAAAAGCACATGCTCCAGTGTGCCGCCAGCCTTCACGCCAGCCGCCTCGCCGATGCCCTCCACCGGCACCGTCAGGGTCACCTTTTCATCTTCCGCAACCTCGTGCAAATCCACATGCAGCACGTCGCTGGACAGCACATGGTGCTGGATCTCCTGGATGATCGCCAGCCGTTTGGGCTTGGGGTCGCCCTGGACGGTGAGATCCAGCAGCACATTCTCCGACGCGGCGCCGTGGACCACGTTCCGGATGTCCAAGAGATTGATCTCCAGGCTTTGGGGCTTGTTTTGCCGCCCATAAATGACGGCGGGCACGCGGCCGGAGGCCCGGAGTTTCCTCGATCCGGCCCGGCGGCCCAAGGTCCGCGGAAAGGCGTTCAACGCGACGGATTTCATTGTGACAACAATTTATAAAACAATCTCTAACACGATTCCCTCACCACGGGGGCGCTCCAGATCAACTGGTCCGCCCCCCCTTGAATTCAAACAACGAAGTGACCGACGAATTGCAGTTAATTCGCTTGATCGCCTCGCCCAACAGCCCCGCCACCGACAGAGTCGTGATTTTCAACCCGTCTATGGCGGGGCGTAAGACAGTATCAGTGGTTATTAATTCGTCAATGGCGGATTTTCGCAGCCTTTGGATGCCCAGATCGTTCAAGATGGCGTGGGACACGCAGGCGATGATCTTCTTGGCCCCCTTCTTCTTCAGCAACGCGGCGGCGTTGGTCAGGGTTCCCGCGGTTTCCGTCAGGTCGTCCACCAGCAGCACGTTGTGGCGGCGGATTTCCCCAATGACCGCCACGGACTCGGTTTCCGTCGCGTTTTTGCGCCGTTTGGCGACAATCGCCAGCCCGGCTTCCAGGACTTGCGAATAGGCATGCGCCATTTTCAACCCGCCCACGTCGGGGCTGACCACCACCAGATCGGGGATGCGCTTCTGTTTCAAATACTCGTACATCACCGGCGCGGCATACAAATGGTCCACCGGGATGTCAAAAAAACCCTGGATCTGCTGCGCGTGCAGGTCCATGGTCAGGATGCGGTTGGCCCCGGCCGCCACCAGCAGGTTGGCCACCAGTTTGGCGGTGATCGGCACGCGGGGCTGGTCCTTGCGGTCCTGCCGCGCGTACCCGTAAAAGGGCAGCACGGCCGTGATCCGCGAGGCGCTGGCCCGGCGCACCGCGTCCATCATGATGAACATCTCCATCAGGTGATGGTTGCTCGGCGGACTGGTGGACTGCACTATGTACACGTCCTCCCCGCGGACATTTTCCTCGATTTTGACAAACGTTTCCCCGTCGGGAAAGGCGGTGACCGCGCATTTGCCCAGCTCCATGCCGATGGACGCGGCGATGCTCTTGGCCAGCGGATAGTTGGACGTGCCGCAAAAAATTTTCACAGGTATTTGGCTTCGGTCAAAAAATGAAAACCACCGTCGAGGGTGGCGCAATTGTCGCCGCACTGTAACAATTCGGCCCGCTCGCGCAAGCTTATTGCGCGAAAAAATGGTGACCCCGCCGGGAGTTGAACCCCCGCCGTCGGCGCGCGCTCAATTCCCCGTGGCGCCGCGGACGAATTTGAGGAATTGGATGGGAGTCAGAATAGCGACGCCAAAGGGCTTCCCCAGCACCAACAGGTCGCGGTCGTTGCTGACGATGACGTCCGCGCCGGCTTGCAGCGCGCAAGCCAAATAAGGGTCGTCCCGGGTGTCGCGGCTGCGTGGTTTGCCGAGCGGGGCCGGTTGGACGAATTGCGCGATGGTCAGAAGCCACGCCAGGACCGGCTGCGCATCCACGTCGCGCTGTTCCGCCGCGACAATCGCCGGGATGCGGTCCGCGTACTCCTTCCAGATTTCGTCCGTCACAAACAAAGACACCTGCCCGGAGGCCGCCAAATCCAGGCATGACCGCGCATTCCCACCCCAGCCGATGGCGGAAACCAGCACGCCACAATCAAGGACAGCGCGGATCATGCCTGTCTTTGGTTTCGCGCCTGGCGTTTTGCGCGAATCATCCGCTCAATTCGGGATTCAATTTCGGGGGTGATCGGCTCCCGCGGCAGGGTGGCCGCGATTTTGCGCCATTCCTGGTACGCCACAGCCATTTCCTCCCGCCAGAGCGCCCGCAGGCCGGCGCGAACGACATCGCTGGCGTTGCCGTACAGACCGGAGCGAAGCCTCCGGTCTATGGACGTTCTCAGTTCTGGA
>JBEKAN010000312.1:0-5749 GCA_050015895.1 Verrucomicrobiota bacterium
TTACTCTTCTGCTGGCGGTGACTTCGACGTGGTTCTCCTTTTTTGCGATGGGGTTCCTTTGGCCATCGGTATTGTTGACTCAAGGAAAATGGCAGCCGGTCGCGGGGATTTTCGCGGCGATGGCGTTGGTTCTCTGGCACGGCACTTGGAAGAGCCTCCAAGTGTTTCCCTGGCGGCAGGTGGATCGCACCCACCCCGGGCTGGCGAAGCCCGCAAGCCCAAACTCCATCGGGCAGGTTGAGATCCGGATTGAGTTGGGGAGTGCCACGGGAACGTCAACGGACGTCGGCTGGCCGTTCGCGCAACTTTCACCCAAGGCCCGATTTAATTCCATTTCGACCGCGACCAGTTTCTGGGTGAGCCTGTTGATCGGCTGGTGGGCGTACTGTTTGATGGTGGGAAGCGGCATGGAATCCTCACCTGTAGGGATACTTGGTTTCGGGATTATCGCGTCCATGATGCGTGTCAGCCTCTATTGGAGCGGCCTCGCGCCATCCTTCAGTTTCCGCAGCCGCCTCTTTTTCGGACCCTTGATCGTGCCGAAGTTCGACCAGGTGTTTGTCGCCCCGATCACGGCCATCCTCACAGCCTTTGTTGGCGCGGGCGTCGCAGCAGCTTCCGGCTCGTGCTACCCCGCGGCACACGCAATCTTCGTCGGCTTGATTTTGTTCATTCTGCTCGCGGGAGGGCCGACGATGCGCAATTGGGTGCTGACAGGAGAGCATCGCTTTCGCCCGCGCATCACGAGTGGGTCGAGCCGGCAGACCTTCCGGCCCGTTTGATGTTCTCGGTCAGAGGAGGGACCGGGGGACGGTCACTTGAGGCGGGCGAGGACTTCGTTGGCCTGGGAGGCGAGGTCGTCGGAAAGTTTCAAATCCACGGCGCGCTGGAGGTACTTCTTGCTGTTGGCGGTGTCCTTGGTCTGGTAGTAGTCCATGCCCAGATAGAACAGCAGTTCGGCGTCGTTGGGGAATTTGGAGGAGCTTTGAGTCAAGTATTGGATTGAGGATTGATAGTCTTTGCGGTGGTAGGCGACAATGCCGGAGGATTTGGCCAGCAGCGGGTCGCCGGGGAAGGCCTGGCGTGCCAGATCGGCGCAGGCGGACGCCTTGGTGTCGTTGCCGTCGCGGGCATAAAGCACGGCCAACTGGCGGTCCACCAGGTAGAAGAGAGGATACTTGGCGAGGAACTTTTCGTAGAGCGGTTCGGCGTCCTTGGGACGGCCTTGATGCTCCAGAACCAGGGCGGAAGCCAGCAAGGCGGGGGCGTAATTGGTGTCGGCCCGCAAGGCCTGCTGGATGTCGTCGCCGGCCTGGGGAAGGTCGGGGTTGCCGACGATGTCCAACATGCGGAGGAATTGTTTGGCGTCGTCGAGCTTGTCGAAGGGGAGGGAGGTTTGGAGGGCGCTTTGCATGGTGAGCCGGCCCTGGGCGGGATTGCCGGCGCCGAAGTAGCACCAGGCAAGATCGTGGAGCAAGTCGGGTTGGCCGGGCATGGAACTGGAGGCGGCCTGGAGCAGGCTCAAGGCGCTGGGATAATCACGGGCCTGAAGGACCAAACGACCCAAAACGGAGGAGACGAAGGGATCATCCGGGGCCAGCTTGTGGGCGTTCTTGGCGAGGTCCATGCCCTTCTGGGACTGGTTGAGCCGGGCGGAGTAGATCTGGGCCAACTGGGCCATGGCGCGGACATTCTGGGGGTTCTGTTTGATGGCGGCCTCATAGGTCGCGGCGGCCTTTTGCGAGTCGCCGTCGCGCTCCTGCAAGGCGGCCAGGCGGACCATGGCGATGGGGTCGGTTGGCTCCTGCTGGACCTGTTTTTCCACCTCAGCGCGTTGGGCGGCAGTGGCCGCGGCCGGGGCGATGGCGAGGATGGCCAGACGTTGGAGAGCCGCGTCCCTGCCGTCAAAATTGGTGTTGGCGGCGGCGAATTGCAAGGCGGCGCGGGCGGGGTCTTCCTCGCCCATCATGTAATGGGCCATGCCCAAATGGAACTGAACCTCCGGGTCGCCGGGCTGTTTGCTGGCGCTGGCCTGCTCGAGCGCGAGGGCGCGGGGATATTCGCGTTTTTTGAAAAGGATCCAGCCAAAAGTATCGGCCACGTTCGGGTCGTCGGGATAAAGCTGCTGGGCCTTCTGGGCCAGTTGGCTGGCCTTATCCAGTTGGCCGAGGTGGTCGGAATAGAGACAGGCCAGGTTGTTGAGGGCGGGGCCGGACTGGGGATCGAAGGAGAGGATTTTTTCATAAGTTTGGCGGGCCAGATCGTAATCCTTGTCCATCTCGTGAATGTGGCCGATCTCCATGAGGGCGGGGACATCGTTGGTGATGGCAACCAGGGTGTTGAGTTGCTCCAAAGCCTCCTTTTGCTGTTGGTAGTCGAAGGACAACCTGGCCAGCATCAGGTAGGGACTGGGAAGAGCGGGGTCCAGGGAAATCGCCTTTTCCAAGGCGGTTTTGGCTTGCGGGAGGTCCCTTTGCGCGATGGAGACATCGGCCTGCAGGAACCAGAGGACGGCGTTGGTGGGGTTGCGGGCAATTTGCTTTTTGACGCGCTGCGCCGCGTCGGAGGATTTGGCCTGCGCGAGATCCAAATGGACCAGTTCCTGGAGGCAGGGGAGGGAATCGGGGTCCAGGGCGAGGGATTTTTCAAACGCGGCGCGAGCAGCGTCCGGTTGGGAGTCGCGCATGAGGGCTTGTCCGGCGAGGAGGGGGAATTGCGCGTCCTTGGGGAAGGTGTCTTCCAGGCGCTGATACACGGCGGCCTCCTGGGCGGGGAGGTTCTGGGCCAAGTAGGCGGAAGCCAGGGTCAGGCTGGCTTCAGTAACGAAGTTGGTGGGGAGACGGGGAGTTTTGAGGACCGCGGTCAGCAGCGTGATGGCGGAGGCGGGGTCGCCCTGGCGGACCTCCAGATCGGCGAGCATGAGCTTGGCGGGGACATAATTGGTCTGCGTTTGCAAGACGCGGTTCAGGGCGGCGATGGCCTTGTTTCTATCGCCGGCCAGGACGCAGGCGCGGGCCAGATCGAATTGAATCTGGGGAATGGGTCTATTGGGGTAGAGGGCGAGGAGCTTTTCGTAGTCGGCCACGGCCTGTGTTCCATCGCCCTTGGCGACGCTGAGGGCGCCTTTCTGGACCAGGGCCTCCATGTTGGAGGGTTCGCGGGCGAGGATTTTGGCAATGTAAGACCCGCAGTCGTCGTATTTTCGCTGGAGGAAGCTGAACTGCATCAGCAGCAGGGTGGCGGGCATGTAATCGGGGGCGTTGGTGTTGATTTCCCGGAGGGTCTCTGTGGCTTGGTTGGTTTGGCCGCGCTGGAAGAGGAATTTGGCGAATTCCAGGCGGGCGATGGAGCGCATGGGGGCCTTGTCCGCGGCGGTTTTGAAAGCTTGCTCGGCGGCTTTGAAATCCTTGTTGGCGACAGCCAAATTGGCCAGAGCCAGGTTCAGGGAGGTGGAATTGGGATCCAGGGCCTGGGATTTGCGGAATTCAGACTCGGCGGCGGAGAAATTGGCCTCCTTGGCGTCGAGCACGCCCGCGGCGAGATGGTAGGAGGCCCGGTCCTTGTCCTGCTGGCGGAGTTTTTCGATGTACTGGCGGGTCTGCTCGGTCTCCTGGGGACTGCGGGACATGTCGCACAAGGCCATCAAGGCCCGCTCGTTGCCGGGCTGGAGCTTGAGGGCGCGGGTGGCGAACTCCTTTGCCTCCGTGAATTTGTCCTCCTGCTGCAGGGCGACGGCCAGTTCGACGAGGACTTGGACGTTTTCCGGCTCGGCCTTGGAGGCCTCCCGCAAACAGAAGATGGCGCTGGTGGTGGTGGGGCGGCCTTCGGTGACATAGAGCAAGCCCAGTTGGCGCAGGGCCACCGGGCTGTAGGGATACAGCATCCGCACGGCCTGGACGTAGGACTCCTCGGCCTTGTCATAATCGCCGGCGGCAAGATAGCGGTCGCCCCGCTCGATGGCGCGGCTTCTGCGGGCGGACTTGGTGCATCCCCCGGCCAGGGCGGCGACCAGGAGCAGGGAGAGGAGCGTGGCAAGGGTTGGCTTGGAGTTCATGATGGCGGGAGTTGGGCTGGGTTCGCGCGGAGGTTTGACAGGGAATCAGATTTGCATTCCGATTTTCGCAACCACACCAGAAAAAGAAAGAACGGGATGAGGGACAGGGCGAAGAAGATCGGCCCGCCGTGGTGGTGGATGGGGGAGTCAATCATTTTCCGGCTGATGTGGACGCAAAGCTCGGAGAGGGTGAAGATGCGGAAGCCGTTCCTGAGGATGGCCAGAGGAATGACCACCAAGGCCAGCACGGTCCGCCGCCAAGGGGAGCGCAAGAAAAGACTGCCGGCCAGGAGGCTGGTGATCAGGAGCACCTGGCTGGAGTGGATGCCGCTGCACTCGGGGGCTATCTCCAGGGTGATTCCGTGGTCCGGGTGATCCGCCGTGGGTTGGACGTCCGGCAGCGTGATGGCGAGGCCGTGTCTGGAAGCCGAGGCCCCCGCAATATGCAGCATCCCGCTGGCGGCGACGGCGGAAGTCTGCTGGAAGAACATTTCGATTCGATCGAGCAGAGGCTTCGGATAGGGAACCATAAAAATCAGCAGCGCAACCGGGAAGGCGATGGCCTTCATCGCCTTGGTACCCAAGCAGGCGAACCCGGCGCCCAGCAGCAGGAGCAAAAACGAGGTCGTCATGAAGGCCAGGAAATCTTCCTCCAGCGGCACCCATCCTTGATGGTCAACCCATACATAAGCCCCCAGGAGCGCCCCTCCCGCGGCCGCGGCCGCCGCCGCCGCAAGCCAGGCCGGACGGAAAGCGGTGTCCAACTTGTCGCGCCGGATCCAGATCAAATACCCCGTGATAAAGGGGACGAGCGGAATGTACGAAAAGAAATCGCTGTGCCAGGAAAACCCCACCAATTCATAGAGGGGGCCGCTGAAACAAACCAGCAGGAGAGCGGCCAGCGCCGCCAGCCTGACGAGCGGCCGGCGCCAAATCGCTGGTTGGGGATGGGTGGGAATGTTGGCGGGATCAGGCGTTGTCATGTTTTCTTTCCAATGAAACTGTGGTCCAACTCTCTCCGCGTGTCCTGACATCAGAACCAAAGGGCTAATAGTGGTAGCCGAACTCGAACCCGAACTGTGTGCTGTTGACGGCGAAGGCGGCGAGGCTGGAGGTGGAGTCGGTCTCCCCGAAGTACACGCTCGCGGAGCCGCGCTTGAGCACAGGAAAGCCCAAACTGACTCTGAAGAAAGCGCTTTCATCCCGCCGGGACACCATGACGGTGCTGGACAGGGGCGCGCCGTTGAGGTTGAAGGCGTTGGCGTCGGTGATGAGCGCAAAACCCTCATAGGGCGTGATGCTGTAGCCGACGCTGGCTTGGAGGGACAATTTTTGAAACAACTGCTGGCGGACGGCGGCGGAAAACATGGTGTTGACTGTCAGGGTGTCCTGGTAGAGGGAGGGGCTGACCGAGCGCGCGGCGGTCAGGGCCGCGGTCGTCCGCTCCAGAGGCTGGTAAACCAGCGAGGCGGAAAAAGTGGGGTTGTCCAATTGCTGCCCCATCATCTGCGTGTCCTCCATTCCCGCGCTGATGGACAGGTTGAGCTTGGCGCCCGGCTGATAATTGGCGCTGACCTGACCTTGCTCAAAGTCCATGCCCGAGCCAGGCGAGATCTGATCAGTCCCCCCGGAGACGCTGACGCCGAGACCAAACCCGGACCAAAACTGGTAGTTCAAGCCGGTGGAACCCGACCA
>JBEKAN010000313.1:0-5741 GCA_050015895.1 Verrucomicrobiota bacterium
TCAAAACTCATGGCAAGGAATGGTTCGATCAAATATTTCTGCCGAAATTTCATCCCGTGATGATTGCCGCGCTGCTGTTGACTCTCCTGCTGATCTTTGCCTTCCAATCAAAGAACCTGACCAGCCGGTGGTTTGCCGTCGTGCTCCTCGCCATCCCGATTGTCATCCAAGTCTATTTCAACGCGGGTTTGACGTATCTGCTGATGCGGCGGCTGCGGGTGGATCACAACATCGCCGCGCCCGGTTCGCTGATCGGCGCGAGTAATTTCTTCGAGCTGGCCGTGGCGGTCGCAATCACGCTTTTCGGCGCGGACTCGCCCGCCGCCCTGGCGACCGTCGTCGGTGTGCTGGTCGAAGTGCCGGTCATGCTCTCGGTTTGCAAATTCTGCAATCAATCCCGCGCTTGGTACGACCGGAAAATCAAACATGAAAAAGAAAGTCCTGTTCATTTGCATTCATAAAACTTTCCGAATATCCACGAAGACTTGCGGAAATCAATTCGTGCAGATGTCCAATTTGATCTGAATCCGCCAAGCCGGCGCGACAGACGTCCTCCGTCATCCATCCTGCTCGCGCAATCGTCAAAAAAAAGCGCGGGCTTTTGCAAGCCCGCGCCAACTTCCAATCCCCGGAACTGATCGCAGAAAACTCCAACCCCAAAACTTCCCGTTTAGAAGTGCGAAACCGGTCCGCCGTCCTGGTTGCGATACACGTTCATCGAACCTTCCAAGATCGCCGTCTGAGGACTCGCATGGGCGATCTCATACCCAAGGGCCTGCACCAAGGCCGGCGCAAATGTCCCCGTGGTGAACGCGCTGGCGCTGGGATTCGAATACAGGTGCTCGTACGCCCAGAAAGTGTACTGCCCATTCTCCACTTGCGTCAGGTTCCAGGCTCCAATCGCCCCGGGAGAGGTGCCTTGGAAGCTGATCGGACCGCCCAAGCCGCCGTTGGCGCTCAGGTTGTTGGCATCCGCCATGCCCAAGTAGGCCACCGCGGCGGGCGCCACGTTGTTTTGCAAGGACGTCGCCACGCTGCCGCCCGACGAGTACCCGTTGTTGCCCACGCTCACCCAGGTGTTCCCGCTCAACTCATATTGGCTGAGGGTCGAATTGACGTTCAGATAGTCATCCGCCAGCGCCGTCACCCTCGTGCCCGAGTCGTTGGTGCGCCCCACCGCGTAAACCGGCGTCGTGTAGTCGCTGGCTTTCCCGCTCCAGTAGGACAATCCCAGCGTGCCGTTGGCATAGAGGCCCTGCACGATGTTGGGCGTCATGTTCGTCACCCCGGCCAACAGCGCCTGCTCGTTGGCCGCCCAGACGAACGGCTGCACCGCCACTCCCTGGTAGGTCCCCGTCGAAATCGCGTCCGCCGACAGGATCTCATTCAACTGCACCGGGCTGCTGGCATACACCGTCGCCAGTTGTGACACGTCCGAGAACGCCAGGTCCGCCCCGTTGGGGTAATTGGTCAGACCAAAGGTGAACGCCGACTGGCTGGACAGATTGGTGTAGGTGATCACCTGGCCGGGCGTGACCAGCGTGTTGACCCCCTCGGTCGAGCCGCTGAACGTGCAGAACACCGTCACCGACTTGCCCACTATTCCCGACACCCCGGTGGAGAACCCAATGCTGTTGGGGTCCGAAACCGTGCCGGTGAACGTGAAGCTGTTGGAACTGGCCGTGTCGGCATACTGCACCGTCAGCCCCATGTCCGCGCCCAGCGAGTTGAACACCTGCTTGCGGAAAGCCGTCGAGCCGGTGATAAAGATGTTCTGCGCGTCCGCCGCGGCCGCCAGACCCAGCACGATCGCCAGAGTGCCCATTGATTTGTTCATTTTCATATTTGCGTTTCTTTCTTTCTATTTTGTGGTTTGGTTATATTTCGAATTCTTGGATTCTCGAATCTGTTTCAAGCGCGTCTTCCGGGGTCTTCTAGGCCGTCAAACGCCGCAACTGCCGGCGCGTCGCCACCGCCGCCAGCCCCGCCGCCGCGACCATCGCGTATGTGGACGGTTCCGGAACCGCGTTCACCGAGGTGAAATCCACCTCGCCAGTCGGGTCGTAGGTGAAGTAGCCCAGGTATTTCTCAGTGCCCTGCCCTGACTGCGGCACTTCCCACAGGCCGGAATAGACCGTGCTCCCGCTCATGATGTTCTCCACCGGGCCGCCGGCCAGCGTGTTGATGTTGACCGAGCCGCCGAAGCTGATGCTGTTGGGCGTGCTGGAGTTCAACTCCCCGATCGAGTGATAGCTGCTGCTGTAGTTGTCCGCGATCGTCACCGCCGTCGGCGTCAACACCGCCCCCGCTCCCGAAGCGTAATAGGTGTCCCCGCCCGGCGTCCCCGAACTGATCCCGATCGCCGCGCCGGTGCCGATATTATTGAAGGCCTGGGCTGCGAGCGCCTGCGAACTGCCTTGGGTGAACGGCCCGCCCTCCGTCCCCGCCGTCGGCGCCACCAAGGTCGGACCCGAAAGCTCCCGGGTCAAAAACAGGGTGTTCGGCGTCAGCCCGTTCACGGTCCCCGTGTTGTAGTTCGCCCCCACAGACGAGAAGCCGACCGTGGACGAACCCACCGCGCCCGTCACTTGCGTCGCGCTGAAATCCGTCGTGTAGCCCGGCGTCGGCGTCACCCCGCCGACCGTGTCCAGCACCGTCGTCCCTGTCAGGGCCGCGAAGGCGTTGAACGAACCCAGGTCCACCGTCAGGTCCGGATCCGAGGAAACCGTCGTGTTCCGGAAATTCAGCAGCAGATCCTCGTTGTTATAGACAAATTGCGCGTGCGCCTGGGAGGCCAGCAGGAGCGAGGCCCCGGCCAGGGCGAGCATGAGGGATTGTTTTTTAGTCATAGTCTCTAGTTGTTTCTGGTGTTTCTGGCGTTTATTGGCATTTCACAGTCTCTACGTTTTTAATTTTCTTCTTCAGGCTAATTTTCTCACTAAATGTCCCCACCAGTCTAAAACAGCCCGGAAATTCTTCGTCGCGGAATCGGACATCACTTTTGGAAATCTGGATATCTAAGAATATGAGCGGTTCTAAAACAGAACCAGTTGAAAACAAGGCACTTGCAACGCATTCGTTCAGACCCCCCTCCCTTTCCGATCCAACCCGCCCACAATGTCAACCAATCTTCACAATTCCCCCTCTTTTGCCCTCTCCTTCCACACACCCGCCTTCAGCTTGGAGGCTTCAGCCTTCCCCCTTGAGCAGCATCTCCACATAAGGCACGTCCTCCGGCCGCGTCACCTTCGGATTCGGCTCCGCGCCGCGGATGAGCCTGACCCGCTGCCCGATCAACTCGCACGCCGCCGTGTCATCCGTGACTTGCAGCCCCTTCTCCCGCACCCTGGCCAGCGCCCGCCGGATCATCTCCACCCGGAAAGTCTGTGGGGTTTGCACCGCCCAAAGCCGCGACCGGTCCAAATGCCGGGAAATGAAACTCCCGTCCTCCGATTCCTTGATCGTGTCCGAAACCGACTGGGCCGCCACCGCCGCCCCCTCCTGGCGCGCGGCGGCGATCGTCGCCTCCAATAGCGCCTCCGTCGTGCAGGGGCGGGCCGCGTCTTGAATGGCCACAATCTCCGCCCCGGACGCCAGATTCTCCAAACCATTCCAGACCGAGTCCTGCCGCTCCCTGCCGCCGACCACCAGGCGGAACGATTTCTGAAAGCCGCATTGCGCCGCCAAATTAGAAAACGCCCCTTCCATCCCCTCCCGCACCACCACAACGATCTCCGCGATGCACGCCGCCCTGTCAAACCGCCGCCACGTGTGCGCCACCAGCGGAAGTCCCGCCACAGGCAGGAACAGCTTGTCCATCCCCGTTCCCATGCGGGAACTCCTCCCCGCCGCGACGATAATGGCCGAAGTCACGCCCCGCTTAATACCCGAACCATCCCCGGTCCTCAACGTCGAACTTCTCCTGTTTCGCGGCCTTCCAAGCTCCTGGATTCCTGACGCCAATCTCAACGCGCCGCCAGGCCGCCCCCCGACTCAGTGCTGCCGGTAATGCCCGACCAGCAAGTGGCTCCGCGCGGATTCCAGCGCCATCACCAACTCGTCGTACGTCTCAAACCGTTCCGACGGATGCTTGGCCATCGCCCGCGACAGCGCGTTGCTGGTCAGTTGCGTGATGTCTGGCGCCACCTGGTTGGGCGGCGTCAGCGGCGTATGCACCTGCGCCCACACCACCTCCTCCACCGTCCCCTCAAAAGGCACATGCCCGGTCAGCGCGTGATACAGCGTGCCCCCCAGGCTGTACATGTCCGAATGAAAATCCTCCCCCCGGCGCTCCAGCTTTTCCGGCGCCACGTAATACACCGTCCCCCAAATCGCCTCCTCCCAACTGTCGTCCTCCGCCGCCTTGACCAGCCCGAAATCAATCAACTTGGGCTCCCCGTCCCCGTTGTAGAGGATGTTCCCCGGCTTGATGTCGCGGTGGAGGAGATTGTGTTTGAGCGCCGTGGCCAGGGCGGAGGAGATTTTGATGCCCACATCCAGCACATCCAACTCCGGCACCCGCCCCTCGGCTTCGATGCGGCTGTCCAGACTCCCGTGGTCGGCCAGTTCCATCACCAGATATGGCTGGCCGTCGAACTCGTCGAAACTGTAGATATGAATGATGTTGGTGTGGTTGAGCGAGGCGCTGGCGCGGGCCTCCCGATAAAAGCCCTCCAGGACGCCCGGGTCGGCGGCCATTTCGCGCTTCATCATTTTCAAGGCGACTTCCCGCTCCAACTTCACATCATGCGCGGTATAGACCGTGCCCATGCCGCCGGAGGCGATGATGGTGCGCAGCTCGAAATTGCGCAGCATGACCGGCAGCATGACCGGGTGGCCGCATTTGCCGCACGGGGTGGTGGAAAACGGGGCCAGGTCGCCCGGAATGAACGTCCGGGATTTGCAGCGTCCGCAAGACACCATTTTCAGTGGTTTGCTCGCGGGAATGGATCCATTACTCACATTTCCACCATACCACGCCCCCCGCCCCCGACAAGCCGAACTTGGCGCCTCTCGGCCCAACGGGTTGGCGCCTGCGGTTTCCATATGAAGGGCACTTGTGTTTCTTGCCTTATTTGGCTGGTATTCTCCTCCGGCCCATTTATCATCCCTATCGCACTGGAGGGAACACCCTTTTTTATTGCAAGATGCCCGCGGGTCGGGCGTATTGGTTGGTGGGGCGAGCCGGACCGGCCGCGCGGGGGCCGCTTTTTGAACAAGTTGCCGGGAATGACTTTCAAATTAACAAAGTGATTATATGAAAACATACGAACAAATGAAGTATCAGGGAAAAATTGCCGTGGCCGCCGCCTGCCTCGCCGTCGGATGGCTTTGCTGGACCGGCGGGAGCGCGGCCCGCGCCCAAACCCCGCCCGCCAATCTCTCGCCCAGTTTGCAGGAGGTGGTCAAACTGACACAGGCCCAGATGGGCGACGATGTGATCACCGCCTACATCAAAAACTCCGGCCAGTCCTACAACTTGAGCGCCGACGACATCCTGTATCTGCACAGCCAGGGCGTTTCGCAGGCGGTCATCTCCACCTTGCTGCAGTCCAAGGGCGTCGCTTCGGCCCCGCCGCCTTCGTCGCCAACTTCCCCGCCGCCGCCGGTGTCGGTGCCAGTTTACACGCCACCGACCCCGGCGCCGACGCCAGTCTATACCCAACCAACGACAGCGGAGGTGTATGTGCCCCCCGCTCCGCCGCCGCCCGGGGCTGGCATTGGCTTTGACTATTTTCACG
>JBEKAN010000314.1:0-5705 GCA_050015895.1 Verrucomicrobiota bacterium
AGCCCAAGTGTTAAAAGATGGCGAGCCGTAACCATTTGGGGCCATGGTCGCGTAGGTGGTGATGGTTGGCGTCACGGCCTGGGCGGACACATTTGATGCCGCGGCGACCAGTCCGATTACAGTTGTGAACAATGCGATTTCCTTTGTTTTCATAATGAGCTTTTGTTTGATTTTTGCTTTTGTTTTGATTTGTAATTTTGTTCTTAAGAGAATAAACTACCCGCGGTTGGAACGGCGGCGCAACCAGGCCACTCCCACAAGGCTGGAGCCAAGCAGCATGAGGGCGCTCCCGCCATCCGGCGTGCTGACTGCGTCCACGTCGGCCACCGCCAAATGGTTATAGCCAAAATCGCCGCTCCATTCCGTAAACCAAATGTATCCAGAGCCGTCCAAATTCTCACTTTCGTAAGTGCCGACGCCGGCGTCCTGCGCCGTCGTCGAAATGGAACCCACCAGCGCGTTGCCGGCGCTCAAATCGTTGATGGCCAAATTAATATCCACCGGCGAGGCTCCCGCGCCGGCTGTCCAAGTCATCGTGAAATTGTACCATCCGGAGGCATTGATGTCCGATGCAATCGAAGGGCCTCCCGGCCACAGGTCCACATTGAGGCCGCCCGCGGTCCCTGTAACGGCGAACTCCTCCTCAGCGCCCCATAGCTGCGGGGTGGAATATTGTGGAGTGTTCACGGTGGAGTCCACCGTCTCGTCAATCACGACGCCGCCAGACTGCTCCGAGGTCAAGGCCGGGTTCAAGTACACCGCGATGGATTGAGAAACCGCATGGAAAGCCGGGCCAGGCGAACTCGGGTTGGGTGGCGCGTTGAAAAATGTATAGGGACCGTTATCCGTGGCAAATCCCCGATCGGCGAGCGGCTCGTGAAGCACCGTGAACCCCGAACCGCCCGGACCGCCGGTGGCGGAGGTGTAAACGGGAAGGAGGGCGGCAGTGGCGCTGTCGCTCCAATCTCCAGGATTGCCGTTCGGATACTGATAGACGACGGTTTGGGACATGGCGCTCAACGCCAGGGGCAGTGAGCAGGTGAGAAACAATTGCAGTTTCTTTTTGCTTGTCATATATGTGATGCTGTTGGTTGTTAGTTTCTAGTTGCTAGTTGTTCGTTGTTAATCATGGCCTCGCGGCCGCATTTTCATTGTCCGGCCGATTTCTAAAATCCGGCCGTTCCGCCTCGTTCAAGGGCACTTCACCCCAAAGCACTAATTACTGCGCTAATTAAGTAATATAGAGCATACTGGATGCCGTCCGTTCAACTTAATCTCCCTTTTTTGTGGTCAAGTCCTAACCGCCTGATAATGAAGAGCCAACGCATAAGAATTACTCATTACATTACCTTATTACATAATAATATATACTTACTATGTAAGGGATTCCGACGTGCTGTTGTGAGATTCGCCCTCACAAACATGTATAAGCCGTTGCTCATCAATTACTTCCAATGCCAGTGGAGAAACTGAAAAGAATCCCGACATAAAACAGGGATTCCGGCGCGAATCTCCTTCAACTTGTTCGATCCTTCAGCGCATAGCATCGGCCGCCCAGCGCAGGATTCGTTCCGTGGCCTCCCAGCCCAGGCAGGCGTCGGTGATGGAAACTCCGTACCGCAGATCGGCGGGGTTTTTCACCGGAAAGGGCTGGTTGCCCTCGCGCAAATTGCTTTCCAGCATCAGGCCGACGAGCGAACGGGTGCCCGCCAGGCGCTGCTGGATGACGCTGCGCCAGGCCGCCTCCTGGCGGGCGTGCTGTTTGCCGGAATTGGCATGGCTGCAATCCACCATCATCACGCCGGGCAGTCCGGCCTGGGCCAGTTTGGTTTCGGTGTCGCGGATGCTTTCGGCGTCGTAATTGCTTCGCGCGCGGCCGCCGCGCAGGACGATGTGGCTTGCGGCGTTGCCGGTGGTGCGCACGATGCTGGTGACGCCATCCAGATCAATGCCGATGAAACTCTGCGGCAGTCGGGCCGCCACCATGGCGTCAATGGCGTACTGGCAACTGCCGTCGGTGCCGTTTTTGAAGCCCACCGGCATGGACAATCCGCTGGCCATCTCGCGGTGGGTCTGGGATTCGGTGGTGCGGGCGCCGACGGCGGCCCAGGTGACCAGGTCGGCGATGTAATGCGGGACAATCGGGTCCAGAAACTCGGTGGCGGCGGGCAGCCCCATGCCCGCCAGCTCCAGGAGGAGGCGGCGGGCCAGCTTCAAGCCGGCCTCAATGTCGTGGGTGTTGTCAAGATGAGGATCGTTGATCAGCCCCTTCCAGCCGGTGGTGGTGCGGGGTTTTTCGAAATAGACGCGCATGACGATCTCCAGCCGGCCCCGCAATTCCTGGCGGAGGACATTGAGCCGGCCGGCGTATTCCCGCGCGCCGGCGACATCGTGAATGGAGCAAGGCCCCACCACGACCAGCAGCCGCGGATCCTTCCGGGCGAGGATGCCGGTGATGATGTCCCGCCCGTGCGCGACCGTCGCGCTGGCGGCCTCGGTCATCGGCAGTTCCGCCTCCAGGGCGCGCGGGGTCAGCAGCCGGACCATTTCTTTGACGCGCAGATTTTGTGTGACAAACATGGCGGGGATGGAAGGTTGATTGTCGGGGCGGCGCGGGCTACCAGATGACGGCGCGGAGCGAAGGGGGACGCCACATCGGCGCGCCTTCCCGGATGCCAAAAGCGTCGTAGAACTGCTGGAGGTTGGATTCGGGGCCGACGGCCCGGAATTGGCCGGGCGAATGGACATCGGTGATGAGGCGCAGATGCAATTCGGCCTCCCGCCATTCGGTGCGCCAGACTTGCGCGAAGGAAAGAAAGAACCGCTGCTCCGGGGTGAAGCCGTCAATGGTCTTGCGCCGCTCCGGATGCCGGGCGAGCGAGCGTTCGAGGGCGTCGTAGGCGAGGGTCACTCCGCCCAGGTCGGCCAAATTCTCCCCGAGAGTCAGTTGGCCGTTGACGTGGATGCCCGGCAACGCCTCATAGCCGTCGTATTGATCCACCACCAACTGCGCGCGCGACTTGAAGGCCTGCTCGTCATCGGCCGTCCACCAGTTGCTCAGGTTGCCGTCGCCGTCGAATTTCCGGCCCTGGTCGTCATACCCGTGGGTCATTTCATGGCCGATCACCACGCCGATGGCGCCATAGTTGACGGCATCGTCCATCGTGACGTCAAAAAACGGCGGCTGGAGGATTCCGGCGGGGAAGACAATTTCGTTCTGATTGGGGTTGAAATAAGCGTTGACAGTTTGGGGCGTCATGTCCCACTCGGTTTTGTCCACCGCCTTGCCCACCCGGGCGAGCTGGCGTTTGGACTCGAAGAGGGCGGAGCGGCGCACGTTGCCCAGGTAGTCCTCCGGCCGCAGCTCGACGGAGGAATAATCGCGGAATTTTTTGGGATAGCCGATCTTCTGGGTGAACCGCCCGAATTTCTCCAGAGCCCGGGCGCGGGTGGCGGGCGTCATCCAGGGGACTTTTTCCAAATGGTCGCGAAAGACCGCCTTGAGGTCCTCGATGAGATCATTCATGCGCGCGCGGGCCTCCGGCGGAAAATTCTTCTCGACATAAAGCTGTCCCAGCGCCTCGCCGATGTGGGAGTCAATGGTCCGGGCCGCGCGCTGCCAGCGCGGTTCCTGCTGAAGCTGCCCGCTGAGGACCTTTCCGTAAAAGTCGAACGACTCCTCTTCCGCCGCGGTGTGGAGGCAGGGCGCGGCGGCGCGCAGGACGTGCCAGCGCAGGTAGGTCTTCCAATCCTCCAGCGGGCGCTCCTGGACGAGCGTGTCCAGGGCGGTGAAAAAATCCGGCTGGTGGATGATGACCTCGCGCAGGGAGCCGAGACCGGCGGCGTCAAGGAAAGCGCGCAACGGCAGATGCGGATATTTCGAGATCGCGTCGGCCACGGTGAACTTGTGGTAGTTGGCGATGGGATCGCGCAGTTCCTGGCGGGGCTTGCAGGCTTTGGCCAGGGCGGTTTCCAGGTCGAGGATTTTGGCCGCGTCCGCCTGGGCCGCGGCCTCGGTTTCGCCGGACATGGCGAGCATCTTGGCGATATGCTTCTGATAAGCGTCGCGCTTGTCGGCGAGATTTTCCGACAAATAATAATCGCGATCCGGCAAACCGAGGCCGCCCTCACCAAGCTCAAAGGCGTAAAAGCCGCTGTTCCTGGCGTCGGGAGAAACACCGGAGCCGAACATGGCGGGGATGTTGATGTTCTGAAAATCGGCCAGCAGGCGCAGCATTTCCTCGGCAGACTTCAAGGCGGCGATGCGCGCGAAGTCATCCCGCAGCGGCGTGAAAGCCAGTTGCTCCAGGCGGTTGCTGTCCATGGCCGAGGCGTAGAAAGCGGCCACCTCCCCGAGCGGCGAATGCGGCGGCGGCGGGGTCGCGTCGCAGTCGGCGATGGTGGAGTAGAGAATGTCGTGGATCAACTGCCAGTTTCGCTCCCGCAGCTCGCCGAAGGCCGACCAGCTCGGTTTGTCGGGGGGAATGGGATTGTCCCGCATCCATGCGCCGCAGGCGTAGAGGTAGAAGTTGGTGGCCGGAGAAACCGTGGCATCCATGTAATTGGTGGAAAAACGCGGGACGGGCGACAGCGGAGCCGCGGACTCAGACGCGACACTGCAACATTCCATCGGCTGATTCGCGCAGCCCTGCCAGAGCGCGCCGGCGGTCGCAGCCGCCAAAAGAAGTAGTTTCGATTTCTTCATTCCAAATTGTGACGTTCGACACACGGGCGTCAGGAAGCGGCGGCTAAGGGCTTGAGGACGCGCAGGCAGGCGACGTGCTTGAAATCCTCCTCGTTCCGCGTCACCAGCGGGAGATCGTGGAGCAAGGCAGTGGCCGCAATGAGCGCATCGCCCAGTTTCATGCGTCGCACACGTCGCAGCAAGATGGCCGCCTCCGCCACGGCATCATCCACCGGCAGCACCTCCATCCAGGCGAAGACCTTCTCCAACCGAGCGCTCTCTTCCGCAGTGATGCGGTCAAAGCCCAGCGCTTCCACCCGGGAAATCAAAGACGCAGCCGGAGAGGTGGAGACGATCCGCGCTTGCAGCTTCTCGCCACCGGGTTGTGCCAGGTAAATAAGGATGTTCGTATCCAGCAGCATGGATCAATCCCGGAATGGCAGTGGGCGGTCCTGGCGGATCTCCCGCTGCCACGCCACCGGATCGGCCAAATCCAGGTAGGGGTTTGATTCGCGGAGCTGTCGCAGCGCCTCCATCGCGCTCTCGCGGCGCCGCTCCTGCTCCTGGGGCGACAGCTCCCGGCGGCGCAGTCCGGCGCGCGACCGCAATTCTTCGATCGCCTTCATTATTGACGCCTCTTCATCCGCCGTCAGGGGCGCTTCGCGCTTCTCCTCCTCTTCGAGCGGAGTCGCCACCACCCTCAACTTTCCGCGCCGGAGTATCTCCGGCACGGGCAGGTGCAGCGTCCCGTCCGCGTCAGCTTCCAAAATGGCCGTGATTGTGCTCACGCCGGACAGTGTAGCCCAAGTTCCCCGCGGCGTAAATCTGGAAAAAAATCGCCCGGGCCGTTTGCAAAACGCGCGCGACGGATTACGGTATGGCGAATGGCTGAGTCCAAGAAAAAGCCGGCGGCCCGCGGCCCCGCCGCCGAACCCTCTCCGCCCGGAAGCCAGCCGGCGCCGGGGCCGGCCCCCCCGCCTCTTTCCCACGAGGATTTGGAGAGCTTGTCCGCGCTGCAATT
>JBEKAN010000315.1:0-5682 GCA_050015895.1 Verrucomicrobiota bacterium
CGTCCCTCAAGGCAAAAAGGGTGTCTTTTTGCATTTGCGGTCAAAGCCGAATGGGATTAGTTTGCCCGTGATGAAAGTTAAGGAAAAGAAATCCACAAAGGAGCCAGTTCCATTTGACCTGATTCTTTTTGCCGTAACCGTGCCTTCCCGCCAGCCCACCATGAAGGACCGGGCAGACGCCAAAGAGCGCCCTGACGATGCCATTGAGCCGAAAGATCACCCCACGATGGACGCTGCGGTAAAAGATTTTTCTTATCGCGCGGGGATGAGTTTGTAGGCGAGGTCGGGCTGGGTGGTGGGGGGAATCTCGGCGGTGGCAGAGCCGTTGGCGACGGTCAGGGTGGTGGTCGTGATCGCCGCGCCGGTCGAGCAATCCCACCACTCCAGGCGATAGGGGCCGTCGCGCAGGCCTGTGACGGTGAGGCTCTTGCCGGAGATGGGGATTGGCGGCGGCGCGGGCGTCGCGGGCGCCCCGCGCCGGCCACCGGGCGCGCCGAGGTCGCCGGTGACCCAGCCAAAAGTGATTTGGTCGCTCGTGACGCCCCAGGCGCCCACATCCGGCACCGTCACTTTCGCCAGGGTGGGATTGGTGAGTTTGCCAAAATGGATGTCGGCGATGAATTTGTTGAAGGCGGGATACTGTTCCGCGGCGCTCTGGTTCCATCCCTGATTGAACTGCCAGAGCAGGGGGGTGACCGCGATTCCGGCGGCGAGACTGCTCCAAAGCCGCTGGTGGGCGGCCGGGGCGGTGCGATCCAGGGCGCTTTCGCCGATGATGCACGGCTTGGTGTAGCCGTTCCAGAGGCGGTGAACCAGATTGACCACGGTGGCCGGGGCGGAGCTTCCGTAATGCTCGGTGTTCGAGAGGTCGTTGGCTTTATCCCCCTCATCCCAGAAACCGCCGAGGGAAGCGGTGGTGGGGTGCTTGAAAGGGTCGTTTGTCTGGAAGAAGGAGGCGATTTTCGCGGTCCAAAGGTTGCCCGCGGCTTTGTTGTACTTCCCAGCGGTGGTGCCTTCAATTTCGTCTATCACCTGCCAGCCCTCCAACCCGACGCTGTAGCCCCAGCGCGCGATGATATAACGGTACATTTTCGCCTGGTAGTCCCACGCTTTTGCGTCGCTGTAGAAGTTGGTGGAGGAGACAATCTGGCTGTAGGGATTGAGCGTCCATTTGGAGGGCCAAGTGCCCATGTCGCCGTGGTTGTCGCAGAGGTAATCATGGGGCCATAGGACGAGGATCATGCCAATGCCGCGCTCGGCCGACCAGTTGATGAGGTTGTCGAGCCGGGCGCATTTGGCCTGGTCGTATTTGCCAATTCCCGACGACATGGATTCGATGAGGTTGTTGCCGCCGGCGCTGTCATAAGTGCCGTTCCAATACACATAGGTGTTGAATCCCAGGTCCTGCATCTGAGTGAGGGTGGTGGTGGAAACGCTCCAGGCATGGCACACGCCGACTCCATAGAAGGAAGTCCCGTCGTCGCAGCAGAGATACCGCTTGTTCGGGGCGACCCTGACCCATCCGTGCAATTTGGAGGGCGCGCAGGCGAACGCGCCCTGCGAACTTTTGGTGGTCCCGGTGGAGTCCTTCGCGCTGAGGACATATTTCCAATTGCCGGTCTCATTGGCGGCGAAGCGGATTCTCCAGGCGAAATTGGTCAATGCCACCGCCCCCCGCCCTCCCCGTCCATTGGGCGCGGAAGGAGTTGCGATTGGATCCGCGCCATAGAACCCGTTGACTTTCCAGACCTTGCCCGCGGGCGAGGTGAATTCCGCCGACAGGTCAATTTGATCGGGATCGTACGGATTCTCATAGGTTGCCGTCAGCGCCACCGTGAGTTCGAGCTTTTCATATTTGCCCACCGTCTCCGTGTTTTTGGCGACCGAGGTGATGGCGGGGGCGGCTTGCAAGGAAAAGGCGGCGAGCGCGGCGCAAAAGAGGGCGCGATTCAGGAAACGGGTCAAATAACAATGAGTCTGTCGCATATAGGATCTCCTTTCATTTGCTGATTCCGGCCATGATCTGGTCGGTGATGGCCTTGACGGCGGCCTCGGCTTCCGCGTCAAGCCCGGCGGGCTGCGCCGCGCCTTGCGGCAAGACGCAGGCCGCGCCCGGCCGCCACTCGTTGTTGTCGCACAGTTCGCACTCCTTGAGTCCGTGGCGCGGATCGGGAATGCCCAGGCCCTGCTTGATCTTGAGCAGGTCCTGAAGCTGCGCGGGGGTCATGGTGTTGGACGGCTTGCCCAATTGCGCGGCGACCAGGACGGTGCGGCAATAGGCCTCCAAGATTTCCACTTTGAAATAGGCGTCCTCCAAGCTGTTGTGGCTCCAGGAAACCACGCCATGATTGGCCATGAGGATGACGTTGTGCTTGTCCACCAAATCGGCGACCAGCCGCCCCATTTCGGGCGTGCCCGGCGTGCGGTAGGGAGCGATTGCGACGGAGGCGAACACCTCGTATTCGGGCACCATGCAGGTCGGCGGCTGGACTCCGGCGACGGCGAAGCCGGTGGCGTGCGGGGGATGACAATGCACCGTGGCGACCGCCTTGGGCTGGCGTTTCATCATCTGCAGGTGCATCAGAATCTCGCTCGTGCGCTTCTTGGCGCCGCAAATCTGGTTGCCCTCGAAGTCCACCAGACACATATCATCGGGTTTCATGAAGCCCTTGCTGACCAGGGTCGGGGTGCAGACGGCGATGTCCTCGCCGGCGCGAATGGCGATGTTGCCGCCGTTGCCGTCCACATAGGCGCGCTGCCACAAGCGCCGGCCGATGTCGCAGATCTGCAGCTTGAGGTTCTGGCAGGGGCTGGAGTCGAAATACGCCTCCAATTCGGACTTGGCGCTTTTGGACGAGAGCGGCTTGGCGGGCGGTCCCGGGTCGTCGTCCGATTGCGGTTTTGCGCGCCGGGCGGCCTCTTTTTCTTTGCTTTCCAGTTCGTGCAGGAAATCGCGGGCCGAGGGCGTCAGCAAGGCGTCCGGCGGGAGGGAGGCGACTCCCAGGCCGCTCCGGACCAAGTCCTGCAAATCTTTCACACTGATGATTTTTTTCATGTTGACATTGGATGGTAGGAAATCTCGTCCACGAGGGCGGCGTTGATGGCGTCAATCGGAGTCGGCTGCTCGAAAGGGGAGGAGGCCTCGCGGCCTTCGATGAAGCCAATGGTCTGGCCGACGCCGCCGCCCAGGTCGTCATAAACCACCAGACTGGGGTCCTTGCTCATGCCGGGGGGAGTGAGCCTGCCTTGCTGGTAATGTTCCCGCGTGAAGGGACTGACAATGAGCCAGCGCGCGCCCGCGATCCCCGGCACAGTTCGGCTCAGAGTCACCCGGCCAATGACAGCGCCCAGCCTCATGCGCGCCCCCCCGCCGGACTTTCGTCCAAAATGGCGATGATCATCCAGCGCGCCGGACTTTTCGGGTCGCCCACGGCGATGCGAGCCGCCGCGCCGTCGGAGGAAATGATCACGCGCTGGCGCATGCCCGCGCCGTGGGGATCAATGGCCACCAGGGGCGCGGCTTCGGGGTGGCCGGCGTTGTTGATCGGCTGGCAGATGAGCAGCGGCCATCCCTCGAGGCTGGGATGCTTTCGAGTGGCGACCACATTGCCTTCGACACGGGCTAATAGCATGGCTCAATAGATTTGCAAATGGTCCACCATCACGCAGCGGCGCGCGCGCGCGAAGGTCCCCGGATTGGTCACCCCTTCGCCGGTCGGCGTGGCGATGGAAAAACTGAGATACCCCTCGCCGCCCAGTCCGAGGCCGGCGGTGGAGGGGCCGTTCTTGACAAAAATGGCGGTGTCCAGCGCGCGGGCCATCGCCGTGATGCGCTCGATGTTGAGCGAATGAATGATGCTGGTGTGGCGGCGTTGATGCTCGGATTCTTTGGCCGCCGCGATTCCCTCCTCGACGCTCCTCACGCGCACGATGGGAAGGAACGGCATCATCTGTTCCTCCTGGACGAACGGATGTTTTTCCTCCGTCTCGGCGAAGAGCAACCGCGTCTCCGGCATCACGTCCGCCCCGGCGGCGCGGGCCAGGACCGACGCGTCCTTGCCGATGAGATCGCGGTTCAACCCGGCGCGCGCGCCGCCGGCGCCCGGCCCTTCTGGGAACGCCGCTTTGGTCAGGAGCGCGAGTTGATTGGAAGTGAGCCGCGCCGCGCCCTGCCGGCCCATTTCCGCCATCAATTTGTCGGCGACATTGTCGAGGACGAAGACCTGCTTTTCGCCGACGCACAAAAGATTGTTGTCGTAAGCCGCGCCCTGGATGAGCGACTGGGCCGCGCGCGACAGGCCGCATGTGTCGTCCACCAGCACGGGCGGATTACCAGGGCCGGCGCAAATCACGCGCTTGCCGGCCCGCATGGCGGCTTGAATGGCGGCTTCCCCGCCGGTGACGAGCAGGAGCCGCACGGCTTCGTGACTACAGATCGCCTGGAACGAATCCAGAGTCGGCCGCGCGCAAAGGCAGATCAGGTTTTCGACGCCAATTTCCTGGCGAATCGCCTCGTTGTAGGCGCGCACGGCCACGGCGGCGCAACGGGCGGCGGAGGGATGGGGCTTGAACACGACGGCGTTGCCCGCGGCGATGATGCTGACCGCGTTGCCGCTGAGGGTCGGAATGGAATGGGTGCTGGGTGTCACCGCGCCCACGACCCCGAAGGGCGCGTGCTCCTCCAGGGTGATTCCGTGGTCGCCGCTGCGCGCGTCGGGCCGGAGCCATTCCACTCCCGGCACCAGGCGCACAAGGCGGAGCTTCTCGATTTTGTGCTCCAGACGCCCGATCTTCGTCTCCTCAAATTCCAAGCGCCCCCACTCCACCGCTTTGGCGTCGGAGAGCATTTTGATGATGTCCACGACCCGTTCCCGCGCGCCGACCCCTTTTTTTTGCAATTGCAAAAACGCGCCCTCCGCCGCGGCGCAAGCCTCGTTCGCGTCTTGAAAAACGCCAAAGGGATGTCTGCCGCGCCGCGCCGGGCACCCGCAGGATTTTTCCGGCGGCTTGGGGAGCGGGGCCGGGAAGGCGGCCGGAACGCGACGGGCGGGCACTGCCGCGGGAAGAGAGCTATTGAGCCGCCCGATCACCTCGCCCACGATGTCACGAATCAACGTTTCGTTCACAGCGCTCATGGCTTGGAAAAACTAGCGTCACTGCGACCGGGCGTTGAAGATTTGTTTGCCGAGCACATCCACCGAATCCACGATGCCGATGATGACCGCGTCCACCGGCGCGTCCTTCATGTTCGGGGCCAGGCGGGCGGAACTGCCCTGGGTGAAGAGGACCAGCTCGCCGGTTCCCGCGCCGACGCTGTCCACGGCGACGACGGTGTTGGGGCCGGGGCGGAATTTCGAGGGGTCCTTGTCATCCACCAGTTGGGGGCGGAGGAGCAGCAGTTTGCGCCCGTTCATGGACAGGTCTTTCTTGGTGGCCACCACGGCCCCTTCAACTTTGGCGAGGAACATAAGCGCGATTGGCGGGTGGCAAATCCCGAACCGGCCGCGCCGCCGCGGCTGCAACCGGTTCGCCGGACCTGCGATCCGCCGGTTGACGGTTCACTTCTTCTTGGGCAACACAGATTCGATGTCCTGATGGGGACGGGCGATGACATGGACGGTGACCAGCTCGCCCTTGATGGCCTTGATGGCCTGCGCGGCGGCGTCGGTCGCGGCCTTGACC
>JBEKAN010000316.1:0-8582 GCA_050015895.1 Verrucomicrobiota bacterium
GTCTGCGCCGTCAAAGCCCCCGGCTTCGGCGACCGCCGCAAGGCCATGTGCGAGGACATCGCCACCCTCACCGGCGGCAAGTTCATCAGCGAGGACCTCGGCGTCAAGCTCGAGGGCGTCGGCCTGGAGGACCTCGGCCGCGCCAAGAGCATTGTGGTGGACAAGGAAAACACCACCATCGTCGAAGGCAACGGCAAGTCCTCCGACATCCAGGGACGCGTCAACCAGATCCGCCGCCAGATCGAGGAGACCACCTCCGATTACGACAAGGAAAAATTGCAGGAACGGCTCGCCAAGCTGGCCGGCGGCGTGGCCGTCATCAACGTCGGCGCCGCCACCGAAACCGAAATGAAGGAGAAAAAGGCCCGCGTCGAGGACGCCCTGCACGCCACCCGCGCCGCGGTCGAGGAGGGCATTGTCCCCGGCGGCGGTGTGGCGCTGCTGCGCTGTCTGCCCGTCCTGGAGGCGATGAAGCTGGAGGGCGACGAGCAGATCGGCGTGGATATCGTCAAGCGCTCCATTGAGGAGCCGCTGCGCGCACTGGCCCGCAACGCCGGCGTGGAAGGCTCCATTGTCGTCCAGGAAGTCAAGCGCCGCAAAGGCAACGAAGGCTACAACGTCAGCACCGGCGAGTACGAGGACCTGGTCAAAGCCGGCGTCGTGGACCCCAAAAAGGTCACGCGCACCGCGCTGCAGAACGCGGCCTCCATCGCCGGTTTATTGTTGACAACCGAGTGCCTCGTCACCGAGATCCCGGAGAAGGAAAAGGCGCCCGCCGGCGGCCACGGTGGCGGCGGCATGGGCGGCATGGGCGGCGGCATGGACTACTAAGATCGAACGGGAGGAACCAGGGCGAAGAACCAAGCGAGGCTGGCATCACGCCAGCCTCGCTGTTTTTCTTGTTGTCACATGCGAAAGCGGTGCTGGAACCGGGACGGTTTTAGCGCCGGGCGCTGAACGCCACGCTCTCACATTGCGGGCCTTCGGCCCATTGGCTTGCCAGTGCGGAGAATAGGGGGTATAATCTCCGTAAATAATGCGGAGATTGTATGTATATTCATAAGCGCAAAGACTGGCCGGAATTTCAGTGGGATCAGGCAAACTTGGCTGGTCCGCTGGCGGAGGCGCGCCACTTGCAAGGCCGCTTGCTTGGGCGGATGGAGGCGCTGGGCTTTCGGTTGCGCGAGGAGGCCACTTTGCAAACGCTCACCGAGGATGTCCTCAAAACCAGCGAGATTGAAGGCGAAAAACTGGATGCCGAGCTGGTGCGATCCTCCCTTGCCAGACGCTTAGGCATGGATATTGGGGCCGCGTGGCAACTGGACCGGCACGTCGAGGGCATCGTCGAAATGATGCTCGACGCGACCCGGAAATATGAGGCGCCTCTGACGGAGGAGCGATTATGGGGTTGGCACGCGGCGTTGTTTCCAACCGGCAGGAGCGGCATGGGGCGCATTACCGTTGGCGCGTGGCGCGCGGACGCAAGCGGCCCCATGCAGGTGGTGTCGGGGCCCATCGGGCGCGAAAAGGTGCATTATCAGGCGCCCGCCTCCGTCAGGCTTGCGCGGGAAATGGCCCGTTTCCTCGCTTGGTTCAATTCTCCGCTGGAAACGGATCCGGTGATCCAGTCCGCTGTGGCGCACTTCTGGTTCGTCACCCTTCACCCGTTCGACGACGGCAACGGGAGAATTGCCCGCGCGATTGCGGATATGATGCTGGCGCGATCCGAGAAAAGCGCGCAGCGTTTTTACAGCATGTCCGCTCAAATCCAACGCGAGCGGAAGGCCTATTACAACGTGCTGGAACGCGGCCAGAAAGCAACGCTCGACATCACCTCCTGGATCGAGTGGTTCCTGAACTGCTGGAAACGCGCCATGGCCGCGTCGGAGAAGATGTTGGAAGCCGTGTTGATCAAGGCCCGGTTCTGGAAGGCGCGCGCGGGGGAGTCGCTCAATGACCGTCAGCGATCGGTCCTCAACCGCCTTCTGGATGGATTCGAGGGCAAACTAACCTCCACCAAATGGGCCAAGCTGACGAAATGTTCGCAGGACACCGCGCTGCGGGACATCAGCGATTTGCTGATTCGCCGGATACTCGTCAAGGAGGAGGCGGGCGGGCGCAGCACCAGTTATGAACTGTGCCCACCGGGATAGGGCGCCCGGCTGTGATTTGGGCTATTTTTGCCCTTGCGTTCCCCCGGAGATGGGGTATGGTGAAATCCGCCTGAACGCCGTGTGTGCGGCGTTCGTTGAGGCTGAGAAAAAAAAGTCAACAACGATACCTAACCTTCAACCTCCGTTGCCAGACAACGTGGTCAGGTAGGCAATGGAGTCTTCGAGCGCGCCCAAAGCGGCGCCCCGCAAGCCTCCCGCAGTTTATGAACTCATAATCATTATGCTCACCATGGAAGAAGCCCTCCGGCAAAGCCCGGCCTGTTTTGCCCCCGGAGAAATCGTCAAAGGAAAAGTCATTGAAGTGCGCCCCAAGGAAGTTCTCGTGGACATCGGCTACAAAAGCGAGGGCGTGGTTTCCGGGAACGAATTCGAGGACATCAAGGCGGTCAAAATCGGCGACGTGGTGGATGTCCTCATCGAAAAACTGGAGGACAAGGAGGGCATGGTCGTTCTCTCCAAGGAAAAAGCCGAGTTCAAGCAGAATTGGGACAAAATCCTTACCATTTGCAATGAGGGCGGCACCATCACCGGAAAAGTCAAGGCGGCCGTCAAAGGCGGTCTGCTGGTCAACATCGGCGTGGAGGCCTTTCTGCCCGCCTCGCAGATTGACATCGTTCCGCCCAAAAATTTGGCCCAGTTTCTGGGCAACAGCTACGAGTTCAAAGTCGTCAAAATCAACCAGGACCGCCAGAACATCGTCCTGTCCCGCCGGGAGCTGATCGAGCAGCAGCGCAGCGACAAGCGCTCCAAACTCCTCACCGAAATGACCCCGGGCGACCCACATCACCGACATGAGCTGGGGCCGCATCGGCCATCCCTCCGAAATCCTCAAGGTGGGGCAGGACATTGACGTGGTGGTGCTGGACATCAACAAGGAGAAGGAGCGGGTGAGCCTGGGCCTCAAGCAGAAGCTGGCCAACCCGTGGGAGAACATTGACGCCAAATACCAGGTCGGCGCCCGCGTCAAGGGCAAAGTGGTCAACCTGGTGCCCTACGGCGCGTTTGTGGAGCTGGAGCCCGGAGTCGAGGGGTTGGTGCATGTCACCGAGCTTTCCTGGACCAAGCGCATCGCCAAGCCCTCCGATGTCCTCAAAGCCGACCAGGACATCGAAGCCGTGGTCCTGGGGATCAACCGCGACGAGCAAAAAATCTCCCTGGGCATCAGGCAACTGGAGGCCAATCCGTGGGACAAGGCCCTGGAGAAATATCCGCCCGGCGCCCGTGTCAAGGGCAAGGTGCGCAATCTCACCAGCTACGGCGCCTTCATCGAACTGGAGGAGGGATTGGACGGCATGATCCACGTTTCGGACATCTCCTGGACGCGCAAGATCAACCATCCGTCGGAAGTCTTCAAGAAAGGGGACGAAGTGGAGGCGGTGGTGCTGGAGGTGGACAAGGCCAACCAGCGCATCTCCGTGGGGGCCAAGCAGCTCACCGTGGATCCCTGGAGCAACATTGACCAGTTTTACAAGGTGGGCGACATGGTCACGGGCAACGTCACCAAGCTCGCCAGCTTCGGCGCGTTCGTCGGCCTCAAGCATGACATTGACGGCCTGGTCCACATCTCGCAAGTCAGCGAGGAGCGGACGGAGAAGATCAAGAACGTGCTCAAGGTGGGCCAGGAGGTGACGGCCCGGGTCATTAAGATTGACAAGACGGACCGCCGGATCGGCTTGTCCATCAAGGCCGCCGCCTACTCCACCGAGCAGCTCAAGGCCGAGCAAGCCATATTGGAATCGCTCAAGCCGGGCGAGGATTTGGTGGCGTTGCAGCACGCCTTCGACGCGGCGGACGAAACCGCCAAACAGTAGTCGTCCAAAGGATGCGGCGAAGGAAGATGGCATGCGCCCGGCGCGGCCTCCTCCCTCCTTTGATCCTCGCTTTTTGGGCGGGGCTTGCGCATGGTTGACGCCGTGAAGACGTTGGACCTCTACATCACGCGCCAAGTGCTGGCGACCTTGGGGCTGGCGGTGTTTGTGTTCACGTCCGTTCTCTTGCTGGGCAATGTCCTCAAGGAAATCCTCTCCCTGGTGATCCAGCGGCAGGCCACCCTCGGACTGGCGCTTCATGCCATCCTATTGCTGATCCCTTATGTGCTGGGTTTCTCCCTGCCGATGGGGATGCTGACAGCCGTCCTGCTGGTGTTTGGCCGCTTCAGCGCCGACCAGGAGTTGACGGCGGCGCGGGCCAGCGGGATCAGCCTGGGCAGCCTGGTCGCGCCGGTGCTGGGGGTCGGCGTCGTGGTCAGCGGGCTGTGCGCGTGGCTCAATTTCGATCTCGGCCCCGCCAGCCGCGTCGCCTACAAGGAGCTCCTGCGGCGCGCCAGCATGCAAGGCCCCGGCAACCTCCTCCAAAGCAACCATTACATGACGTTCGGCAAGTACACCGTTTACGCCCTCAAGAAACACAGCGACGGCACCAACCTGGACGACGTGATGGTCATGGAATGGGATGAACACAACCAGGTGGTCTTCTGGGCCAAGGCGCCCAGGGCGGAAATCGTGTTTGACAACGCCAACAAACAAATCATCCTCAATCTCAAGTCCACCCCCGCCGAACGCGCCATCACGGCCACGCGCGACAAGAACGGCTCGTGGTCGCCCGGCCCCTCCGGCGACTTCCCTCTTGGCCCGGTGCCCTATCCCAAGGCCGACGCCCCCATTCCCGTTGACGTCGGCGAAATGACCTTCCGCCAGCTTCTGGACAAACTGGCCTGGCTGGAACGCGGCTCCAACCCGGCCCCGCCGCCCGGCGCGACCCGGGCCGACCTGCTCAAGGCGCAGCAGGAAATCCGCGCGGCGTCCGCGGAAATGACCATGCCGGTGCTGGTGTATCTGAACCAGAAGGTGGCGTTCTCCTTCGCCTGCATTGGTTTCACCCTGGTGGGGATTCCCCTGGGGGTGCGCGGACACCGCCGCGAGACCAGCGTGGGGGTTGCCACGGCGCTGGTGCTGGTGCTGGTCTATTACAGCTTCATGGTGCTGGGCCAGGCCTGGGAGAATCATCCGGAGCGATTCCCCTGCCTGGTGATCTGGCTGCCCAACTTCATCTTCCAGTCCGTCGGCGCCGTCCTGCTCTGGAGTGTCAATAAAAAAGTCGGCTGACCCGTAATGCGTCAGTCCAGTGTCGCGTGCGGGCGGGGCGGGTGGTCCTCCGCCCGCCGCGCCGCGCACCGAGCGCGCGCCCCGCCAACCAAGAATGACTGGCTGCCTCACTGGCCGCGTCGGAAAACCTTGGTGATCGCCGCCTGGTCGGTCGGCTTGATGAGGATCTCATCTATGTTGACATGCGCCGGCCGCCCCGCCACCCAGACCAGCGTCTCCGCGATGTCCTCCGCCGTCAGCGCGTGGATGCCTTGATAGACCTTGCCCGCCCTGGCCGCGTCGCCCTTGAACCGCACGACCGAGAACTCCGTTTCGGCCAGGCCGGGGTCTATGGAACCGACTCGGATTCCCGTGCCGTTCAACTCCAATCGGAGCGACTGGGTGATTTTGCGCTCGCCCGCCTTGGCGGCGCAATAGACGGCGCCACCCTCATAGGCGGCATGGCCGGCGATGGAGCCGATGTTCAAAATGGAGCTGCCGGGATTGTTCATCATCAACGGCAGCACGGCGCGGGTCACCCGCAGCAGGCCCAGGACATTGGTTTGGAGCATCGTTTCCCAATCTTCGTCCGTGCCGCCGGCGACGGGGTCCAGGCCAAGGGCGCCGCCGGCGTTGTTGATGAGCACATCCACCCGGCTGGTTTTGGCGCGCGCCCATTGCAAGAAAGCCTCCACGCTCGCGGTGCGGGTGACATCCAGCGTGCGGGCGGCGCCGGGCTGGCGGACTTCGGCGGCGATTCTTTCCAGCCGGTCCAGCCGGCGCGCGCCCAGGAGCAAATGAGCGCCCTGCGCCGCAAAGGCGCGGGCGGCGGCCGCGCCGAATCCGCTGGAGGCGCCGGTGATCAAAACCCACTTGCCGGACAATGAAGTTTGCATGCGCGGTGGAACATAACAAATGGAGGCGGGTCATCAAACTTCAAACTTCGGGCCTCCGTGCGGTTTCCGCAAAATCCACAGGTCGGCACGCCGCGCCGCGTCCCCAACACCCAAGACTGGAGCGATCTAATGCGGGAAGAATGCTTGTTGGCTTTACAAAGGGGAGCGAAGAAGGCAGGCTCGCGCCCGGACAATGAACTCTGACCCACCCGGTTTGCGAACGGATTTTGACAGGGAGTTCACCGTCACCCGCCTGACTTTGCTGCTCGGCCTGCTGATGGTCATTTATTGTCCGGAGATCATCGTGGGAACGCACGCCTTGTTCTACCGCGACGCGGGGCAGTTCGGATACCCGGTGGGGATGTATCTGCGAAACTGCCTCTGGCGCGGGGAGGTGCCGCTGTGGAACCCTTACAGCGACTGCGGCATCCCGTTTCTGGCGCAATGGCTCACGCTGGCGCTCTATCCGCCGTCGCTGATTTACGTGTTGCTGCCCATGCCCTGGTCCATGAACCTCTACATCCTGGCGCATGTTCTCCTGGCGGGAATGGGGATGTATTTCCTGGCGCGGCGCTGGTTTGGAAACCGGTTTGCCGCCAGCGTGGCCGGACTGGCGTTCGCCTGGAACGGGCTGGCGCTGCATTCCTGGATGTGGCCGAACCTGATCCCCACGCTGGCGTGGATGCCCTGGGTGGTGTGGCTGTGCGAGCGCGCCCGGACCGAAGGGCGGCGGACGCTGTTCCTGGCCGCGCTGGCGGGCGGAATGCAAATGCTGACCGGCTCCCCCGAGGAAATCCTCTACACATGGTTGATCGTCCTGGGGAGTTTCCTCGTCGGGGTCTGGCTGCGGAAACGGGGGTTTTGGGCCGGGCTGGGGCGGCTGTCGTGTGTGGCGGGGCTTGTCGCCGCGCTGGCGGCGGCGCAACTTCTGCCCTGGATGGATTTTCTGGCGCACGGGGACCGCAACACCAGCGCGGGGGGAAACGACTGGTCCATGCCGCCCTGGGGCGCGGCCAATTTCCTGGTGCCGCTTTTCCGCATGGTGGGATCCATTTCGGGAGTGTTCATGCAGCCCAACCAGGCGTGGGTCTCCTCCTATTACATGGGCGTCGTCACGCTGCTGCTGGCCTTGCTGGGGGTGATGAAAGTCCGCAACGCGCGCACCATTTTCCTGGGCGCGCTGGCGGCGGGAGGTGTCCTGTGCGCGATGGGGGACACGGGCGTTGTGCTGAAAGTTTTGAGGACGCTCCTGCCGTTTTTGGGGATCACGCGTTACCCGGTCAAGTATGTGATCATCACCGATTTTTGCCTGCCGCTTTTGGCGGCGGCGGGGGTCGTCTGGCTGCAAGGGCGGGCGGCGGCGGCGGTGCGCGGGAGTTTGGTGTTGACGGGAGCGGTGTTGGCGGCGGCGGTGGCGGTCCTCGCGTTTGATGTTCCCTTCCCGGAAAATTCGCGGGACCTGGTGGGGATGAACGGCTTGGTCCGTCTGCTGATTCTGGCGGCGGGAATCGGAGCCCTTCTTTATCTGGCGCGCCGCCGGGAAAAGGCCGGACAGTTGATGGTCTCGTTTGGGTTGCTGCTCCTGATGGGGGCGGACATTTGCACCCACGTTCCGCGACAAAACCCGACTGTCCTCGCCAGCGACTACAAGCGGAGGACGCCGATGATGACGCGCGCGCCGCGACTGGGAGAATCGCGCACGATGCTGGCCCGCGAGCCGAAAATCCTGATGCTCGCTTTGTACGGGTGGGACTTGGAAAAGTGGTTTTCGGCCCAGCGAAGCCTGCTCTACGGCGACCTGAACCTGCTGGACGAGGTTCCGGAAGTGAACGGCTTTTTCCCGATCCACCTGCGGGAGGAGAGCGCGGTGGCGGCACGGCTTTACAAGGACAAGGACGCGCCGCTGCCAAAATTGCAGGAGTTCCTTGGAGTGTCGCAACTCTGCACGAACCTGTTCGTCTGGACGCCGCAAACCAATTTCATGCCCTGGGCCACCATCGGACAGCAGCCGGTGTTCAAGGACGACGCGGCGACGCTCAACGCGCTGGCTTCGCCGGATTTCGAGCCGCACCAGGTCGTTTATCTGCCGCTGGAGGGGAGCAAGAAGGTGACGGCGGCGGCTGATCCGAGAGCGGTAATTATCTCCAGCAATTTCACGGCGGCGCGCTGCGTGTTTCAAACGCAAGCGGCCACGCGCACGATGCTGGTGGTCGCGCAGTCCTACTATCACTGGTGGAAGGCGTCGGTGGACGGGGCGGCGGTTCCGTTGTGGCGGGCCAATGAAGGCTTCCAAGCGGTCGAAGTGCCGGCGGGCCGTCACGAAGTGCGGCTGATTTACCGGGATCGCGGATTTGAGATCGGAGCCGTGGTTTCCATCCTGGCGCTGGTGGTCTGCGCGGGCGGGCTTTTGACGCGGCCAAAGCGGGCGG
>JBEKAN010000317.1:0-7365 GCA_050015895.1 Verrucomicrobiota bacterium
GCCGCGGGCAGCCCGGCGGCGTTGTACAGATTGCAGCCCATCCCTTCGGGATAATTGTCCCACGCGTATCGCACCGCCACCGGCGCCCCCACCTGCGCGCTGCTGATCACCAGCGTCTCGCCGTCTATCTTCGCCTCGGCCTCCACGAATTTCTTGTCCTCGCCGGCGATTTGAAATCCTTTCAGCTTGTCCCCCTTCGCCGTCAGTCCGCCGCCCAGATGCGTGAACGTCACTCGTATCGCCCCTCCCTCCACTTTCATCCCCTCATACATCGGGCCGTAATACTCCATCTTGCGGCCGTACGTGTTCGCCAGCGCGATGCGCGTGAGCCGGTCCCCCAGCGGTTCTTTGTTCTTCGGATGCACGTTCCGCGCCTCGCCCGTGTCAATCGTCACCGCCATGCCCGTGTTCGGCAGCGCCAGCACGCTGGCCTGCTCCTCCCGGATGCGCGGGTTGTTGCTGATGTTTTGCTGGCCGGGAAGCTGCACAAGGTAGAACGGAAAATCGCCCTCGCCCCACCGCGCCCGCCAGTCCTTGATCAACGCCTTCTGCACCGCCCCGTACAGATTCAGCCCCGGCGTGCCCCAGGCGATGGATTCCCCCTGATACCACAGCGCGCCGCGAATCGCGTATGGGATCACCGGGGCGATCATCCCGTTGAACAGCACCGTCGCGAAATGCTGGTCGCCCGCCGGGTCCCCGCCTCCGCCGCGGCCGCCCGCGGCACGGGGTTTGTTGATCGGCGTCGGGTGAAGCGGCGCCACCGCGGGACGGTTCGCCGGCGGCGCCCGAAAATAATTTTCACTCGCGTCCAGCGCGTCGAGCATGAACTTGAGCTGCGGATCCCCCGCCAGCGCCTCCCGCGATATCCACGCCTCCGCGCAACTCGCCCCCGACGCCTCCGTGAGGATGCCCACGGGCACCTGGAGTTCCTTCTGCAGATTGCGCGCGAAGAGATACCCGACCGCCGAAAATCCCCCCACCGTGTTCGTCCCGCACACGATCCAGCCGCCGCTGGCCACGGTGGCTTTTGGTTCATAGACCTTCGTGTCTCGTCCCGTGAACATGCGGACCAGCGGGTAATTGGCGGCGGCGATTTCCTGCTCCTCGTTCAGCAATCCGTATGGCCCGCCCTTCCCCGCCACCGGAAACACCATGTTCGACTGCCCGGACGCCAGCCACACTTCCCCCACCAGCACGTCCTCCAGCGCGATCGGCTGCGCGGTTTTCGAGCCGGTGACGGTGAGCGTCCGGCTCTCCGCCGACGCGTCCATTGGCTGAAGGTCAACCCGCCACTTGCCGTCCGCGCCCGCCGTCGCGGATACCTTTTGCCCGGCAAAATCAACCGTCACTTTTTCCCCCGCCTCCGCCGTGCCCCAGACCGGCGCCGGTTTCTCGCGTTGCAAGACCATGTGGCTGGTGAACGGGCTGGCCAGCTTCACCTCCGCCGGCAACGGGCTGGCCCAGAACGCAAATGCGAACAAACTCGTTGAAATGATTCTTTTCATGGGACTCTTGATTGTTATGCCGATTCAGTTTGGCTGCGTGTTCGGTTCGGCATGTTTCTGATTTTCCGCCAATCCCTCCCGTCGCGCAAGCAGAAAACTCAGAAAGTGTTTCCGTCGGGCACATCTTGCGGCCACCAGGACGCGATCTGCCAATTCCCTCGCAGGGCGAGACTCCTCGCACCGTTGGTGCGCTTCCGTAATCTGTTCTGTCTGCGAGCCGTGACATTTCCCTCGCCCCGCGCAGCGGGGAGAGGGCCAGGGAGAGGGGTTCGTTCAATCCCGTGGTGGTGGTGTCCAGATGCGCGCGTTTCCGTCGTCAAGACACGCCCGCGTTGGCGCCACCCATCCGCGGCGGTCCGGCCGGGCGCCGATTTCCGCGTCTGCGCCAACTTCGGCCCCCTCTGCGGCCCTTGAGCGGAACACAATTTCATTTGGACATCAGGCGGAATTTCCAGAATCATTGGCTTCTGTCATGACCAACGCCCTCGAAACTTATCTCGGCGAATTGTGGGCCATACATTCCTCGGGCGCGGTCGTCAAGGAGACTTCCGGCTACGGCGCTCTGGCCAATCTCCTCAATGCCCTCGGCCACACTCTCAAACCCAAAGTCCGCTGCTTCATCCATGTCAGGAACAGCGGCGCGGGGTTGCCGGATGGCGGGTTGTTCACTTGCGACCAACTCGATAACACCGACGTGGATGCTCCGCTCTGCGGAATCCCGCTCCCCTCGCGCGGCGTCATTGAAGTCAAGGCCGCCGACGCTGATGTGGACGAAATTGCCGCCACCAAACAAATCCGCGCTTATGTGGTTCATTACGGGCAGGTGCTGGTGACCAACTACCGCGACTTCCTGCTCCTGAGACGCGGGGACAACGGCAACCCCATCCGCCTTGAGTCCTTTCAACTCGCGCCCGACGAAAAATCTTTTTGGCGGATCGCCGCGCAGCCGCGCAAGGCCGCCCGCGAACTGGGCGAGCGCTTCGAGGAATATCTCAAGCGTGTTCTCCTGACCAACGCGGAGTTGAAGAATCCCAAAGACGTGGCTTTCTTCCTGGCCTCCTACGCCCGCGACGCGCGGGCGCGGGTCGAAAACGCGGGCGATTTGCCGGCGCTGGCCGCGGTTCGCAGCGCGCTGGAAGATTCGCTGGGCATGAAATTCGAGGCCGAGAAAGGCGAGCACTTCTTCCGCTCCACACTTGTTCAAACTTTGTTTTATGGTGTGTTTTCCGCATGGGTTCTCTGGCACAAGGAAAAGCCCGAACGTAACGATGATTTCGATTGGAAGACGGCCGCTTGGACGCTCCATGTGCCAATGATCAAGGCCCTATTCGAGCAGGTGGCCACGCCCACAAAGCTCGGTCCACTCGGCCTGGTGGAGGTCCTGGATTGGACGGCGGCGGCGCTCAACCGGGTTGATCGCGCGGCGTTCTTTGGACGGTTTGTGGAAGACGACGCGGTCCAGTATTTCTACGAACCCTTTCTCCAGGCCTTCGACCCCGCGCTCCGCAAGCAATTGGGCGTCTGGTACACGCCGCCGGAGATTGTACAATATCAGGTCGCGCGTGTGGACACCGCCCTGCGCGAGGAATTGGACATCCCTGACGGGCTGGCCGACCCCCGCGTGCTCGTGCTCGACCCGTGCTGCGGCACCGGTAAATACCTCGTGGAGGTGCTACGGAGGATTGAGAAAACACTCAAGGAAGAAAAGGGCGAAGGCGCGTTGGCGGAACTCACAATCCGGGAGGCGGCGCAGAAACGTATCTTCGGGTTTGAAATCATGCCCGCGCCGTTCGTGGTTGCTCACCTGCAAATGGGCCTGCTGCTGCAAAACCTCGCCGTTCCGCTCGATGAAGCCAAAGGCGAGCGTGCCGCCATTTATCTCACCAACGCGCTGACCGGCTGGGAACCTCCCTCGGAAGCAGCCAAGAAGCAACTGGCGTTTGCGATTCCCGAATTCAAGGAGGAAAAGGTGTCAGCGGATGAAATCAAACAGGAGAAGCACATCATCGTCATCCTCGGCAATCCGCCTTACAACGGCTTCGCGGGCGTGGCTGTGGAAGAAGAGCGCGATTTAAGCGATGCTTATCGCACGACCAAGCGCGCCCCTGCGCCACAAGGCCAAGGCTTGAACGATCTTTATGTTCGCTTCTTTCGCATGGCCGAACGGCGCATCGTTGAAAAGTCAGGCGAGGGCATCATCAGTTTTATCTCGAATTATTCCTGGCTGGACGGTTTGTCCTTCACCGGAATGCGCGAGAAGTACTTGGAAGCCTTCGATTCCATCACGGTGGATTGCTTGAATGGTGACAAATATAAGACCGGCAAGCTCACACCCGATGGCCGGCCCGACCCCAGCGCCTTTTCGACCGAGTCCAATCGTGAGGGGATTCAAGTCGGGACCGCCATCACGACGTTGGTTCGCAGGCGCAGACGTGAGAAGGCTGGGATTTCGAAAACGAAGAGTCAGAGGCTCCAGAGGCTGGCTCCTGCTGGTCAAATTCGATTTCGCCACCTTTGGGGCAAAGACAAGCGCGCTCAACTGCTGGCTTCTCTCAAGGAGCCGATCAAGAAAATTTACACGGAACAAAAGCCCTTGGAGGCGCTCGGTCTGTCCTTCGTGCCGGGGGCGATTTCCACGGAATATGGGTCATGGCCCGGCCTGCCTGACTTTTTTTTGGAATTCTCTCCGGGTGTAAATACTAGCCGAGACTTGGATCTAATTGAAATTGATCTGCAAAAGTTGAAGTCCCGGATGGAAAGCTACTTTGACGAGAAGATTCCAAACGAAGACTTGCGGCTGATAACTCCAACGTTGATGAAGTCTGCTGGTCGGTTCGACGCCATTGCAACGCGCAAGGCTTTGCTCGTGTATGGATTAAACAGCGGCTACTTCGTCCATTTTGCCTATCGTCCTTTCGATGTGCGGCATCTCTATTGGCACCCAGAAACGAAACTGCTCGACGAGAAGCGCGAGGATTTGTTTGGGGCCTGCTGCGCTGGAAATCTTTTCCTGACTTCCCGCCAGAAAGCGGAACGTTCAACAGAGGGCACGCCGTTTTATGCGACAGGCTATCTGCCAGACCGCCATTTGATTCGCCCTGGCAGCGCGTGTTTTCCCATTTTTCTGCGAGGATTCGGAGCAGCATTGAGCCAGGAGAACAAATCCAAGCAGCGAGATTTCCTCCACGAGATGGCTGGCCAGGAGTCAGGTGGTCGGCCGAATCGCCTTGCAAATATTTCTCCAAATGTCCGCTGCTATTTGGCTGAAGTCGGGGTTAAGAATCCCGACGCCAATGAGAAGGTCGCGGGATTGATTTGGATGCACACTCTGGCAATCGGCTATTCACCCGAGTACCTGATGGAGAATTTGGATGCACTTCAACAAGACTGGCCTCGCGTTCCATTGCCAAAGTCACGCGAGGATTTGCTTGCTTCCGCCGAGTTGGGCAGACAGGTCGCGTTGCTCCTCGACATGCAAAGGACATTGACCGGAGTTACCGATGGAAATAATCGACAGGAGTTGAAAATGATTGCAGTCTTATCCTCCTCACAAGATCTTTCCCTCACCGCCGGCTGGGGTCACGCGGGGCAGAACGGCGTGACGATGCCCGGCAAGGGCAAACTCCAAACACGCGCGTTCGCCCCGGACGAAACCGTCCCAGCCTTGGGTGAAGTTACGCATGACATTTACCTGAACAATTCGACCTGCTGGAGCAACGTGCCGGAGAAGGTCTGGAATTACACCATCGGCGGTTATCAGGTCGTCAAAAAATGGCTCAGCTACCGGGAATTTGCATTGCTGGGCCGGCCGCTCACGCCGGACGAGGCGCGCGAAGTCACGCAGATGGCCCGCCGCATCGCCGCCCTCATTCTGCTCCAGCCGGAACTCGACAAGAATTATCAGGCCGTGAAGTCCGCTTCCGCCTCCTGGGCTGATTTCGCCAAAGTCCCAAAATCCGAATCACCCAAATCCGGCGGTTGAACCTTGAAAAGGCAGTTAAAGCCACAGATTCACACAGATTGACACAGATAAGGTGCCGTCAAGAAATAAACTTTACGAGATGACGCCGGGATTTTGGCGGCTGGCAAGGCGCGACGAAGGAGAATATCCCTCGTGGATCTTCGACTGAGGAGCAACGCCGCCAGCCGCCAAAGCCAGCCGCCAAAAGGACCAGTCAGCTTGTGAAGGTTATTTCTTGACGGCACCTAAGAAGGAGTTGTGAATGGAACAGTCACCCAACGGGTGAAGGACTTTTTCAGAAAAATCTGTGTTCATCTGTGTCAACTGTGGCTTCCGTTCTTTTGTTTCCATCCAACTGCCGGGTTTAGGTTGAACGAGCCGCAAGCGAACACAGGGCGGCAAGCCGCAACCAAAGAAATTCAACAGTCAGCATTTCTTTGCGATCTTTGTGTTCTTTTGTGGCAAATCCCTCTTCGGTTGCGGCTCTGCCGCGCTGTGAAATCTGAGTGCAATTGAGAGGCAGCAGGGCAAAGGAACGCGAAGGATTTTGACAGGATGACGAGGATTTCAAAATCCCCGCTTCATCCCGTCCATCCCGTCCATCCCGTTCATCCTGATCATCCTGTCAAAAAAAGTCCAACCCCTTTCCCTTCTCTATGTCGCCTCCGGGGCGCGCTCGGCGCCGCGCAGGAGGGCGCTGACCACCGCCCACAAAACCAGCAGCGCCAGACCCCACCCCGCCACCCGCCGCAACAGCCCGCCGCCCTGGGTGTTGGCCGCCGTGAATTGGATGCTCAGCGGCCTGCCCACTTCGGTTTGCAGCACCTGCGTGAAAGTCTGGTGCAGACCCCGCGTCGGCAGGTTCACATGCAACGGCTGCACCCGCGCCACCGCCAGCTCCTGCGCTTGCTCCAGTTTGTTCCACTGTTGCCGGGCGATCTCGTCATTCCCGTTTTGCGCCCCCTGCGCAGGCTGCGCCTGCTGCGCCAAACCGTTGTATGACTGATTGGGGAGCCTCGCCTGTGGATTGGCCAACTGGCTGGAGATCACACCCCCATTGTTAAACACGCGCCCTTGTTGGCTGAGATTGTTGGCCTCGATGCCTTCAACGTCTTTTTGCAAGATTTCCAATTGCTGGCGTGTGGATTCGTCGGAGACCGCCCCGCCCTTGATGAAATTGCCGGCGTTGTTGGCGTAACCAACCTGGCCGTTGGTCACAGAGATGCGGGCGTTGTTGATGTAGGCCATGGTGTCGGCCTGTTTCTTGGCCGTCTGTTGGGCTTCCTGTCTGTTGTATTCGCTCAACGAGTAGGTTTGCACCACGGGCGCCGCCTCCGCCTCATGCGTCATGCTCCCGGCGAATTTCTTGTAGTCGTAGTCCGGCGGCAAATAGAGGTCCCAGCGCGCGTTCTTCAACGGCGCCCCCAAAGTCGGGGAAATCAAATTGACTTGGCCGCTGCCGCGCGGGAATTTCTCCTCCCCGATATAAGTCAGTTCGATGGAAACCGGCGCGTCCCCGCCGGTCGCCGCGTCCTCCAAGGGCAGCAGCAGCTTGCCCTCCTGGCTCAGCGCGGGGCGGACCGCTTCGCCGCCGACATAAGCGGACCAGACTTTGTTGGAGCCGGGGGGCAGTTGGATTTCCAATTGCTGAAGTCCGTTGTTGCGCACTTGCAGCGCCATCCGCGTCATCACCTGGCCGTCGTCGGCCACCACCGTCGTCAGGCTCACCTCATCGGCCAGCGCCTGCAGCACCGCCGCGTCGGCGAACCGTTCGGCGTGGACGCTCAATTTGTAGCCGGGCCGCACATAGTTCCATGCCAGCGCCGGCCCCGGGGCGTTGCCCACCCAACTCGGCAACTCCGCCGCGTCTATTTTCAGCAGATCGGCGCTGCTGGA
>JBEKAN010000318.1:0-5649 GCA_050015895.1 Verrucomicrobiota bacterium
GGACGGATTTCAGGTATGGCACGGATAAGATCAGCCCGTCAAATCCGACAACGCGGGCATACGGCGCCAGGAAATGATCCGGGTGGCTTTGCGTTGATGATCCTCGCTGCCGCCATAGACCAACCACGCCCGGGGCTGGCGGGGCTGGGCCAGGGCCAGCCAGTGCTCCAGCCCCGTGAAAAACTCCGCGTTCACCGTCTGGCTGGATTTGATTTCGACCGGGATGATCTGGTCCGTGGCTTCAATCAGCAAATCCACCTCATGGCCGGACTGGTCGCGCCAAAAATAGAGCTGGGCGGGCAGCCCGTGGTTGAAACGAGTTTTGAGCGCCTCGCTGACGACCCAGTTCTCAAAAAGCGCGCCGCGCTGAGGATGCGTCTCAATTTGCCCGGCCTCCCGAATGGACAGCAGCCACACCGCCAGTCCCGTGTCGTGAAAATACAACTTGGGCGTCTTGATCAATCGCTTGTTGAAATTGCGGTGGTGGGGTTGCAGTTGAAAGATAATGTAGCTGGCTTCCAAAATCGAAAGCCACGCCTTGGCGGTGTTGTGGGTGACGCCCGCCTCGCCGCCCAGTTGGGATAGATTGAGCAACTGTCCCACCCGGCCCGCGCACAGGCGCACAAACCGCTGGAACGAGGTCAGGTCGCGCACATTGATGAGTTTGCGCACATCCCGCTCCATGTAGCTCTGCATATAGTTGGCATACCAAAGGGACGGATCGAGCCGCCGGTCATGAACCGGCGGATAAGAGCCGCGCCACAAGGTTTCGTCCAGCCCCGGCGGCTTGTTGCCGTAAGCCTCGTGGCATGAAAACGGGAGCAATTGCACGAAGGCAATCCGCCCGGCCAGGGATTGGGTGATGCCTTGGACCAACCCGAACTGCTGGGAGCCGGTCAGCACAAATCGGCCGGTTTGTTTTGACGAGTCCAACACCTCCTGCAGGTAGGAAAACAAGGGCGGGCAATTCTGGATTTCGTCCAAGACGGCTCCGTCCTCGTATTTCTTAAGAAACCCGCGCGGATCCTCGGTGGCCAGCTCGCGGGTGTCGGGATTTTCCAGCGAGACGTAGGGCTTGTCGGGAAATACGGCGCGGGCCAGGGTCGTTTTGCCGGCCTGCCGTGGGCCGGTGACGGCCAGAGCGGGGTACCCCCCTGCCAGCTTGCGCACCAACGCCTCGATTTCACGTTTAATCATGCCACAAGCTACCGCGCTTCACGGTAATTGGCAATTGAATTTACAATCAGATATGGGCTGGTTGGAGGGACGCGAGCGTATCAAGCGCGAGGCTTTTTCAGGAGGGGACAAGGCCGGAACCAAAAGGAATTCAACGCAAAGTCGCAAAGTCGCCAGGGCGCAAATCATCTTTCCACCTGACCTTAATGGCGATCACTCAATCTGTGCTGAGAAAAATTTCTGCTCGAAGTCGGTCAATCGTCGTTGGAATTTGTTTGAGGACAGGAACTTGGCCAATGCGTCACTTTTTTGCTTGGGGGTTACTTCCCGAAATGAGTAGGTGTTCCAGTCGCAATTGGCCATGCAGTATTGCAAATAATTCTCCGCGCTCTCTGGACCTCCTCCATCCGCGGCTCCCCAATTTGCTGTGAGCAAAAACGGCATCCCGTCCACTAATTCGATGGGGGCAAGCCGCCAATCGCGCAAATCTCCGATGATATAGGCGCGGTAATAATAAGGATGCCGAAACTCGTTCGTGCCCCGTTGCGTGAACAGCATCCGGCACAGAACAAAGAAACGCAAGTCGGGGCCGGGGTTTGTTTTGGCGGAGGCAAGCAGGGCCTGGCAGGCCCCCTCCCGTCCCATCGCCTGCAAAGCAACCGCGGCGCGAATGTAATCGTCCGCTTTGTATTGCTGGACGCCAATGGATGCGATGTCGAAGGGCGCGGCGGCGGCCGTTCGCGCCAGCGCCAGGAGCAGAACGATGAGAAGGCGAGAGAGTTTCATATCAAAAGCCTAATTGTTTCGGACGAAGAGTTTGCCGGGGAGCTGGCGGATCAGGCGCTTCATCTCCAAACCCAGCAGCGCCACGGAGACGGAGGAGGAGGGCAGCCCGCTGCGGCGGATGATGTCGTCGGTGGTGCTCTCCTCCTTGTCCACCAAATCGTAGATGGCCTGCTCGGTGTCCGAGAGGGTGATGGCGGGCAGCTCGGGAGAATCGCGCAGCAGGGAGGAACGGTTGGTGGCGGGGAACATGTACTCAAATTCGGTGAGGATGTCCTCGACGCCCTCGCACAGTTTGGCGCCTTTCTTGATGAGGTCGTGGCAGCCCTTGCTGCGCGGGGAATCCACGCGGCCGGGGACGGCAAAAACCTGGCGGCCATATTCGACGGCCATGCCGGCGGTGATGAGGGCGCCGCTGGTCAAATTGGCCTCCACAACGACAGTGCCCAGGGTCATCCCGGCGACGATGCGATTGCGGATGGGGAAGCTTTGTTTGTCGGCCTTGCGGTTGAAGGGAAACTGGGTGATGACAGCGCCCTGGGCGGCGACGCGCTCAAAAAGCTCGGCGTTCTCGGCCGGGAAAACCAAATTGACGCCGGTGCCCAGCACGACGATGGTGCGCCCTTTGCCGCTGAGCGCGCCTTGATGCGAGGCGGTGTCAATGCCGCGCGCGCCGCCGCTGACAACAGTGACGCCGGTGCAGGCAAGCTGGTAGCCGAGCTTGCGGGCGACTTCGACGCCGTAATGGGTGGTCATGCGGGAGCCGACGATGGCGACGGCGTTTTTGTCCCCGACGGTGAGCTGGCCGCGGACATAGAGGAGAACCGGGGGATCGTAGATTTGCTTGAGGAGCGGCGGGTAATTTTCGTCGGACTGGATGACGATGCGGACGCCGGATTGCGCGATGCGTTTGAGTTCGGCGGCGAGGTCCACATTTTTCTCCCAATTGGCGATGGCGTCGGAGATTTCCGGGCCGACGCCGTGGACGGACTGGAGTTGGGGGCGGGAGGCGCGAAGGATGGCGGTGGAGTCGCCAAAGCGGTCCAGCAACTGCCGGACGCGCACTGGGCCGAGTCCTTCAATCATGTTCAAAGCGACGAACGCTTCCCGGCAATCCATGAGGGCAGGAGACACGGTTTTGGGGGCGGGGGCAAGAAAGAATCAGAGCGCGAATCATCAGGGCGGATTGACCACCACCACAAAATTGGTCGTCCGCACCGGGGCCACGTTCGTTTCCCACGGTCTGACATATTTGAGATCAACTTGAGCCGTGCCTGTGGCGACGGCTTTGAAGGTCCAGAGTTCTTTGCCGCCGGCGCCCATGAGTCGTGAATCGGGCCGCACGTAAACATTGGTGACGAGAGTGAGGAACTTGGCATCCAGCGGCTTGGCCAAGGCCCAACTGTAACCCGTGGTTGGATTGGACGCCAATGTGACGGTGAATTCCGTCCCCTTTGACACGGTCAGAGGCTTGGAATCCTGAGCCGACACGGAAAGGGCGAGGGTGACCAAGAGACACAAAAACTTAATCTTCATAGCGGTTGTCTTGTTCTGTCAATGAGGAGACTCGGTTTTCAGGGCGGAGGCAAGCAAACAACGCGAGTCGGGGCGTGTCCAATTTCACGGCTGGAAGACGCGGGGGATGTCCCAAATCCAGACCCGCAAAATGGACGGCGGCGGGGCGGCGGTCGTTTCGAGCATTCTCATATTTTAGAATCGGGGTTTGCAAGGGGTTGCATCCTGGAACTGCGCTATTGGAGGAAACGCTCCCCTCACCCTGACCCTCTCCCAGGCTGCGCGGGGCGAGGGAATTGGCTGATCCCATCGTGGTGGTGTCAAGATACGCCCCTTTGGAGGGGGAACGGAGCGAAGGGCGCATCCGGCCACGCAGGGGTGGGATTAGGATTAAGATTAAGACCAAGATTAAGAAAGGAATCCACAAACGCAAAACGCGCCCCCGCCGGGACTTGGGCGGGCGGTGGGCGTTGGCACCCGAATTGCTTGAAGGAAGGCTGGAATATGAGACACCTTGGACAATGGATAGTTGACAGCCTTGCGATCCCACAGGAATATCTGCGGGTCGGGCTGCTGGTTTCGCTCTTGAGCGTGCTGGTGCTGGTGGTGCTGTTTTTTTATCTCAACAGCCACACCAAACGGCGCTACTTCGCCATCTGGAACGTGGCGTGGTTGTGCTACGCGGTGTGGCTGGCGCTGGGCCTGAACTGCGGCGGCGCGGTGGGCCAGCCGCTGCTGGGGATGGTGCGGCAGTGGTGCCTGAACTGCAGCGCGGTGTTTTTGCTCTGGGGCAGCGCGTGTTTCCTGGGCGGCTCGGCCAACCAGCGGCTCATCGCCCTCTTCGCCGGGTTTCTGTTCACCTGGAGTTACGTGGAGTTCTTCCACATCCGGGACCCGTTTTGGGGGCGCATGCCGGCCTTCTGCCTGATGGGCGTGGCGAGCATGGTGGTGGCGGCGGGGTTCGTGAACTTGCGGCGGAAGAGCGGGTTTGTGGGGGCCGGACTGCTGGCGCTGGGATTTTTTTTGTGGGGAATCTACTTGACTGGATACCCGTGGCTGACGGGCAATCCGCAGTTGCTGGTGGCGGCGTTCTTTGTGTCGGCGGTGCTGCAATTGGTGATCGCGGTGAGCATGATCGTGCTGGTGCTGGAGGAGGTGCAGCGGCACTCCCAGCAGGCCCGGGAGGAGGCGCGGACGGCAATCGTGGAAAAGGAGCGCATGGTCAGCCGCGTGAGCTTCGCGGAGGAGCGATACCGGACACTTTTCCAGCAGGCCCATGACGGAATCCTGCTGGTCAGCGCGATGGATTTGCGGATTCTGGACTGGAACCCCGCCGGGCAGCGGCTGCTGGGGGTGGATCCCGCCAGCACGGAATCCCGTTACATGAGCGACTTCATCGCGCTGCCCGACGGCGCGAAGGACGCGAGCTGGTTCCAAGTCCTCACCCAATGTCCCATGGCCACCCTGCGCCGGGGGGATGGGACCTCGATCGCGGTGACTCTCACGGCCTCGGCGATCCATTTGGAGGGGGAAAAGACCTATCACCTGGTCGTGCGCGAGCTGACCGAGCAGGTGCGGCTGGAGCACCAACTGCGCGAGGCGGAGAAGCTTTCCGCCCTGGGCCAACTGGCGTCGGGCATCGCCCACGAGGTCAATAATCCGCTGGCCATCATGGCGGCCCATTTGGAGCTGATTTTGGCGCGCCAGGCGTGCGACGCCCGGACGCGGGCGGACCTGCAGAAAGTGCTCAAGGAAAACGACCGCGCGGCGGCGCTGATCAAAAACTTCCTGGTCATGGCCCGCGAACAACACGAGGACCACCAGCCCATGGACTTGAACCGGATGATCTCCGACATCGCCGCCAGCCAGCAGTTGGCGCGGAGCGGGCGGGCCATCCGCTGCACCCTGCAACTGGATCCGCATTGTCCGCCCGTCTGCGGCGACGCCGGCCGTCTGGAGCGGGTGGTGATCAACCTGTTCCAAAACGCCCGGCAGGCCACCGACCGAAACAACGACACACCGCACATCAAGCTGGTCACCCGGCGCAAGGGGGAACTGGTCCAGGTGCGGGTGGAGGACAACGGCCCGGGCGTGCCGGACCATTTGGTTTCCAAAATCTTCGAGCCGTTTTTCACGACCAAGGACGTGGGCGCGGGGACCGGACTGGGGCTGTCC
>JBEKAN010000319.1:0-5638 GCA_050015895.1 Verrucomicrobiota bacterium
TGAGCGCGCGATCGGCCCGGCGCTTCCCCGCCGCCGCCTCATATTTCAATTCATTGAGGACCCGGGAATTTTCCGTCACCAACCAAGTGGCAATCTTGATTGCGCCCAATGCCGTCGCCTCCTGGATGGACTGCCCCGGATCGTCCTGGCAGAGGTGCAGCAGCAGCATCAACCGGACACACAATTCAGCGCCGGCATGAGGTGGAAACCCGTATTTCGTCTGCAACTGTAGAAATTCCCGTCCCTCAGCCGCCCGCAATACCTCCCCGGCGCCGGCCGAAATCGAATACATCCGGGCCTCCTGGTCGAATCGGGAGGCCAATACCCGATCCACCACACGGTGCCACCAGTGCAGGGATTCCATCGGAATAGCCGGGAATGCCGCCTTCCCGGTATGATTGTCGCCATCCAGGATGAAAACTGGCGCTGATCCCTGGAATAAAGGATTGTCCGCGGCAATTACTCCCATCAGGCAATCACGGCTGCATACGGCAATCCCTGCGAGACTTGGTCGCTCCAAAATCACGCCGCCATCCTCCGCAGCCTGGGCATACATCTCGCCACGGAGCGCGTGATTTGCGAGATCGAACTCCGCCCGGCCCTGCGCGCTCTCCCAGAAGGACAAATGCTCAATGAATGACTGCGGATTGGTCCATGTCAGGAAGAGACTTTGATCCGGGCTGCGCGTGAATAGATCCATCATTGTCCCCGGAGTCGGATGTTCCATGTAGCACAATCGTCTGCTCCGCAAATTGATTTGGCGCAATTGGCGATTGAAATAATCCAAATGCGATTTATCTGGGAAACGGTCATTGGCCAGGAATTGACTCCGCTGCGCCCGAATCCGGGCCTCCTGCTCTCGGAGGTCCTCCCCATCCACTCCAATATGGGCATCAACCAGCAGGCGCCGCTGATAATCCCGCACAGGGGCCAGCAGTGCCGCCAAACAGCCGACATGGCCGCCACCAGATTGAACAAGCAGAAACAACTGCCGTGAGACCAATTCCCCCATGGTCTCTCGGCGCACACGGGCAGACTGCCCAATCACCCCGCCCATGACGGTCAACGCCACCATTGCCGGAATTGGCTGGCCTGCGCATAGTGTCCGGAGCCCTTCAGGCAGGGCGTCAATTGGGAACCGGGCACCCCGGGGCTTGATGTTAGGTGATTCGGATTTCATTTCCTGCCATGCGCTCGTCCAACCTATCAGTTAATGTTCCTACATGTTACTCAAGCCATGCGGCATCCGCAAGTTATGATTGCCCACCGCGCAGAGTAAATAACTGCTGCGGCAGGGGTTCCGATGGCAATTCGGCGTCTCGCTTCATTTTGTCGAATGCGATCAACAAAACATCCAGCTAATTTCTCCAGCGCCTGGAAGACCACACTGCACGGCTAAAGTGGCAAGTGACGCTGGTAGCTGCAACGCCGCGACGATGTTGTCCAAATATTGCGAGGTTGGCGGAGAGGACAGTAGAGGCTTGCTAAACACATTGCTGCCCATGATAAACTCAGCCAGCTCGACGCGCAGGGCTTCCGTGGAAATAATGTGTGTTCCACCCGTCTTGTCCCTGGTGTAGAATTGCCTGGCCTGACCATCGAATAAAAGCGACTTGTGGTGAACGAAGATGTAGGCCCAATATGTTGCGTTCACTCCTGGATACCGCTTCGGACCCACTAGCGTCGGGGGACCGAACCGCTGCTGCGCGATGACTGGTGCAAAGCACTCCCAGAGGTTGTGTGGCAATTTGAACTCCTTAAATGGGAACTCCAGAGGGGGATAGCTCGAAATCCAGCGACAACAATCGGCGTTCTTGCCCCGAACCTTCAGAAGAACAATTCTTCCATTCCCAAGCCATTCCCCGCAGCCCATCGAAACACTCTCCGGGCAAAATCTTTGCACCTTATAGAGGGCATATTGATACCTGCCACAATCAATCAAGGTTGTTTTGGAGAGGTAGCGATTCATCTCCAGAAATGTCTCCATCTCAGGCTTGGGAAAGGCAAAAGCGTGGAGGTTTGCACTTTCTGGTCCACAACGAACTCCAACATGCCTGCTCGTTAGAGCCTGAGCATAGGCGTCACCCTGCGTGTCGGCAAATGTGCGCGCGCTTGGCCCTGGTTGGTCTTCCTCTAATCGATCATCCAGCGGCACCAGGACGACACGCCCAAGGCACCGATAAATGTCACACAAGTCCGGATCTTCGAGGACGATGTCGGATAACCGGAATTGACGTGGTGCTGGGAACATAAGTGTACTCTGATATGGTTTTAATGATGGGATCATAATTGTATTGGGATTCATTTAATCATTGTTTGGACTGTCGTTTCTGTCTACTTTCCCCGAACGGGAATGTCGCCGGGGTTTCAGGGAGTCGTTCAAGTGATGAACCGCCGCGAGCCGGTAACACTCCCGGTATTGATCTTTTGCGGCCTGCATGAGTTGGCGGTGGTCGCGATCACTGAGGCGCGCCCACTCCCGTAGTGGGAGATCTTCCCGAAGCAGGAAATAGCACCGGGGGTGATCAAAGAGGGTGTTCCTCAATTCCTGGCTGAGCTGGGCGAGGGCCGGGAGCATGTCGCCCTGGCAATCGTGGATCAGGGCCAGCCGGCTGATGATCCCCAAGACGCCAAAGGCCGGGCTTGGGCAATCTATGGCATAGTGGATGGGATCCATGGACAAGCGCCTGGATTCCTCGTCCATGACCCGTCCCTGCTCCTTGACCTTGGCAAGGAGGGAGGCGGATGACGCCTTCAGCGCCCCTTGGGCTTCTTCCGCCGGGAGGACGGTCTCCCGGTCGCGCAGGTGCTTTAGAATCGGCACCCACCGGGACAGAAAGAACTCCAGATCGTTCACCCTGAACTGCCACTCGTCTCCGTCGGCCGACTCGCGCTCCGCCTCATACCGGCTCAGGCGGTCCGGCGTCATCCGGTTGGCCGGGAGTCGGGCCTGCACGTGACGTTCAATTTCCTTGATGCGCCGGGCGGTGAATGGGCTGATTGGGAACATGTCACGCAATCGGGCCACAACCTTGGCGGTTTCCGGGGACACCATCACTGGCGGGGTGGAGGTCGAACCCGGTGCCGGGCTGGCGGAGGGGGCCTCGGGCGCGGGAGCGCCCGTGTCAGGAGAGTAGGATTCATGGAGTCCGGGAGAGCGGTTGGAGCAGTCCGGGGCGAATGGATTGCCTTCAGAAGAAAAAGAGGAAAAATCATCCATCCCGGCTCCGCCGGAGATGATATTATTCTTTCTTTCTTCAGAGCCCAGATCCCCGGAACCACCAACTGCTGGCTTGGAGCCTGTAATATAAGTACAATAACACTCGGTGTTCGTGCTACATACCCCCCCTTTCGCGGAAGGCCGGGTTTTTGGCGATTCCTCATAGTCGATATCAACATTGATTTTGACCATTGGGCTTTGCTCGGTGGTCATCAATCGATGGCACAGCGCGAACTCGTGGGCTTCCCGGATGAGTTCCGTCAACCGGATCGCGTCGAGTCTCAAAAGGATGGCGGTGATCACCTTGCCATCGGGCCTCTCCCAATCCCGGTGGACAATGCCAAACTTGACCAGACATTGGAGCAGCTTGGTGATTTCCCAGTCGCTGAAGTCCCCGCCGGTGGCCCGCCGGATCTCCTGCCTCGTTGTCCTGCGCCATTCGTCCCTGAACGAATCCCGCTTGATTTTCCATTCCAGGTCTTCCGTGGCCGCAAACATCTTCGGCAGCAGATTGATCCCCCGTTCGAGCCAGGCCGGTATCTGTTTGTGGCGGCGATTGGTGCTGTAGGCGAGTTCGTATCCCTTGTCGATCAGCAACGCGAAAAACACGCGCCTGATGACCGGGTTTCGGAAGCGCCAGTCCCTATTCCAGAGCAGGTACGCAGCCCTGCGGTTCTCGATTTCGCGCTTTACACCCGGACAGGGGACAGAAGTGTCGGAGGCGGTGTTCATATCTCACAACCTCCCGCAAATCGTTGGTATTCAAACTGTTGCTCGACGGGGACTTTTTGCGCCGACCCCGTTTTGGACTCGACGTGGAAATACTGGTGGCGTTGCAACCGTCCCGTTTCTTCACCGCGACCGGACTCATGCAGCGAGGAGATGCCGACAAAATGGGCCATGTGCTCCATCATGTTCTTGGCGTCGGCGACCATGTGTGAGCGAATCGAGGTGGTTTTGTTCCCCACCAATCCCATAGCAACCTGGCAAAAAACAACCCCGGCAAGGCCATTCCTGGCGCAGCAGGCCGCAAAGCTGTCGGCGGATTCCTTGAACCGCCGCCGGATTTTGAAGAGGTCTGTGCCCCCCTGCCTTTCGTTGCTGCCGAGCCAATCATAGATCAAGACATCGGGCACAAAGCCGTCGTTGCTCAACTTCCCAAGTTCCCGGTCCAGGATTTGACGCATGGGGCTGTATGCCTGCAAATCGAGCTCGACGATCCTTGTGTTTGTGTCAAAGGCCGCGCATAGCTGGGCCATGGAACTCTTCGTCCGGGGATCGGCCGCCAGCGAGCGAACCACCTGGGAATAATCCAACTCCGCACCTTCCAGCAGGCGCCCGTATTCCGTATTTGTCGCGTTGGCGATAAACCGGGGCAGCAACTCGTCCGCCGAGTGTTCTGTGGAGAACAATGCCACCTTGGCGCCGCTGGCGCCGAATTCAAACGCCAACTGGCAGGCCAAGACTGTTTTTCCGCCACCCGTTGGGCCGCCGACCAAGGTGGCCTCGCCCTTCCGAAATCCACCACCAAGGGCAAGATTGAGGCTGGCGATCCGGGAGCGGAACAGCGTGCCGCCCGCCGGTGGCGGTTGTTTGCGTGAAGCAACTGGGATATTATTCACAGGCAGCATTATTTAATCGTGAATTTTTGGGGGAACTCGCGCACGCGCCACTCCGCCAACCACTCGCGCCAATCACCGCCATGCTGGTCCTCCAACTCAATCCGCCTGCCGTTGTAATAGGGGTTTTTGCCGAGTTGTTTCAGGAAAAACGCCGCGCCCGAAGCTTTGCACTGGGCGTGGATGTCCAACGCCCATTCGACGTGAAAGGGTTCCGCCAGCACATCACTCCCGCCGCCGCAAATCACCCAGTCAATCCCCGTGAGATCCAGCGTCACCGGCTCGAACAGCGGTTCGATGGACAATCCCTTGAATTTGCTCGGCACCTTGCGGAGCTCCGCAATGCGCGACGCCTTGGACTGTGCGGTGACCGTGGTCATCGCCATCAAGTTGTCGGGCCAGGAGGCGCCGCGGCTGGCGAGCCACTGCCCAAACTCGGCCATGCGGCCCGGGCGCTTGGTCAACCACAGCCAGATGTGCCGCCGTCCCTTGGCTGAGCTCACGTTTTCAATGATCTCCCGCTCCAGATACTCGAATGAGACACATTTCGAGAGAGCGTCGCCCATGTCGGAGATGAAGACGAGCCGGGGCAGGCCCGCCAACCACGGCTTGTCCGCCGGTTCCATCGGGGTTGGCGCTTCCCAGTTGGCCGCCGCGGCCATCCGGCCCGGAAACAGTTTCGGCGACTCGAACGCCTCGACATTTCCGGGGTTCCCAGCCCGCTTTGTGCCCAGCAGTCCAGCATAGCACTTGCACTCCCGGCGGATGACGTCAACGATTTGGTCACGTGCCTTGGGGT
>JBEKAN010000320.1:0-5636 GCA_050015895.1 Verrucomicrobiota bacterium
GTGGATTTCCTGCGTTCCCTCAAAAAGAGCGGGAGCCGGACCCCGACGGGCGAGGAGGGGTTCTGGGTCATCGAACAGAAGGCGGGCCATGTCAACTGGCAGGAGGTCAATTCCCTGGTCCGTCCCGGCGTGGTGCGCCTCTTCACTTATCAGTCCCTTTCGCGCGGGGCGGACGGAGTGCTGTATTTCTTCTGGCGCCAGCCGCGAATCGGGCCGGAGAAATTTTATGGCGGGGTGCTCACCCACAATGGGCGGGGGGAAAACCGGGTGTACCAGGAAATCAGCCAGATCGGCGAGGAGGTCGAGCGCCTGGCGCCCCTCCTGGTGGGGACCAAGGTCACGGCCGAGGTCTGCATCCTCTACAGCCATGACAACGACTGGTCCCTTTCGCTGCCGGGCCAGCCGACCAAGCTTTTCAATCTCCGGGAGCATCTGCAGTTGTTCCACAGCGCGCTGCACGACCGGAACATCCCGGTGGATTTCGCGCATCCGGCGGACGATCTGTCGCGCTACAAGCTCGTGCTCGCGCCCTCGCTGAGCCTGCTCTCCGGGGGGCAGGGGGACGCGCTCAAGCTCTATGTGCAAAACGGGGGCACGCTGGTGGCGACCTGCAACTCCGGGCTGGTGGACGAGCATCACATCGCCTCCGACAAGGGTTTCCCCAACAACCTGACCGATCTCTTCGGGATGGAGGTGCTGGAATTCGACCCCATGGCGCCGGAGCAGGAGAACCACCTGGCCTTCAAAGGGGTGTTTCACGGCACCCACCTGCACCGGGCTAGGCTCTGGTGCGATGTCATCGCCCCGGCGGGCTGCCAGATTTTGGCGACCTACACCCAGGATTTCTACGCCGGCCGGCCGGCGGTGACGATGCACCAGTTTGGCCTGGGCAAGGCGATTTATATCGGGACGGTTTTGGACCAGCCCTTTTACTATGATTTGATCACCTGGCTGCGCGCGGTCTGCGGGCTGCAGCAGTTGCTCAAGGTTCCCGACGCCGTGGAGGTCAGCCTCCGCGAGAAGCCCGGCGCCAAGATTTTCTTTCTCCTCAACCACCAGAGCAGTCCGGTGCGAATCACCTTTTACAAGCCGATGCATGATTTCCTGTCGGGCCGCACTTTCTCCGGCAACCACGATCTCCCACCGCACGGCATTCTGGTGCTCGATGAGGTCACGGCTGAAAAAGCCCCGGCCCCGGCCGTGGTGCCAAGCGGGGCGCCGGCGGCGGCGGGACAGGCCGACTGATCCCCGGAGCGCGCTTTGTGAACGGCCCCTTCCCCCCCCCGCCGCGACGCTCCGCGCACTCGCGCTGGCCGGCCCGGCAGCGGGCGCTGGCGCAATGGCGCGGGTGGAACTGGGGCGGCGAGGAAACCGCGCGGGAGGCCACAGGGAAAAAAGCGGCGGACATCCTGCCGCGAGTGCTGTCGGTCTTGCGGATGGACCGGCGGCAGTCGGAGGCGGAGATCGTCAGGGTGTGGAAGAACCAGCTTGACCCGAACATTGTGGCCCACGCCCAGCCGGCGGGGATCCGCAACGGCACCTTGTTTGTCAGCGTGGACAGCAGTGTGTGGCTGGATGAGATTGTGCGGTACCGGCGCCGGGAAATCCTGGAGCGGCTGCAAAACAGTTTTGGGCGCGAGCTGATCCGCAAAATCTCTTTCCGGGTGGGCTGAGCCGGATCCGGGCCAATGGAATTGTGCGGCGCGCGCGCACCGCGTGCGGGGTTCAGCCCCCTCCCTGAACCCACGCCGCGATGTCAGAGCTCTACCGGGGGGATTGTGGTAGGGCGAGGCTCCTGCCGAGCCATGACGCCGTCGGGCGCGTATTGCAACCGCCACCACCCGATCTGCCAACACCCTCGCGGTAGGGCGAGGCTCCCGCCGAGCCGTGACGCCGTCGGGCGCGTATTGCAACCGCCACCACCCGATCTGCCAACACCCTCGCGGTAGGGCGAGGCTCCCGCCGAGCCGTGACCCCGTCGGGCGCGTATTGCAACCGCCACCACCCGATCTGCCAACACCCTCGCGGTAGGGCGAGGCTCCCGCCGAGCCATTCGGTGGAAAACGCTCAAAAGAGCGCATTTTCACAACACGCTCTAAGTGGTGGGAGGCGCCGCTTCCGGCGCGGGGGGAGGCGCGTTGGTCGCGGGCGGATTGCCGGCGGGGGAAAGGCCAAGTTTGGCGCTCAGTTTGGCGGCGGCTTGGGGAGAGACCATGTTTGTCACCGCCGTAAACTCAAATCCTTCCAAATCGCCAAACGGCTTGAGGGAGACGCGTTCTTTGTCCTTTGCGTCGCCGGTGAGCCTGGACTGGTAGTGGTCCCAAACGGCGTGGGCGACGAGATTGAATCGCTGCGCGTCTTTGTCCTGGTCGGCGATCAGCTCGAGGTCTTCCTGAAAGAGCAGGCCCAGAATCAGCGCGTGGGCCTTGTTCTGGTCGTGTTCGTTGATGCTGGAGTTGATTTGCGCCAGTGCGTAATTCTCCACGCCCCCACCCGCCTCCTCGGGGGTGAAGGCGTTGGTGAAATTCTGCCTCACATAGTCGAACCAATACGCCGCCTCGCGGGTGCGGTTGTATTCATAGAGAAGAATGATGGCGTCCTTGAGGAAGTTCTTTTGGGCGCCCTGGGCCGTCTTTTTCTGCGACGGATCGTCGAGTTGGGTCCTTTCGTAGGCGGCGTTGACGTTGGTCACCATGTCCAAATTGGGCCAGAGTATGAAATTCTCCGGGGTGACCCTTTGGACCCACGGGGGCAGGGCGCTGCCGCGAAAGCAGCTTGCGGCCAGTTCCTGGGCGGGGAAGCGCCGCAGGATGTCGGCGAAATTGGTGCCGACCGTCCCGTTGCGCACGCCCATTTCCGCCCAGTAAATGGCGTGGGCGTCGGGCAGACGCCAGTCCAGCGGGCCGTAGTTGGTGTCTATTTCCTGAATGATGGCCGGGTCCATCTGGTAGTCCTCGCGCAATTTGCGGACGCGCTCGCGCTCTTCGGGGGTCCTGGGGTTGAGCAGGGCGGGAAAGTCGGGGTGCCCGCCCAGGACATCCTGCATTTGCTGCGCCCAGCGGTACTTGTAGAGCATGTGCGCGTCGTCGAGGTTCTGGCCGATTTTGAAGCGGAAAAACCAGGAGAGTTCCTTGTAGAGGGTGATGTCGCCGGGGTTGTATTTGATGCCCTCCTGAAGTAGCTGGAGGCCCCGCTGGACCCAGCGCCAGCGTTCCTCGAAGTCCTTGCACTTGACGGAGATGTTGAAGGCCATGTTCCAGGCCTGCATGATCCAGACGGTCGCGAAATGGGGTTCGAGCTTGGATATCCAGTCGGCCAACTGCACCATTTCGAAATACCGGCCCTCGTCCTGCAACTCATCGGCCCGAATCCAGAGCACATTGGAAATGAGGCCGCGGAAGCCGCCCAGCGCCACGGTGGTGAAGGCCAGAATCGGGGGCGCGTTCTCCAGGGGCTCAAGGACGGTGAAGCCCAACTTGCCGCGGTCGGCGTTGAGGAGGTTCTGCATGCGCGAGGTGCCGCAAAGCAGGAGCGCCGCCAATCCTACCAGCGTCGGCTTGTAAAATGTGGCTCTGAAATTCATCTCTCGACGCGCAAAGATAGCCCGGAAAGCCCCCCGGGGAAAGATGAAATTGCCGGGGCTTCCGCCTGCCGCTTTCCCCCCGCGTCTCTCCTTTTCCTCTAAAAATAGTGAATAAACACTTGACATATATTAACGATTGTGGTAGTGTGCCTGCCATGATAGAAGTGCGTCCAACCATGCCCATGCCCCAAAATGGCGAAAAATTGCCATTTCGCCAGTCTGGTGGCTGCTCCTTCTCCAAAACCGGCTCTCCGCCCGATCATGTCCAATCGTGGATAATCGTGCTTGATCGTGCTTAATCGTGCTTAATCGTGCATAATCGTGCTGTTTTTTTCCTCAACAAGGGCGTTTGGCGCCCAAATCACCACTCCTTTGCCCCCGGGATGCAGGCCAACCACCTCCGCCCGGCAATATTTGCCCAGCCAGCGCACTTCGGCCTCAACATGCTCCCCTTTGTGTCTCGTTCGGGCCTGTTCTCTCTCCCCGCTCCCAGCGGCGGGACGGTGGCGACGCGGCCGCCGCGCTTCATCAAACTGTTGTCCCATTTCTCATTCGGTGTCCATATATAGGTGGATGATGAATGAGGACATGGAATTGGTCCGGGAATACGCGCGCACCCAGTCGGAGGCGGCGTTCGAGACGCTGGTTGAGCGGCATCTGAACCTGGTCTATTCGTCGGCCTTGAGGCAGGTCTCCGACGCGCATTTGGCGGAGGACATCGCGCAGGCTGTGTTCATCATTCTGGCGCGAAAGGCCAAGTCGCTGGGTCCGGGGACGATTCTCTCCGGCTGGCTTTATCACGCCACCCGATTTGCCTGCGCCGACGCCTTGAAATCCCGGCGACGGCGACAGAACCGCGAACAGGAGGCTTTTATGCAATCGCTTGCCAATCCAGCCGCCCCGGAGGTCTGGCGGCAAATCGCGCCGCTGCTGGACGAGGCGATGGCGCAACTGGATGAAAAAGACCGCAACCTCATCGTGCTGCGCTTTTTCGAGAACAAATCGGCGCGGGAAATTGCCGACGCGCTGGGTCTGGAATCGGCGGCGGCGCAGAAGCGGATCACGCGGGCGGTGGAGAAACTGCGGGGGTATTTCGCAAAACGGCGCCTGCCGCACACGGCTGCCGTGATCGCCGAGGCCATCTCGGGCAACTCCGTGTGCCTTGCGCCGGCGGGCCTGGCCAAGACCATCGCCGTGGTGGCGGCGGCCAACGGGGCGGCGGCTGGCGGCTCAACCTCGACCCTCGTAAAAGGAGCATTGAAGATCATGGCATGGACAAAAGCAAAAACTGTCATCCTCATCGGCGCCGGCATCCTGCTCTCCGCTGGAACCGCCACCGTGGGCGTCGTAGAAATCGAAAAAGAGAAACCGTCCGGGTATCCGTGGCAGGCATTTCCCAACGGCATGGTTGACGGAGCTGTGCTGGACAAAGCGCCGCCCTTGATGGAAATTCGGCCCAGCGTCGGCTCCAGCGACTCGAGTGCCAGCGTGACACAGGGATCCGGAGACGAGGTCAAGAGAATCGGAAGGGGGTACGCCGTCCAAGATATGATTATGAGCGCCTACGGCTTCGATTGGAGTTGGAAGGACTCCCGGATAATCCTGGCGACCCGGTTGCAGTCAGCCCGGTATGATTATATTGACAGCCTGCGTCATGATGCGACCCAGGGCTTCAAGGACGCGATTAAAAGGAAATTCGGTGTCGCCGGGCGAGTCGTAGCGATGGAGACGAATGTTTTGCTTCTTCAGGTCAAGAACTCAGACGCCCCGGGTCTGAGGCCCGGCGCGCCCGACTCTATGTCCCATGAATCTTGGGACCCGCGAGAAAACTCCATGCATTTCATCGCTGGCGGCGATTATTGGGTCAGGAAATTGCTTTATTTGTGCGAGCACACGTTGCAAATACCAGTGGTGGACCGCACCGGCCTGGCTGGCAAGTATGAGGTGGACGTCAAATGGCAGTGGGGAAACGGACTGTCTGAAAAAGACGCGTTCAAACAGGCGGTGCTCGACCAACTCGGCCTGGAACTGGTCCCCAGCCGTGAGACCATTG
>JBEKAN010000321.1:0-5620 GCA_050015895.1 Verrucomicrobiota bacterium
CGGATGTCCTCCACGAATTCCGCGCGGTCCCCGGAGATCGCCCGCCTGGGGCCTTTCAACACCCTGGCGGCGGCCACCCGCTCCTCTTTCAAGGCCGACACGCACCTTGCGTACACGGCCTCGGCGATCAAGGTGATGGGAATGCCCAACTCGCTGGAGCTGATGACCGTCCATTTCCCCGTGCCTTTTTGGCCGGCGGCATCCACAATTTTTTCCACCAGCGGCTGCCCGTCCGTGTCCTGGAAAGCCAAGATGTTGGCGGTGATCTCGATGAGATAGGAATCCAGCTCGGTCTTGTTCCAATTGGAGAACGCCTCGTGCATTTCCGCGGCGGTCATGCCCAAACCCTCCTTCATCAACTGATACGCTTCGCAGATCAACTGCATGTCGCCGTACTCGATGCCATTGTGGACCATCTTGACGTAATGGCCCGCGCCGTTCTCGCCCACCCAGTCGCAACAAGGCGTGCCGTCCTCCACCTTGGCGGCGATCGCCTGGAAAATATCCTTGACGTGCGGCCAGGCCTCCTTCGATCCGCCTGGCATGATGGACGGGCCGTGGCGCGCCCCCTCCTCGCCCCCGGAAACCCCCGTGCCGATGAACAGCAGCCCTTTGGCCTCCAAATACTTGGTGCGGCGCGTCGTGTCCTCAAAAAGCGAATTGCCGCCGTCAATAATTATGTCCCCCTTCTCCAGGTGCGGCAGAAGCTCCTCGATCAACTCGTCCACCGGCTTGCCGGCCTTGACCATGCACATCACGCGGCGCGGGCGTTTGAGCAGCCCGGTCAATTCGCCCAGCGAATGGGCGCCGACGACCTTGGTGCCTTTGGCCTCCCGTCCGAGAAATTCATCCACCCGCGCCACGGTGCGGTTGAATATGGCCACAGTGAACCCGTGGTCGTTCATGTTGAGAACCAGGTTCTGGCCCATCACGGCCAATCCGATCAATCCGATGTCTGCTTGTGCTTCCATGAATTTGCGTCTTTGTTTGTTTTTTCCGAGTTCAGTTCCTGCGATCACATTTTGGACAAGGCTTAGAATACAATAGCCGCCCCCGGTGACCAGAATTTTCTTTTTTTGGCCGTGAGGCCTCAGCCGCGCGCGCCGGAGGACGCCACGGCGAATGAATCGTCCGCGAACATCTGGCGCGGGTAGGTTTGCAGCCAGGCGGCGATTTCCGCCAGAAAAACCGCGCCGTGCTCCTGGAGCTTCTTCTCCCCCACCCCGCTGATGCGCGCGAACTCCGCCTCGCCGGTCGGGTAGTACCGCGCCATTTGCCGCAGCGAGACATCCGAAAAAACAATGTAGGCCGGCAGATTCCTCTCGTCGGCCAGTCTCTTGCGCAGCCGGCGCAGTTGCTCGAACAATCCCTCGTCGCACGCGATTTCCCCCGCGCGGGCGCGTCTCTCCGGCGCGGCGGGCGCGGTCACCGGCTTTGTCAACACCATGTTCCGGCGTTCCCGCATCGCCGCCCGGCCCTCCTCCGTCAGCTCCACCACGCTGAACCGCTCCGCCGCCTGGCTCAGGAACCCCAGCCGGATCAACTCCCGCCCGATCGCCAGCCATTCCGCCCGGCTGTGCTCCCCGCCGATCCCGTAGGTCGAAAGCGTCTCGTGCCGCCAGCGCCGGATCTTCTCCGTCTCCGCCCCCGTCAGCACCTCCACCACATGGTTCAAACCCACCCCAAACCCGCTCTTCTGCCGGATGCGGAAAACGCACGAAAGAAACTTCAGCGCCGCCTGCGTCCCGTCGAACGTCGCCCGCGGCTCCAGGCAATTGTCGCACCCGCCGCAGTTGTCGCCGGAAAATTTCTCCCCAAAATAGTCCAGCAGCGCCGCCCGGCGGCAGCCCGCCGAATCGGCGTAATGGACGATCTGCTGCAACTGCTCGCGCGCGACCCGCTGCTCGGCCGGCGGTTTCTCCTGGATGAAACCCTGCTGTTTGACAACATCCCCGGCGCTGAAGAGCAGCAGGCATTCGGCGGGCAGCCCGTCGCGCCCGGCCCGCCCGGTTTCCTGGTAGTACCCCTCGATGTTCTTGGGCAGGTCGTAATGGATGACGAACCTCACGTTGGGCTTGTTGATCCCCATGCCAAACGCGATCGTCGCGCAGATCACCCGCGCCTCGTCCCGCAGAAAAAGCTCCTGATGCTCCGCCCGCTCGCGGGAAGTCAGCCCGGCGTGATACGGGCGGGCGGCGACACCGTTCTGATTGAGTTGGGCGGCGACGCTTTCGGCCCCTTTGCGGCTCTGGCAATAAATGATGCCGCTCTCCCGCGGGCGCGAGCGCAGGAACGCCAGCACTTGGGCGGCAGGTTTGGACTTCACCACCACCCGATAGGTCAGGTTGGGGCGGTTGAAACTGGCCACGAACCGCCTCGGCTCGCGCAACCGCAACTGCTGCACAATGTCCTCCCGCACCCGGGCCGTGGCGGTGGCCGTCAGCGCCATCATCGGCGCGTTGGGGAAAAGCGGTCGCAATTGCGAGAGCTGCCGGTATTCGGGCCGGAAATCGTGGCCCCATTCGCTGATGCAATGCGCCTCGTCCACCGCGATCAAATTGACTTTCCACCGTTGCAGATCCTCCAGAAAACCGGAAAGCATCAGTCGCTCCGGCGCGACATACAACAGCCGGTACTCGCCCTGATGCAGCCCGCGCATCCGCGGCCTCGACTCCCCGGCCGCCAGCGAGGAATTGAGAAAAGTCGCCGCCACCCCGCTGGCCTGCAGCGCGTCCACCTGGTCCTTCATGAGCGAAATCAACGGCGAAACCACCACCGTCAAGCCCGGTTGCAGGAGGGCCGGCAGTTGAAAACAGAGCGATTTTCCCCCGCCGGTGGGCAGGAGAACCAACGCGTCGTGCCCGGCCAGGGCCTCGCGGATGATCTCCCGTTGCAGCGGGCGGAAGGAAGTGAAACCGAAATAGCGTTTCAGCGGCGCCAGCCAGGAATTTTCATCGGGCGGGCATCTCATAAACAATTCACTTTTTCGGCGGCTGTCTTCTTAATCTCAATCTTAATCTTAATCTTAATCTTAATCCTAATCCTAATCTTAATCCCAGCCTCAAACCATTTGCACGAAGATTGAGTTCAAATCTCTTTATCCAGCCTTCCGCCTCGAATGCTCGCCGCGAACCCCCTTGACTCCCTCCGCTCCAAAGTGTTTCCTGCTTTATGACGGACACGCCAAACAGCAGCATGAGTCAGACAGTTCCAATCCCGGGCGCGGACCAAAGTGATTTTGTCACTCGCGTCCCCCTGCCCCCGCCGCGGCGGGACGCTCTTTCCCGCGCCATCCTTGACTTGAAACGAAAGCTCAACGCCGTCCTCCTCGCCCATAATTATCAGGTCCCGGAAATCCAGGACCTCGCCGATTATGTCGGCGATTCCCTCGGCCTTTCCCAGCAGGCCGCCAAAACCACCGCCGAGGTCATCGTCTTCTGCGGCGTCCATTTCATGGCCGAAACCGCCAAAATCCTCAACCCCGGCAAAATCGTCATCCTCCCCGACCAGGACGCCGGCTGCTCCCTGGAAGAAAGCTGTCCGCCCGAAAAACTGCGGGCTTTGCAGGCCACCAACCCCAATTTCCACACTGTCGCCTATATTAATTGCGGCGCCCGGGTCAAGGCCCTGAGCGACGTCATTTGCACCAGCGGCAACGCCGTCAAAATCGTCAACGCCTCCCCGCCCGGCCGCGACATCCTCTTTGTGCCCGACGAAAACCTCGGCGCCTGGGTCATGGAGCAGACCGGCCGAAAAATGACCCTCTGGCGGGGCAGTTGTTACGCCCACGTCGAATTCACCCATGCCGGCGTCATGCGCGTCCGCCGCCAGTTTCCCGGCGCCCCTCTGGTCGCCCATCCCGAATGCACCCGCGCCGTCCGCCTGCTGGCCGACGAGGTCTGCTCGACCGAAAAAATGGTTGACTACTGCAAACACAGCCCCGCCTCCGCCTTCCTCATCGCCACCGAGGCGGGCATGATCCACCGCCTGCGCCGCGAATGCCCCGCCAAGCGCTTCATCCCCGTTCCCGTCGCCAACTGCCGCTGCAACGAGTGCAAATTCATGAAAATGAACACCCTCGAAAAACTTCACGACTGCATGGCCCGCCTGGCTCCGCGCGTCGAGCTGGACCCGGAGATCATCCAGCGCGCCCGCCGTCCCATAGACCTCATGCTGCAAATCTCCCTCCAGCCCCTGGCCAACGCCGGCTAGAAATCCCGCCCCTTCCTCCCAGCGCGGCTTGCGACTGCCAACATGAGACTTGCCAATTCCCTCGCCCCGCAAAGCGGGGAGAGGGCAAGGGAGAGGGGTTCGTTCGATCCACTGCTGGCGAGGCCGGGATGCGCCCCTTCCTCACCCCAGTCATCAAAAAAGGCTGGTCAAACCAAAGTCGCTTCTGTTAGCCTCACCCGGTGTTGAGGAAAGAGAGAAAAAACCACGACATTTACTATTTGCTCCCGGGCATGAGCCGGGGCGCCCGCCGCCGCTCCCGCCGCAACTTCCTCCTGGGCCTGGGCGTCGGCTTGTTTCTCTGCGGCATCATGTGGCTCGTCTTCTACTTCTTGAGCCGCCCCTGACCCGCTGGGCCGGGCGCGTGCTCGCCGTCTCGCATGATCCCTCAACCGCGGCGCGACCACAGATAAATTCCCAGCAGAATGCCCACCCCCGCCAAACTCATCCACACCGCCGAATTGGCGATCAAATAAGAAATCCCCATCAAGGCAATCCCGCCCAACAACGGCCCCGCCGATTGCTGCTTCTTGCCATACACGAAAAAACCCACGCCCAGCCCGCCCCAAAAAATCGAGGCGAACAGCGCGCTAGTGTCAAAGTTGATCATAGCGCCTCGTTCACGATCGTCTGCGCCTCCTCCAAAATTCGCCCCAGATGCTCCGCTCCCCGAAAACTCTCCGCGTAGATCTTGTAGATGTTCTCCGTCCCGGACGGCCGCGCCGCGAACCACCCGTTGGCCGCCGCCACTTTCAGCCCGCCCAGCGCCGCGCCGTTGCCCGGCGCCTGCGTGAGAATCCTCTCGATCTTCTCCCCCGCCAGCTCCGTGCCCCGGATTTGGCGCGGCGAGAGCTTCGCCAATTTTGCCTTTTGCTCCGGCGTCGCCGGCGCGTCCACACGGTCATACACCGGCTCCCCGAATTCCCGCGTCAATTCCCCGTAAATGGCTCCCGGATCCCGGCCCAGCCGCGCCGTCATCTCCCCGGCCAGCAGCGCCGGGATGAACCCGTCCTTGTCCGTCGTCCACACGCTCCCGTCCAGCCGCAAGAACGACGCCCCCGCGCTCTCCTCCCCCACAAATCCCAGCGAGCCGTCCAGCAGCCCGCCGACAAACCACTTGAATCCCACCGGCACCTCGTAGAGCTTGCGGCCAACCTTCCCCGTCACCCGGTCAATCATGGAGCTGCTCACCACCGTCTTGCCCACCGCCGCACCCTGGCTCCACTCCGGCCGGTGTTGGAACAGATAAAAAATGCACGCCGAAAGAAAATGGTTCGGCGGCAGCAATCCCGCGCTCCGCGTCACGATCCCGTGCCGGTCGCTGTCCGTGTCGCACCCAAAAGCCACATCGAACCGCTCCTTCAGCCCGATCAGCCGCCGCATCGCGTAA
>JBEKAN010000322.1:0-6211 GCA_050015895.1 Verrucomicrobiota bacterium
ACCGGCAGTGGTCTTTACCAAGGCTACGGAGGGACAAATTATCTGGCGCTGGCCGACGGGCAGATCGAGGAGGTCATCCCGACGGTGCCCGGACTGCCCTATTCGCTGACTTACGCGTGCCTTGGGCCGGGGCTGCTGGATTGGTGGCCGTTCGAGGGGGACGCGGAGGACATTATAGGAACGAACAACGGAGTCATCACTGGCACCCTGCAGTCCGTCCCCGGCGAGGTTGGACAGGGTTTCCAATTCAATGGGATCAACAACCAGATTGATTTTGGCACCAACGCGGGGAATGTCGGCACGAATGATTTCACGATTGATTGGTGGATGAACACAACGAACGCTGTCTTCTCGGCGTTCCTGGCAAAACGGGGCGCTTGCGATTGGACCAGTTCCCTGGATGTTACGATCATCGGCCCAGGCCACGCTCCAGTAGGGCAAGGCTGCCTCCAATTTGGGCTGATGGATGGCGTTTACTCCACGCCCATAAGTTCGTTATTATATACCATCACCCCAGTGGCCGACGGGCAATGGCACCATGTGGCCTGGGAAAGACGGGCGGATCCCTCAGGCGGCACCGCCACCGAGAAGGTCTATGTGGACGGACAACTGAACAACACAGGATCCGATCCGACCGTCTATTCGGTGATCAACTCGAGCCATCTGGTGTTGGGCAACAACGTCTGTGTGGGCGTGGACGGCGAGGTTCACTATTCCGGGGCGGTGGACGAGTTGGACATCTGGAACCGGGCGCTGAGCGATGTGGAAATCGCCGCGATTTACCAGGCGGGCGCCCAGGGCAAAAAGGGCGGCAGCAGTTACATTCTGCCCAATTGCCAGATCTTGCTCAACGGGGCCACCAATTCCACCGTGGTCGTCCCGGCTAGCGGCACCAATTGGCTCACGAACGGGGTTTACTTCACCGCCGTGGGCGACACCACGACGGTGGTATTCCAGGGAAATCCGCTGGGGATGTTGTTCGACGACTTCCAGGTGGCGGGGCCGACAAACCTCAATTACGTGCTGCCGGAGGAGTCGCTGGCGCCTTTCACGGGGGAAAGTCCGGTCGGCTGCTGGACGCTGGACGTGTGGGACACGCGGACGGATTCTCCGCTCCCGACCAACGGAACGCTGCTGAGTTGGAACTTGCAGATGACCTTCTCGGCCGCGGAGGTTAATAATTTGACCGTGCTGAGCGATGGCGTGGCCGACACCAATTTAACCGCGCCCGCCGACAGCATCACGTATTTCGCGTTTGATGTCCCCTACAACGCCAATTTTGCGACGAACACCTTGACGAACAATGGCAGCACCAATCTGACGCTGCTCTTCAACCAGGTGGCGCTGCCCACCGGGAACCTGTTGGGCGACTACACCTTGATCACGAATCTCGCGGGGAGCAACTATGGGGTTTATGTGCTGTCCAACAGCCCGCCGCCACCGGTGCTGTTGCCGGGCCAGCGCTACTTCTTGGGGGTGCAGAACAACACCTCGACAAATGTGCCTTTTAGCATCGAGGTGGAAACCGACACGCCGGCCGGGGGCGCCGTCACCGCGCTGACCAGTGGAGTTTCCCTCACCACCAATATCGTGGTTTCCTCCAACGAATACTTCTCGTTATTGGTGCCAGCCGGCGCGATCCTGGCTTCGTTCGAAATCATCAACCCAACCAATCAAATTGACCTGTATGTCCGGCACGCCCCGCCGCTGCCCGGCAGCACGGACTACGATTACGCGGCTTCGTACTACGGCACAAATGACGAAGCCATCGTCGTGACCACGAACTCCACACCCGTCCCGCTCACCCCCGGCACTTGGTACCTGGCGGTGGATGATTACACAAACAGCCGCGCCACTTACAAGATTGAGGCCACTTTTGTGACCAACGCCATCACCATCATCCCGCTGACCAATGGTGTAACCTTGACAAATCAGACCTCAGCGCCCGGCCCGGCGTTGACCAATTTCTATTCCTACACGATCACCAGCAACGCGCCCGGGGTGCAGTTTGTGGTGACCAACATGTCGCGCAACGTGGATTTGATCGTGGGCGACGGGTATTTGCCCACGCCGGAGCAGATGACCGACGGGAGTTTCAACTCGGGCACCAACTCGCAAGTGGTGACGATTGTGACCAACAGTTCCCTGCCCTCGCTGGAGGGAGTCTGGTACTTGGGAGTGCCCAACAACGGAAATGTGGCCGCCACTTTTAATATCTGCGCCGTCACCCTGACCAACTCGGGGATCTATACTTCCCCGGCGGTGGTGTACTCCACCGCGGTTGCCACAAGCCCGGACGGCGGATTCACGTTCGGTTGGTATTCGGAGGCGGGCGCGGAGTATGAGGTGGACATGACGACGAATTTGACCTCGTGGAGCTATGTGACCAACATCACAACCAGCGGCGGCGCCGGCACCTACACCGACCCGACGCCCGTCGGCACGCAGACAGCGCGCTTCTACCGCGTTTTCAAGACCAATTAGCGTCGCCTGTCAGACTTTGGCGCGGTGGCGGGCATGGTGATGGCGAAAGAGAACCTCGCGATAGGCGAAGAGGTACCAAACAATGATGATGTTGATGACCGTGACCACCAAAATGGAAGGGGAGAAGGTGGTTTTGGGGTTGAGCAGGGTGTGAAATTCGATGGGGATGAAAAAGGCGGACTCGCCAATGGCCAGCCAGCCGGCCCAGGAGACGCGATAAAGCATGCCGACGCCTTCGACCAGGGGAAACATGCTCAGGAACAACAAACCCAAGGCTATATGATGCACCTTGGCCTTGGTCATATCGCCAATCGTCTGGGCCAGATTGATGAAGAACTGGCTTTCGGGATGCAAATTCAGATGTTCCAACACCCATTTGGTGACCGGCGCTTGAACCAAGTGCTCGTAATCTCTGCTCAGGTTGGTGCTGCTCTCTCTGTAGATCCACAGGGCCAGGAGGAGACACGCGAGGCCCTTGGCGAGCTTGAAGTAAATAATCACGTACAGTGTGACCGCGTGCTGCTTGAGCGGCGGCTCGACTTCTGGCGCGGCGGGAAGGTCCCGCAACTCTTTCTGTTCGGATGCCATCACTGGATCTTCTCCAATATCAACGGGAGCAGACCGGCGATTTTCACCCGATCCTGCTTCATTGTGTCACGGTCGCGCAAGGTGACCGTGTCGCGCAAATTATCACCCTGTTCGCCCAAAGTGTCAAAATCAATGGTGACGCCAAAGGGTGTGCCGGCCTCGTCCTGGCGGCGGTAACGGCGGCCGATGGCGCCCGCCTCGTCGTAGAAGACGGTCATGTGCGGGCGGAGCAAGTCGCGCACGGCCAGGGCCTTGTTGACCAGGTCGGGCTTGTTTTTGAGCAGGGGAAAGACGGCGACCTTGACCGGGGCGATCCTGGGATGAAAGCGCATGACGACGCGGGATTCCAGTTTGCCTTTCTCGTCCGGGGCCTGGTCCTCACAATAGGCGTTGGAAATCAGGGCCAGGGCGAGGCGGTCCACGCCGGCAGACGGTTCGATGACGTGGGGGACATAGTTGCCTTTGGCCAGGTTGGCGGCGTCCTCGCGGGCCTGGCGCTCGGCTTTGTCCGCCGGCTCGCCGGATTTGGTGAGATATTTCAAACGCGCCTCGAAGTAGCGTTTGGAAAGTTCGGACTTTTTCGCCTCGTCCAGTTTGAGCCAGGCGGCTTTGAGTTCCTCGTCGAAGACGGCCATCGCTTTGCCGGAGAAACGCTGGTGCTGGGAGAGATCAAAATCGCTACGGGCGGCGATGCCCTCCAATTCCTCGCCCATCAATTCGCCGCTGGCGTCGCGCTTGCTGAAGGGGAATTTGTAGAGGATGTCCACAGTGGCGCGGGCGTAATGGGCCAGTTCCTCCGGCTTTTGCCAGTATTCGACCAGGCTGGCGCGGGGCAGGCCGATGCTTTCGTAGTATTGGAGGCGCTCTTCCACCCAGTATTGGTGCCAAATCTGCCAACCCCAGTTGGGCTGGGGCCGGCCCGGATGCCCCGGCCCAGCCGGGCGCGCGACGGCGCCGCAAATCGCTTCGACGGCCTCATCGGGCCGGATGAAGAACTCCAGCTCCATTTGCTCGAATTCGCGGGAGCGGAAGGTGAAGTTGCGTGGGTTGATCTCGTTGCGGAAAGCCTTGCCGATCTGGCAGATGCCGAAGGGAATCTTCTGGCGGGAGACGTCGAGGACGTTTTTGAACTGCGCGAAGATGGCCTGGGCCGTTTCGGGGCGCAGCCAGGCCATGTTCTCCGCGCTTTCCACCGGGCCGACGTAGGTCTTGAACATCAGGTTGAACTGGCGCGGCTCGGTGAGAAGGCCGCCGTTTTCAGGGTTGTAACGGGTGGTGTTTTCGACTTTTTCAGTCCGCTCGCCCAGCAATTGGGGTTGGGCGACGCCTCGTTGCTGGTAGAATTGCCGGGCGGTCTTGCGCGCGGTTTCCGGGTTCTGCCCCGGCGCGAGCAGGACGGAATAAGGGTCGTCGCATTGCTTGTCCGCATCCCGCGCACCGGCAAAATGATAAGCGGCGCCGGACTGGGGGTCTATTTGGTCGGCGCGGAAACGCTTGCGGGTCAGGAGGCAGTCGCACATGGGGTCGGCAAAAGTGGTGGCGTGGCCGCTGGCCTCCCAGATTTTGGGGTGCATGATGATGGTGGCTTCGAGGCCGACGACATCGTCGCGGAAGCGGGTCATGGAGCGCCACCAGGAATCTTTGATGTTGCGTTTAAGTTCGGCGCCCAGTGGGCCGTAATCCCAGAATCCGTTGATGCCGCCGTAGATCTCGGAGGATTGGAAAATGAAGCCCCGACGTTTGGACAGGGCGACGATTCGCTCCATGAGGTCGTTCGATTTTGCTTCCAGCATGGCGAAGAGTCTTCAGGAACGGGGGTTGGAAGTCAAGGCAGGCTTGGAATTCAGGTCGCTGAGCGACCCTGCTGATGGATCAAATTGCGCAAGAATGCGCGATCCGGGGCGTCCTTTTCGCGATAGGTTTGCTTGGTGCGGAGGAGAAGCGTTGGGCTGGCAAAGGGAATTTTCACGCCTTGGATGGTCGTCCAGGAAATTGATTTGCTGGCTTCCGCGTAATCAATTCCACAGGCGGCCTTCATCAAATCAACGACAAATTCATCCCCAACCCGAATGACCACAAATTGATCCAGTTCGCCGGGTTGCACTTCCCTGATCGCGCCATCAGGCAGGCGGAGCATGGCGTTCTTCAACCTGTCAAAATTGGACGGCGAAGGGTCAACCAGCAGGTCAATGTCGCCCGTCGTCCTGCCGAAACCATGCTGAATCATGGCCCATCCGCCGATGACCATATACTCGGCCCCCGCCTCATTGAGCAGGCGGCAAAGGAGAATCAAGTCCTCTAGCGTTGGGACCCGTGGTTCCGGGGGCGGGTTAGCATTTTCATCGTCCATTGGTCTGCCTCCTCAAAACTCTTGAAGCGCCACACCCCCTTTGGGATGAAAGGGCGGCCCTGCCGGAGCGTTTGGGCCATTCTTTGCATGGGATCAAACGTCACCACATCCACCTTGGTATTGCCCCGGCGGCCCACCACTTTGATCGGCAATCGTGTATCTTCAGCCATGATGGTCAAGGGTAGGTTTGGGCGGAGTTGGCGGCTTGCTGGCGGAAGGGCCGTTTTTCGACGCGCATCTATTTGATTTTGCGGAAGTGGGCGGGCGTGTTAGAATTAGCCGCAAGAAACGCGCATGTTCACCCACAAGGTCAACGAACAAATTGAGTTGCGGCTGATTGACCGGCTGGACGGCGAACGGCTTTTCAAACTGATTGACGGCAACCGGAATTACCTCAGAAAATGGCATCCGTGGGTGGAGATAATTCGTTCCGCGGGGGATGCGGACAAGATGATCGGGGCGGCGCATCTGCAGTTCTCCAACAACCGGGGGTTTCACGCGGGGATTTGGTTTGAGGGGCATCTGTGCGGAATGATCAACCACCTGAATGTGGATTGGGCAAACCGGTGGACTGCGTTGAGCTATTGGCTGGACGAGGGACATCAAGGGCGGGGCATCATGACGGAATCGTGCCGCGCGATGGCGGCCCATGCCTTCGAGAAATGGAAACTCAACCGGATCACCATCGAGTGCGCGACGGAGAACACGCGAAGCCGGGCCATTCCAGAGCGGCTGGGGTTCAAGCTGGAAGGGGTCATCCGGCAGTCGGAATGGCTCTACGACCGGTAT
>JBEKAN010000323.1:0-8037 GCA_050015895.1 Verrucomicrobiota bacterium
CGCCGCCGGCGGCGCCGCGCCGGGCCGGGGCGATTTCGCCGCCGTTGACAAAGACCACCTCCGTTGCGGGGGCCATGCGGTTTTTGACGCCCGCAAGCGGGGTCACCGGAGTGGTCGCGCGTCCGCTGTAACCGCCGGCGGTGAAGATGTCGGCGGCCGGTCCGAGGACGGCGATGCTCTTGATTTTGGAGCGGTCCAGGGGCAGGAAATCCCCTTTGTTCTGAAGCAATACGATGGCCTCGCGCTCCGTCCGCAGCGACAATTGCCGGTGTTCGGGGCTGCAGATCACGCTCAGGGGAATCTTGCTGAACGGGACTTGATCCGGCGGGTCGAATTCGCCGAGGCGGAAGCGCTCGCGCATCACGCGGAACACCGCGTCATTCAGGCGGGCTTCCGGCAGCTTGCCCTGGCGGACCGCCGTCGGGATGTTGGTTCGGAATTCGATGTCGGAAAAATCACAACCGGCGTTGATGGAGGACGCGACCGCGTCCACAAAGGACATTCTGCCCCCCTCATGGCCGGTGACCATCGTATTGACGCCCCCGAGATCCGAGACGACAAAGCCCTGGAAGCCCCATTGCTTCTTGAGGATGTCGGTCAGGAGCAGGTTGTTCATGTTGTTGGGAGTGCCGTTGATGGCGTTGTAGGAGGCCATCACGGACTGGGCCCGGCCTTCGACGATGCAATCGCGGAAGTGCGGGAGCCAGTATTCGTAAAGCATGCGCTCACTGACCGTGGCGTTGAGGCTTTTGCGGTCCCTCTCCACGTTGTTGACGGCAAAATGTTTGAGCGTGGAAACCAGCTTCAGATATTTCGGATCGTCGCCCTGCAGGCCCTGGACAAAATTCACGCCCAAGCGTCCGGTCAGATACGGGTCCTCGCCAAAACACTCGTTGATGCGGCCCCAGTAGGGATTGCGGCTGATGTTGATGACCGGGGCGCGATAGATCAGGCCCTGCTTCTGACCGCGGAAATTCGGGTCCTGGCGCCAGTCGTTGTAGATGGCGCGAGCTTCGTCCGAAATGGAGCTGGCGACCTGGTGGACCAAAGCGGTGTCCCAGGTGGCGGCCATGGCGATGGAGACCGGGAACATCGTGGTGGGCCGGTCCCAGACGACGCCGTGCGCGCACTGGTTCCACTGGTCGGATCGGATGCCAAACCGCGCGATGTCCGGGCCGATGTGGTCGAGCAGCATGCCCTTTTCCTCCAAAGTCAGGCGCGAAATCAGGTCGTTGACACGCGCGTCCACCGGCTGGGCGGGATCCAGATAGAGCGGCTTGGCATCGCCCGGGGCCGCGGCGAGTGTGGACAGGCACAACCCGGAGAGGCCGGCGAGCAACAGCGACAGAATGAGTTTGTCTGGTTTCATGCCCCGGAGGCTACGCTGGGTCGTCTTCGCAGCCAAGAAATTTTGGATCTTGTGGGATTGGGAGATGGAGTTTGCCGGGCAGAGAGGCGGGGGAATTAGCTTGAAATCGGAACGCGCAAAAATCACGAAGCCGCGGCGCTCCTCCCCGCCTCGAGGAAACCTGGCAAATGACCGCGTCACCACGCATGACTTTAATGTAAAATTCATCAGGGGTTAATCTTCGGGTGGTAGAATTCCCCCGGGAAGGAAGAGGGTCGGGGAAAGCGAAGAAAAGAAGAAAGGAAATACTGCCATGAAAAATCTAAAACTCTGGCTCTGCGCCGGTTCGCTCAGCCTGATCTCCGCCTGCGCGACGTCGTACGCGCCGCTCCCGCCGGTGGGACCCGCGCCGCCGGCCACGGGAGGCACCGCGTCCGGTCCGGGGACGTTGGTGGTTTATTCAGCGGCGTCCTGTTTCAACAACCTCTACACGGTGGATCACAGCGGGTACATGGTCTATGGGAATGATGGGAAGCTGGTCAAATGGGTCCCGAACTTCATCGAGGGAGATCTGACGGTCGAGCCTCCCACGCGCGTTCATCTGCCCGCCGGCTCCTACCAGGTCAAGGCCGAAGGGGGAAGGTATGGCTGGGTTGTTGTCCCGGTCGTGATCAAAGACGGACAGACCACACCCGTCTATCTGGACGGGGAGCACCATTCGATTGATGAATTGGCTAATCCGAACAAGACCGTGAGACTGCCTGACGGGGAAATCATCGGCTGGGCGGCGCACCCCGCCAGGAACGAGACCGGCTCGGCTCATTGAATTTTGGGGGCAGGCGCGTCACAATTCAACTGTGGCCCGCCCCTGTTTCGCCACCTCGAAGACGGTGGTCGGAAAGAGACGGGACGCGGCGGCGGGGCGGGCCCCGGTCGGATTTGTCACGGAATTTTAATGTAAAATTCATCAAACCTTAATGTTCGCTGTGTCAAACTCTTGAAATGAGCAAAGACCGTCGCGCAACCACAACACAGAAAGGAGCAAAAACATGAGCAAGCGAAATCAGAGTCAAAAAGATCAAGGAAACGGAAGCCGCAGCGCCAAGGCGGGGCGAATCGAGGTGGTCTTCGCCCTGGAGCGCACCGAGGCGAACGAGGTGTATTTGTGCGGCGATTTCAACCAGTGGTCGGCGACGAACCTGCCGATGATCCGGCGCGATGATTTTTTGTGGGAAAAGACGGTGAGTCTGCCGCCGGGCCGTTACGAGTACAAGTTCCTGGTTGACGGAAAGTGGACGGCCGATCCCCGAAGCCCGCAAGAGGTGGTGAATGCGTTTGGGTCCACGAATTCGGTGGCGGAGGTTGGATAAGGCGCGGAAGAGCAGGCACAGCAGTGTTGGAAAAAATGAATCCATCCGATCTTATGAGCACGCTGTTTGAAGCACAAGGGAGGCGCGACGCGCCGATGTCATCGTCTCATCCCGTTCGAGATGGCGGACTTCGCGACAGGCGCGGGAAAGAATGCCAGACGCGCGGAGGGAGGGGGGAGGGCGGAGCGCGACGCGACCATTTCACGATAGAAGACCACTTGCGGGTGCAGGCGCAAATTGAGAAGCGCGCCCACCAACTGTGGCGGGAAAGCGCCATTGGTCAAAATGATCCTCTGACCAACTGGCTCCGGGCCGAGGGCGAGGTTTTGCGGGAGTTCTGCCTGGCACGGCGACAGTTTGGCGCGATTTCGGTGTGAGAGAGCCAGAAGGACCCGGCCACAATTCCAGCAGGGCTTGTCGCGCCCCGGAGCTGTGCGGCCTTGGGCCACGCGGGGGAATTAGTGAGTTGAGACGCGCACGAAACCGTCCATGGACGGGCTGAAGACGGAGAGCGGGATGGAAATGGTCCGCACCGTTCCGTCGCCGGCGACGGTCGAATTGGTCAGCCACACGGCGGCGGCTGGATTGGTCTGGAAAAGGATGTCGTGCGTGAATCCGGCCTGCGAGAGGAACTGGAACTGGAAGTTCGCGCCCACCACCACTGGATTCAACAGTGTCACCGACGCGGGCGTTTCGGCGATCATTCCCAACATGCCGCTGTCGAAGGGCGTGAAGATGTGGTCGTCGCCGATCACGGTGTATTGCCCGGAGGAATTGACCAGATTGGTTCCGAAATAGACCGCGCCGCTGCCTTCGCCACAAACCCAAACTCCGTTGGGCGCCAGAGCGATGTCATAGAAATTAACCAGGTCCGTGACTTCCACGGTCAAATTCGTGGATTCGGCCATGCGCGCCCACAGCGGCGTTCCGGCGCTGTCAAACTTCGCCGCGAAGGCCTGGCTGAAATAGCCGTTCCCGATTGCGGCCAGGCGCGGAGCGGCGAGGATGTCATTGCCGAACCAAGTATAAGTGTCGAAGTTGCCGGCGACATAGACATTGCCGTTCGCGTCGGCCACCGCGGCATAGGGCTGGGTGGTGGCGCCGCCAAAGCCGGTGGCAAGCTGGGCGTTGCCGTTGGTGTCGTAGCGGGCGAAGTACTGGCCCCGGCCCTCCGCGATGGGAACCGTGAAGGGGCCGAAAACGGCGCTGGAGCCGTAAGCGGTCCCGACCAGAAACAAGTTTGCGCCGGAAACGGCAATCTCCGGGTAATCGTCAATGGCGCCCGCCGTCGGGTTTGCGCCGACCGCCTCGCCCACGCCAGTCAACCAAATTCCCTGACCGTTTGAGGCGTCCAGGGCCGCCAGCGTATAATTGCGGGTCATGGTGTTGGACAACCCGCCCACGGTGTAATTGGTGTCGCCGCTCAACCAATTCAACAAACTGGCATAAACGCGCCCGTCGCTGTATTGCAGGTACTCAATGATGTTTTGGACCCGCTCCACCCAGTTGAGCGCGCCGTCTTGATTGAACTGCGCCAGAAAACTGGTTTGCCCGGAGACGGTCACATTGCCGCCCGCGATGGTGAAGGAGCCGTTGACCACGCCGGCCAGGGTCACATTCCCGGACGGGTCGGACACCAGGCAGTTGAGAACCGGGAAGGCGCCGTTGGTGGAGCTGATGGTCTGGGTCCATAGGGGATTGCCATTGGCGTCCAGTCGGGCCAGGAGAATGCTCCCCACGCCCGAATCCTCCAGCAGGCTAACGCCGAGCCAGTTTGTGCCCGAAAAGCCGACAGCGGCATAGACACCGCCCCCCGGGGCGGGAGCCAGTGCCTCCCCGTAGGAGCTCCCGTTTCCGTCATTGGTCACCGCCACAACCCAAAGGCCGGCCTTGGCGGTAGTTTGTTTGACAATGACGGCGGCGTACTGCCCATTGAGGTTGAGGATTTCGTTCGTGCCAAAGAAGTTGGCGCCCGAGGAGTACCCGGTTGAAAAGATGTTGGCGCCGGTCGAATCGAGCAGACAGGCGTGAAACACGTCGTTGGCGACATAGGAGCCGTAGTCGTCATAGTTGACAAAGGGCGATTTGAAGGCCTCCGACCAATCCGGCGGCGCGGGCAGGCTGACAAATGTGACCAGCGCGGTGGTGGTGGTTTGCGAGCCGGCCAGATTCGTGGCCACCGCGTAATAACTTCCCGCCGCGTTGCTGGAGCCGGAATCGGCGGGAATGAAGAGCGCGCTGGTGGCCCCCGAAATGGGATTGGGGTTGCCCACCTCGTACCACTGCCAGGCCGGCGCGGGCACGCCCGTCGCGCCCGCCAGCAATGCCACGCTGTAGCCGGGATAATTGGTTTGATCGAATGGATTCAAGGTGATGACCGGCGCCGTGGCGGGAGTGAAGACCACCTGGTCCACGAAGCCCGCGTCCGTGGGCGAGGACCCGCTGTCCGCAAGGGTGTTGGCGTTCCAAGTCAGCGTGTGCCCGCCGGAACCTTGGATCGGGAAACTGTCCGGGGACCAGGAAGTCTGACCGCCGATGTCGTCCCGGTAACCGCCGTCCACATCGAATTCCAGATCAAAGTCGTCGCTGTTGGCCATCGTCTGCCAATAGAAGCTGAGCGTGCCCGGACCGGTGACAGTGGCTTGGAGCAGGGAAGACTGGTCCTCCAGGAGACTGCCGCTCTGCGCGGCGGCGGCATTGGTGGAGTAAGTATTGGTGGTTTCCACGAACCAGGCCGCGTCCCCGGTGGTGGTCCAGACCAAATTGGACGCGCCCAAAGCCGTCCGAAGTACATTGGTGGAGGGGACGGGAAGGGTCGCGCCAGGGCGGGAGTAAATCTGCACATTGTCCATCAGGCCCACGTAACCATTGGACCCATCGAGAGAGGGACTGTAGGGGTCCGTTTGGCTCGCGTCGGCCTGGGCGCCGAAGATCACAATTTGCGGGGCGTTCAACAGAGCGGTGTCCGCGGTGTCCGAGTTGTCCAACGCGCCGTCAATATAGATTTGTTTCCGGCCCGTTCCCTGATTTCGAGTCACCACCAGATGATGGTAGATTCCATCATTGACGGCCCTGGTGGAGGTGAGCACGTCGTCGCTGCTTCCGTCGGTCTCGAAGGCGATGTTGCCTCCCGTCAACGCCAGCGGCGCCAAGTCGCTGGACTGGCCCGGCACCAGTGCCGTCACAATTCCCGCGCCCTGATATGCGGGTTGGCCGGAAACGCCGGAGGATTGGGTTGTCAGCAGCCAGACGGAAAGCGAGAAATTCCCCGCCAGATTCGTGACCAGATTGTTCTCCGGCACCAAGTAACTGCTCCCGTCAAAACTCAACGCGCCCGCCCCGCTTTCGGCGTCCGGGCTGATCCCCGGCCCTGGAGCGTTGTATTTCAAACTGCCCGCGAAGACCATGTTATTGCTGTTGCCGGAGACGTCCGCCGCCAGGACGGCGCCCTCGTCAAAATCATAATGGGCGACCAGGCCGCCGGCGGCCGTTGACCCCGGTGTGGCGAAGAGGGCGGCCACCTCGGCTGAGGCCAGGACCCGCGAGTAAACCTGGATGTCATCCATAAGCCCCACAAAACCATTGTGGCCGGAATAAATGGGACTGGCCGGGTCTGGATTGGAGGCGTCGGCCAGCGCCCCGATGGTGATGAGTTGCGGGGCGCCCAGCAAACCTGGGGTGGCAAAATCATTGGTGCTGAACAACCCGTCAATATAAATCTGTTTTTCCCCCGTCGTCTGGTCCCGCGTGACCACCACATGATGGAAATGGCCGTCATTGATGTTGGTGGCGGAATTCAAGGTGTCGTCGTTGGTTCCGCCGGAATTGAAGCCGATGGCGCCGCCCGTCAACGCCACCGGGATCAAATCGTTCGCCAGGCCGGGCACGTCCGCCGACACAATCCCCGCCCCGTAAAAAGCCGGCGCGGTGTCCCACGCGATGGTTTGGGTCGTGTTGACCCAAAGGGAAACGGAGAAGTTGCCCGCCAGCGTGGGGAGCAGGTTGTTGGTGGGCGTGAGGAAATCCCCCCCGTTGAAATACACGGCGCCGCTCCCGCTGATGGAATTTGTGCTCAGGACCGGACCGCCGAAATTGCCGCCATAGACGAGGTTGTTGCCGTTGGCCGTCAGGTCCGCCGCAAAGTCGGTGTTCTCGTCAAAATCATAATAAGCCACCAAGCCGCTGGAAGGTCCCGCCAGATTGGGCGCGGGCGCGCCAGGGTTGGCGTAGAGGAAAGCCACCTCATTGGAATTCAAGACCCCCGAGTAAAGTTGAACGTCGTCCAGCAGGCCCGTGTAGCTGGATCCGGAGACGCCGCCGATGGCGTAGTAACCGGTGTCCCCGTCCAAATGGTTGGTCGTTCCCGTGTCCGAGGAGTCGAGCGCGCCATTGATGTAGATCGTCTTCCGCCCGCTCGATTGGTCGCGGGTGACGACGATATGAACGTAGGTTCCGGTGGTGACGTCGTTGGTGGAATGGAGGGTGTCGCCGTTGCCGCCCGTGGGGTCGCCCGTGAAGAAAGCCGCCTTGTGGCCGGTCAGAGCGATAGGAATCGTGTCGTTGACGCCATTATTGTAGGCCCAGATGACCGAGGCTCCGGTGTAGCCGTTGGGGTCGTCCGTGTCGTTGCCCGTGACGCTGGTGGTGTTGACCCAGATGGAAACGGAAAAACTGCCGTAAAAGGCGGCCAGCCAATTGTCGAAAGTCTGGTCCGGGGGCGGCGAATTGTCGGACACGTTTTCTCCCCCATCCAACAGCAGCGCGCCCCCGCCCGCGATCCCATTGGCGCTGTACCCAAACACCGCGTCGGGCGTCCAACTGCTTCCCCCGTTGATGTTATTGTTGTTGCCCGACGAGTCCTGAGCAGAATAAGAAGCGGGGGCGGCGAAAGTATAATGGGCGATCAGAGTGTGTCCTTGCTGGGCCGGCGCGGCCGGGGCGGCGCAGAGGCAAAGCGCACCCAACCACACAATGGAATCAAGGGAGAATTTCCGGTGAGGAAAGACAAATAATCTCATGGTTTTGGTTTTGCTTCTTTGTTTGTGGTCCGCCGCCTGCTAGTGTATTTCAGCATCGTGATGCCGTCCAGCGATTTCGTGGCGCCCCTCGGCTCGCAGGTGTGGGACAAAATTCTTCCTGCCTGGAATTTGAAGGGGATGGGAACCCCTCTCTCCGGCTCTCTCCCCGCAAGCGGGGAGAGAGAGAACGCGCGGGCACGACACATATACGTTCCCTGGGCAAATATCGCCCGGTGAAGGATTTTGTCCCGCACCCTCGGCCCGCACCAGGGCCAATTCATGAGGGTGCCGTGGAGGGGAA
>JBEKAN010000324.1:0-5795 GCA_050015895.1 Verrucomicrobiota bacterium
CCGAGGATGATGGCGCGCGGCGTGCATTCGGCCATCCGCGCCTCCGGCGGGACGAAAGGCCGGGGGCCGACGCCATCGGCGGTCGCTGTTTTGTCGTCTGCCACGCCCCACGTTGTAAAGGAAGGCCGGAGAATGAGGAGCAAATTCTTCAATTGGAGCGGAATCCGCAGAAACCTGCAGTTTTGACTGGTTTGACGCGGCTCTCCTTTTCGGGGCTTTTGCGGCATTGGCAGGGCAAATCGCCGGGTTGCCGCAGCCGTGCGATTTTGCCAATTGGAGTGATAAAATTTAATATTTGGGGGCTGAATTTGCTTGAATTCACTTGAATTTGGTCGAATTTCCCGGCTCCGCGCAGCATGGCGGGGCCGCCGCCGCCGCTGAAGCCCTGGCGCGACAACTTGGCGCGACAAGTCCGCCTCCGCCGACACTTCCGCGGACCAGTTGGCGGAACCAGGCGGCGCGACCCGGAGCACGGCAATTGGGATGGTCCCCCACCTTTCATGCGAGTGACCATATCACACTTGCTTACAAATGTCAAGTGTTATGTTGAAATATTTCGCCGCTAAAATGCGCAAAAGGCGCAAAACACTCGCCGCCCTGGTTGCGCAGGCGGGGGGGCAAAATGGGGAACCGTGGAATGCCGCAATGGCTTGGGGTTGATTCCGAAGACACCGGAACGGGATCAACAGGAGCGAAGGATTGCCGCAAAGGAACACAAGGAACTCAAAGAGGGCGGAAAGAAGGGTTGAACCACGGATTTCGCGGATGACACGGATATCTTGCTGACGGCTCGGCAATGGGGGCAGACTGAGGCAATTTCTCACGCAGAGACGCGGAGACGAATTGTCCCTTTGGCTCCCACTGAGGGGGAAAATAACCTCAAAGTTTGTCGGTCAATTCTTCGATGGTGATATTGGCCTGTTTCAGAATGGATTGCAGCGTTTTGGGTTTGATCTCCCGGTGCATCGGCACACAAGGATGAAACCCGCTCTTCTCGTAATGGCAATGGGAACCGGTCTGCCGGACAAATTCAAAGCCCAAGCGCTTCAATGCCCGGCACACCTCATCCCCGGAAAGGTCGCGCGGGAGTTTCACGCCACCTGAGAGGACAACACCGGATCGTGAAGGAAATGAAGGCGAATCGGCCAGGCCAGGCGCTCATCGCCATCGTCAAACCGGCAGCGGATGAGGTCGCGAATCATGGCAAGGAGTCCGTCGAGATTCTCTCCTTGTGTCGCCATTTCCGGGTCGTGGCAGGTCGCGACCAGCATGTCTTCGTCCTGCTCGATCTGAAACACGAACTCTTTCTTCATGCTGGGATTGTGCCCCCGGAGGCAGGAATTGGCAAGTTTCCGCTTTGTGGCCCATTGGCCTGAGGCACTTCCTCACGCAGAGACGCGGAGACGCCAAAATCATCGCAAAGTCGCGGGAAGCGCAAAGTCGCCAGACCGGGTTGGGGACTTCTGAATTCGCGCTGACCGTTTTGGCCACAGATTGACACAGATTAACACAGATAAGGCGCTGACGATTTCAAGAAGTGTCAATAGTGCGGACACCTTGCAGGTTGAAAGGCAGACGCGCGAGACTTGACTCTCCCGCCGGGTTGGTTCAGCTTCGACATGATCCATGAAGCAGACGCCCAAATCCTCCGCGCGACTGGTTGTGTCCGCGCTGGCCAGCCTTGCCTGCGCGGCCGCTTTCGCGCAAACCGCCGCGCCCCCATCCGGGCCAGACCCCAAGGAAATCCCCATACCGGAAATCAAAACCGATCTGGGAAAGATGCCGGGGGTCAACGAATTGCCCAGTCGCCCCGAGATGCCCGACCCGATGGTGATGAACGACGGCGCCAAAGTCACCACCGCCGCGCAATGGGAGAAGCGGCGGCAAGAAATCAAACGCATCCTGGAGTACTACGCCGTCGGCGAAATGCCGCCGCCGCCCGGCAATGTCAAAGGAACCGAAATCACCAACCAAACGGTGCTGGAGGGCAAAGTGCTCTATCGGCTGGTCCACCTGACGTTTGGCCCCGAGTCAAAACTCTCTTTGGACATCGGCGTCTTCACCCCAACGACAAACGGCCCATTGCCGACCATTATCTCGCAATCCGGCACCCCGCCCTACGCCAAGGCGCTTGCGCGGCTTCCGAACGGTCCAAACCAGGGGCGCGGACAGGACGTGTTGATGATGGTCGGGCCGGTCCCGGGGGGCACCAATTCGGCGGGGGCCACAGTCACCCCGCCTCCGGGAGGGTTTGGCGGTCTGGGCGCGGGCGGGGCTGGGGCGGAAAGCGTCGCCGCACGGAATCGTTCGGTATTTGACCGCGGCTACGCGCTGGTGGTCTATAACGCCAACGATTGCGCGGAAAACACGACCCTGCGCAATCTGGATGGCAGTTGGGCTTTTCGCAACACGCGTTTCTTCCCGGCTTATCCGGGGTATGATTGGGGCATCCTGGCGGCGTGGGCCTGGGGCGCCTCCCGGATTGCGGACTTCCTGGTCACCGATCCGGCCATAGACAAGACGCGGATGATCATCACCGGCGCTTCGCGCAATGGAAAATCCTCGATGATCGCGGCGGCGTTTGACGAACGGCTCATGGGCGCGCCGGTGGTCACCGGCGGCGGGGGCATCGGCGCCTATCGCTTCGCCGGTCCCCGCAACAGCGAGACGCTGGACATCATGGAGAAGAAGTATCCCAATTGGTTTTCGCCGCACTTGCACGAATTCTGGGGCCAGAGGGAAAAGCTGCCGTTCGACGAACATTGGTTTCTGGCCCTGGCCGCGCCCCGGCCGTTCATCGCCCTGGAAGGGGACGCCGACACCATTTCGCTGCCCGATGCTGTCAAACATTCCATTCAAGCGGCCCAGCCGGTGTATGAGTTCCTTGGCGCCAGGGACAATCTGGGCGTCCATTATTCCCATCACCCGCATGCGTTCACGCAGGAGGATTGGGCCGCCATGATGGATTTTTTTGACAAGTATTCGCGCGGCATGAAAGTGGACAAAACATTCGACCATTTCCTCACCGACGCCGAGCGGGACGCGGCGACCGGCGGACAGTAAAAGCTTGTCCGTAAACAGATGTTTGAAGAAAAACCATGGATTTTCCGACGGCCATCCCGCAAGTGGGATTGGCAGCGCGAGCGTCCCGGTCGCCGCAGCTGGCCTCCCGCCGGGTGCATTCAGAGGGAAATGTTTTCGGCCAGAGGCCGAAAACGGCGGGCGGGACGCCCGCGCTCCCCGAAGATCCGCAACGCTCCGATTGGATTTGTGTCGAACGATCATTATTTACGGACAATCTCTGAACGTCGCGCCATTTCAAACCGTTTCCTGCCGTGGCTGGCACGGGCTTGCGGGATGAAAATGTCTTTGTCAGTGAAATCCGCAAGATCCGCGCGTTCCAGGGCGGAAGCGTTTGCGATGGTTGCCTTATTCGTTTTGAGCGCGGCGTTCGCAATGGCCCAGACGCCCCGGTCTTTCAGCGTCCGCGACTATGGCGCGGCAGGCGACGGCACCCACAAGGACACGGTCGCGTTCCAAAAGGCGCTCGACACGTGCGCTGTGTCCGGCGGCGGCGAAGTGGTGGTTCCCGCCGGCAGGTATTTGATAGGCAGCATCCAAATGGGCAACCGCACCATCCTCCGGCTTCAAGCGGACAGCATCCTTGTGGGCAGCCCGGACGCGGCGGATTACCCGACGATGGACATTCGCTGGGAAGGCCGCTGGCAGCCGGGGCGGCGCGCCCTGATTTACTCGGCCAACGTGGACCATACGGGCATCATCGGCCCCGGCCGCATCGAAGGGAATCCGGGCGTCGCCGCTCCGCAGAACCCGCGCGGATCGGTGGTGCTCGAACCGATCTCGTGCAATGACGTCCGCTGGGAGGGATTCAGCGTGAGCCAGGGCGGCAACTGGGCAACCCACCCGACCTATTGCTCGGATGTGGAAATCACCAACGTGCAGATACGCGGAAACCGCGACGGCATTGACATTGATTCCTGCAAGAACGTGCGCGTGGAAGGTTGCAATCTGGACACCGGCGACGACTCGATCAGCCTTAAATCCGGCCGCGGCATGGACGGCGCGCGGATCGGAAAACCGACGGAGGAGGTGGTGATCAGCAACTGCACGTTGAATTGCCGCACTTTTGCCTGCATCGGCATCGGCAGCGAAATTTCCGCCGGCGCGCGCAATGTGCGCATCGAGCACTGCAAACTGAGCGCGCCCCGCTCGTTCGCCATTTACGTCAAATCACGAATCGGCCGCGCGGGTGTCAACGAGAACATTGTTGGTGACGATCTGGACATTTTGTCCGGCGGGTTTCTGCGCGTCAACCTGGCGAGCGCCGGCAACAGCAACACTTCCGACGATCCCGTGGAGGGGTTGCTTGGCATTCCGGAGGGGCGGAATTTTCGGTTTTCCAACATTCGCATGACCGGCGGCACACTGGCGGACGTGACGCAGATTCCGGTGGAAAAGCCGATGGACGGGCTGGTGCTGGAGAACGTCACCGGCCAATGCGGCAAAGGCATCTCGCTGCAACACGTCCGCAATGTGTGGTTGAGCGGCCTGGACGTGACCGGATTGTCCGGCCCGCTTGTGGCCACCAACGATGTCACCGGCGCCGGCCTTGACGGCGCCACTCCCTACACGCCACCGCCGATGCGAGGAGCGCCCGCCGCGCCGCCGGCGCGGTAGGAATGGTGCTTGCAATCCCTGAGTGCCCATTAGAATGAGTCAGCCACTTCCAGAACGCGTGATAGTATCTGCTAAAAGTGACGCCAACCTTAATGGAGTCGCTGTGGATATCCTGTTCTTAACGACTCACAAGAATAATTATGGTTTCATCGTCTTTTTGGACGAGAATGGGCGGGCCGAGTTGAGCAAATCTGACTATTTGCCATTTTTTGATAGCCAGCAAGATATGGCTCTCATGGATTATGGCGATGCGCGGACTGTTTTTGGCGGAAACGTGGTTGCTCGTGTCCTGAACGAGGAGGACATACTCCGTGCGCTCGAGGCTTACGAGTATTATTCAGATGTCGTTCCGTATCCAGCCAGACGTCGCGAAAAGCTTCAAAATGCACTCGATCCATTGCAAAAGCAGAACTGTGTGCCAGTGAATCTCCCTGTTCGGGTTAGACTGTCCTTTATAGGTTCTCTAAATCACCCCGCCGGAAACAGCGCCAGCGAGTCTTGATGGAAACGCGGCCATGAAGCTAAATCGTATCCGCCTGAGCGTAAGCGGTAAAGGAGGGTCCCTCTGTTGCGGGCCGGGGATGTGTGGTAACTTGGCGGATTGGCTGGACGCGGATGGAAAATCAGGCGGCCATCGGAAAGCGCCAGTGGCCTGGCGCACTCCAAGACGCTTCGCGCTTTCAGTGCGCAATAAGGTGCCGTCAAGAAATAACCTTCACAAGCTGACTGGTCCTTTTGGCGGCTGGCGGCGTTGCTCCTCAGTCGAAGATCCACGAGGGATATTCTCCTTCGTCGCGCCTTGCCAGCCGCCAAAATCTGTGAACTCCTTGACCGTCCCCTTGTCGAACGTTGCCACGACGCAGCCTTCCGAGCGGGCGAAGGCGCAAAGAAACGCGTCGCCAAAATCGGTGCTCTTGGCGCGATAAAATTGGAGCGCTTCCACGACCTAGTGGGAATCTGGCGTGTTCACGTTGGGAATCGTCAGCGGCGAAGACTCCCTTTAACAGGCCATTCAGGGATCGGAGGGACATTCCGGGCGGAGAAAAAGAGGCTTTCTTTCCGGGCGGGGTTGGCGGAGCATGGTCCCCAACACGCAT
>JBEKAN010000325.1:0-5498 GCA_050015895.1 Verrucomicrobiota bacterium
GCCGTTGTGACGCCGCTGGAGACGGTTTGTGGCGGGTTTTGTTACGGGTTAAGTGCCTGATTATCAACGTTTGTTACGGTGTGACGGCTTTTCCCAACCCAAAGGTATGCCAGGGCGTCAACCACCATGGATATTGGGGTGACCAACCTTGTTCTAACCTCTCGGCCGTGTCCGTCGCTGCCTCGCCGACGGCTTCATCGGCCAATCGCAAATCACCTTTTGGGTGAGTCCCCAAGCGCCTCGCTAACGATTGGAGCGGGGCATGAATATAAAGGAGCGCGGATCGCTCCGGCGGCTTCGAGAGGATGGAGAGGCTCAAGGGGCCCGAAGCCCGCGCTCCCGCGCACGTTGGACGACGCCGGATTTCGCTTGAATCGCGACCGATTCAACCCGATTCTCGGCTGTAATGAATTCCGGTTCCCCGCCTGAGGCCAACCCAGCCGCCTGGCCCCCGTGGCTGGCCGGCCTGCTGAAACGCGCGTTGCGGCTGGTGATCCTGGGGTTGGTATTGACGCTCTTCTACTCGTGGGCTGTGCCACGATTCCATCCGCGCCAGGGGCCGGCAGGTTTTGGGTATGGCGTGTTGCATGGGGCCATCATGCCCATGGCCCTGCCCGCGCTGGCGACCGGCCAGGACGTGGTCATCTACGCGGAGCCGAACACCGGCCGCACTTACAAGCTGGGCTACACCATCGGCATCAATCTCTGCGGCCTGGTCGTGTTCGGCACGGCCTTCTGGACACCCAGGCGCCAGGGGGGGAAGACCGCTCAGTAGAGGCAATTGTGGTAGATTTGAAACACGTCCACCCGCCCGCCGGCCCAATAGCAGTTGGCCGCGAAGAAGAAGGTGCGCTTCGCGGCGTCGTACTGCAAGAACGACGGCCGCTCCGGGATGTTGGGATCGTAGGCGGTGAACTGCAATCCCGGCTCCGTTTTGGCGGCGGCGTAAAGCACGATGCCGTGGTTGATCGTCAATTGAGGAAAGCGCACCAGATGCACAATGGGCACCCGTCCCTGGCGCACCGCCCGGGCCAGCCGGGGCGCCACCCAGGCTTCCTGCCAGCGGAACACCGGGAGAATCATCCGCCAATGGCTTCGCAGGAAGTAGGATTGCCAGGCCCCCCCACAAGCGCCCTTCAACACTTTCTCGCGCTCCTGGCTGAACTGGCGCAGGCAACTATAGCCGGGGAAAACGATCCGCCGTTCGACCGCGCAGGGTCTGCGGGGATTGCGCGCCATCACCTGGCGCACGAGGGGATGATAGGCCGCGTCCTCAAGCGCCGGCGCCGCCGGCTCGAAGCGCGCGTGCCAGAAAAACTGCCGCACGGACCGGACCAGCACAAAGCAATGAAGAGCGTAAGTGGGCGGGGGATCGCGCCGGCACGAGGTCGTTTTGCCCGTCGCAGGATCGAATTGGTAGGCCCACACCAGTTCATTGGGAAAAGCGAAGGTGTCTTGCTCAAACACGAAAGGCCGCGCCGCCGCGCCCGACGCCGCCTGGATGTCAGGAACGGGGGCTTGCGTCCGAATCTGCGGGTTGGGATTTCCCAAGGCCATAGGCAATTAGTGCTTGCCGGGCAGTGTAGGGGTGCGATAGTAGCCGCGCAATGCTTTACCACCGTTGGCTGCGCGTCGCCCGCCAGCAGGGCCGGATGACGGCTTTGCGCGACCTGGCGACCAGCCAGGAGTGGACTTTCGAGCAGTTGCGCGCCGCCGCGGAAACCAGTTCCCCTCCGGCTTCCGGCGTGCATTGCCCGTCTGGCGCGCGGGCCGAGTTTATTCTCCAAGTCTTGCGGGCCTGGCGCCGGGGGGTGATCGTGGCGCCGCTGGAAGATGGGCAGGACCCGCCTCCCCTCGCGGACGATCCCGCCCCGCTGGCGCTGCTCAAGTCAGCGTTCCCCCTTTGTGCGCATCTCAAGACGACCTCGGCCACAACCGGGCGTCCGCGTTTGATCGCCTTCAGCGAGAGTCAACTGGCGGCCGACGCGGAGCAGATCGTCGCGACCATGGGGCTTCGACCAGAGTGGCCCAATCTGGGTGTCATTTCCATGGCGCACTCCTACGGCTTCTCCAACCTGGTGCTGCCGCTCCTGCTGCACGGCATCCCGCTGATTCTGGGCCAATCCGCGCTGCCGGAGTCCGTCAGCCGGGCTGGAGTCGGGGCGGAGGCCCTGACGCTGCCGGCGGTGCCCGCGCTGTGGCGGGCCTGGCACGAGGCCCGGGCAATTCCCGCCACGGTGCGTCTGGCCATTTCCGCCGGAGCGCCGCTGCCGGTGGCGCTGGAACAGCAGGTCTTCGCAGCCAGCGGACTGAAGATTCACAATTTCTACGGCTCCAGCGAATGTGGCGGCATCGCCTTCGACGCCACGGAATCCCCGCGCGCCGAGGGCGCCGGCGCGGGCGTTCCCATGCGCGGCGTGGAGTTGAATTGCGACGACGAAGGATGCCTTGAGGTCCGCAGCCGCGCGGCCGGCTTGGGGTACTGGCCGGAAGCCAGTCCCGATCTGGGGGACGGTTTCTTTCGCACGAACGATCTGGCGGAACTCAAAGGCGGATGGGTTCATCTGCGCGGCCGGCGGAGCGACTTGATTAACGTGGCTGGCCGCAAGGTCGCGCCTGAAACCATCGAGAGCGCCTTGCTGGCGCACGAGGCGGTCCGGGAATGTGTGGTGCTGGGACTGCCCGATCCCGGCGGCGCGCGGGAGGAGACCATCGCGGTCTGCGTGGTGCCGCGCCGGGCGGTGGGGACCGAGGACCTCCGGCAGTTCCTGCTCCGCCAACTGCCCGCCTGGCAGGTGCCGCGGCATTGGCGGACGCTGGACGCCCTGCCGGTCAACGGGCGGGGCAAGGTTCCGCGCGTACAACTGCGGCGGATTTTTAATGTTGACACCGGCCCGCGGCAGAAGAACATGCCGGGATGAGAACACACGAACTCGGACTCGGACGCATTTGAATGAAAAAAATGAAAATCACGATCTTGTCAATTCTGCTCGTGATGATCGCAGCGAGTTGCAGCACCACGCCAAAAGACGAAAGCGGAAAGCCAGTTGTCCATGCGAATCGGGTCAAGATCGTCATGTATGATTCGAAGGAACGAACGAGGTCTACCAGCACAGAGGTTTTTGATCTATCGCGCGGCGGTAAGGCACCGATTAGGCCATACAAAGTGATCGCACTCCTGACCTGTGAGGGAACCGTAAACGAGGAAACCGATATGCTCAACGCTATCATCTATCGCGCACGCCAACTTGGTGCTGACGGCCTGGTTATTCGACCCCCGGCTCGCACTTTCGGACTATTATGGACCGACTTGGGCGAGCGGCGTCTATTCAGCGGCCAAGCAATTGTCTGGCTTGATGCGGGTAACTGAAGTGACCGGCGTTGTGGCACCGTTCCGTGGTGGGGCGCATGTGTGTTTTTGGGGTAGCGGTTTCCGGTTCTCCCTCCCAAATTTCGATGCTGGCGGGGTTAATCAAAGCCAATTTGGACGACCGGCTGCAAGAAGAAGATTAAGATTATGATTATGATTAAGATTAGGAGAGGATACCAGAGAAGTGAAATGGGACCCCCGCTGTGCCCCAGATGAAAGTCACCTTTGTTTATCCGCGCTTTGAGAAGTTCCTGACCAGCCTGCCGGAGCTGGACCGGGGGCTGGTGGATTATTTCTTGGGCAGTTTCACCACTCCGCCCTCCCTGGGCATTCCCATCCTGGCCTCGCTCACGCCGCCCGGGGTCGAGGTCGAGCTGCTCGATGACAACAGCGGCCAGGCCATCGGCTACGACGCGCCCACGGACCTGGTGGCCATCAACTGCTTTACGCCCCAGGCGAGCCGCGCGTTCGAGATCGCGGATGGTTTCCGCGCCCGCGGCAGGAAGGTGGTCATGGGAGGGTTGTTCCCGTCGTTCATGGCCGACGAATGCCTCAAGCACGCGGACGCGGTGAACGTGGGCGAAGGCGAGCCAACCTGGCAGCGCATCCTGGCTGACACCCAGGCCGGCGGTCTCAAGCCGCTGTATCGGGGCGGCAGCGGCGCGGACCTGTCCTCGACGCCCATCCCCCGCCGGGAGATATTCTACCGCAACGAGTGTTACGACTGGGACGAGGACCTGGTGCAAGTCACGCGCGGGTGCTCCTACACCTGCGGCATGTGTTCGCTGCCCGGGCAGATGGGCGGGCGCATTCGCTTCCGGCCCGTCGGGCGGGTGGTGGAGGAGCTTCGCCAGCTCAAGCACGAAAATGTCTATCTCGCCGACGACACGCTCTTCTTCCCGCAGCGCAAAATGAACGAATACGCCCGCGCGCTCTTTCGCGCCGTGGAGCCGCTGGGGAAAAAGTTCTTTGTCTCCTCCACGCTGGCGCTGAACACGGACCCCGAGTTTCTGGACCTGGCCGCGCGCGCCGGCGTGCGCAATTTCTACTGCACGATGAACGTGGACCCGGTTTCCATCCGGGCGCTCCAGGGCGAAACCCGCGAGCGGCGGGTGTTGGCGGAGCTGGTGAAGAAGCTGGAGGACCGGGGCATCCGCTTTTTCGGCTCCTGCGGCATCGGGCGGGACTGGGACGACGAGCACATTGCGGACCGTGTGCTTGACCTGTTTGACGCCGCCGGGATTCACACGGCGGAATTCTTCATCTTCACGCCGTATCCCGGCTCGGTGCATTGGGACCGGATGCGGCGGCAGGGGCGCGTCTTCGATTTCGACTGGTCGCATTACAACGGCGCGAACGTCGTCGCCCGCCCGCGGAATCTGACGCCGGAGAAGCTGCGCGAGCAATTCCTGAAGCTGTGGAGCGAGTTTTTCCGGCGCCAGAAGCCGCAACACGCGGCCAGTCTGGAACCGGCGACCTGGAAGGGCGGCGCGCGGGTCCTGGGCAAACCGATGCGGCGCCAGGGCGTGAGCCGGCAGGCGGCCGTGACCGGCATGGGCATCGCCTGCCCGATTGGGAACGACGCGGAAACGGTGACCGAATCCCTGCGCGCGGGACGCCACGGGCTGGCGCCCATCACGCGCTTCGACGCGAGGCATTTCCGCAGCGATTTCGGCGGCGAGATCAAGGGCTGCGACCCGGGGGTGTGGCTGACCGGGGCGGAGATGGGGGAATATGAGGACGAGTATCTGCGCCACGCCATCGCGGCGGCGCGGCGGGCGCTGGGCGACGCGGGAATTCAAACGGGCGCCAACGGGCTGCGCCGCGACATCGCCCTGGTGCTGGGCACCTGCAACGGCGGGCTTTGCTCGGCCGAGGCGGAGTATGCCTGGAAACACGGGCGCAGCCCGCGCCCGTTCGACGAGCGGATGAACTTGCAGGCGCAGCTCTACGGTTTCGGCAAGGCGATGGCGGGCGCGCTGAGGCTGGGCGGGGAAACATGGGTAGTCACCACCGCCTGTTCCTCGACCACGGTGGCGCTGGGTTTGGCGCAACGGCTGGTCAACCGGGGCTATTACGACATCGTGCTGGTGGGCGGCGCGGATGTGCTCAGCGTGGCGAACATGTC
>JBEKAN010000326.1:0-5494 GCA_050015895.1 Verrucomicrobiota bacterium
CAGTTGTTGAATTTCTTGAAGGCCTCGCCGCCGGCGAAAACCTCGAACCAGGAGATTTTCCTGCGGCCGGCGTAGGCTTTTTGCACCGCGGCGTCGAAGACCCGCGAGCCGGCGGCCCAGATGTCCGGGCCGGTGCCGTCGCCGCGAATAAAGGGGATGATGGGATTGTCGGGAACGGTGAGTTTGCCGTTCGCCACGCTGATTTTGCCGCCGGGCGGCGGAGTGATGTCTTTGTATGCCATGTCAGTTCAAGATTTCAAGTTCCCAGAGATAAAGGCAAACGGCCGGATAGCAAGCCGGGAAGTGGGGGCGCATCGCGCCACCACCACCCCGAACGAACCCCTCTCCCTGACCCTCTCCCCGCTTCGCGGGGCGAGGGAATTGGCAAAACCGCATCATGGTGGTGCCGACAAACAGCCGGGAAGTGTGGGCTATGGCTCAATGACAATTCCACCCGCCTCATTGGTTCCCAGGAAATATCCCAGTGCTTCGTCGCTCTCCGGCAGAAAGACGCCGCGGAGCTTTGTTGTCCCGCCCGTGACCGGATTGGCGAAGCTCCCGCTGAAGGAACCGGCGGCGGCATTGATGGTGATGCTCAAATCGTTGGTGTTGGGCGGCGTCAGCACGACGGCGTTGTTGGAGCGGATCGTGATCTCGCCGACGAGGGGCGCTCCCAAACCGCCGCCGAAGATCTGGACGGTATAATTGACGTTTGTCAGGACGGCCACTCCGCGGGGCGGCGCCGTGCGGCGATTGAGCAGCCAGCCCAACTGATTGGTCAGCAGGCTGAATCCGTTGGTGTAGTAATGGGAATTCGTCCTGGCGCTCTCAAACCAAAGCGCCTGGCCCGAAGTCATCTGGCTGGAATCGGAACGCCGGGGAAACTTGAGCCACGCCAGAACCGAGCCTTTGCCGGAAAAGAGGGAAGCATACAGAGGCCAGTCGCCGTCCTGGGAGATGGCCGAACCGGTGTCGGTGAAGGCCGCGCCATCGGCCATGGTGCCCTTGAGGGTGACGGTTCCCGCCGCGCTGATGGTGGCGGTGGCGAAACTGGCGCCAGGCGGGGCCGCCGAGGCGGGAAGGGACCCCGGCGCCATATTCATGGCCAGCACATAGTCCCCCTGGAAGTTGGTCGCGCGCGAAGCGCCGCCAAAGGCCGCGCGAATGGCGCTCAGAGAGGCGGTCCAGGACTGCGCGGCGTTGGAAACGACGCCGGTCAGGGGGTTGACGCCGCTCAAATCCAGTTGCATCGCCAAATCCAAGAGGCGGCCCGGCGCGCCGACCGCCACCAAGGCGGCCGCCCCGTTGGTGTCAAACCGGCCGCTGAACGGAGTCCTGGCGCCGTCCAGAAGAAGGTATCCGGTGAAAGCGCGGTCGCTCGCGAGTGTCAAGTGGAAATATCCCGCGTTGGAGAACGCGGGCGGGGCGGCGCCCTGGAAAAGTCCGGAATACGCGCCGGCCACCGGAATAAAAGGATTGAGGACATATTTGGCCCTCACCGTGTCCGACGCCCCCCAGCTGTTCGTGGCCCAGACGGAAAAAACATTGGTGCCCGGAGCGAGCGCGACGGCGGCGATCCACGTCCGCCCGTTGCTGGAGACGATGGCGCTTTGCGGCGCGCCGGTGTTGAGTCGCCACTGGATGGAGGCCGCGCCGCCGTTGGGCGGCTCGCGTCCCGTCACCGTCAAGTTGCCGCCGGTCGCGGAATTGTCCGCGGGGTAGGAAATGGCCGGCGACTTTGGAATCACCGCCACGTCCGACGAAGCGGTCGCGGGCGCCGCGACATAGGGGGCGAAGACTTGGATGGTGTAAGTGCCGGCGTCGTTGGTGCCGGCGTCCGGGATGGCCAGGCTGGCGGCGGTCTGGCCGGGCAGATTGGATCCGTTCAACTGCCATTGCCAGGCCAACCGGCCTCCCGCCGCCTTGACGCCCAGGGCGATCCTGCCACCCGATGTGATGACCACCGCGGATTTGGGCGGCTGGGTGATGGAGGGGAGCGTGTAGGTCTCCAGTTGGACGACGGAACTGGTCACCGCCGCCAGCGGGTTGGTCACCACCGCAAAGTAGGACCCCTCATTTTTGGCGAGGACGTTGGTTATTGTCAACACTAAATTTGTCGCGCGCGGGATTTTCGACCCCTTGAAGTACCACTGGCACTCCAACGGCGCGGTCCCCGCCGCCGTCACCGAGAAGGCGGCGGCGGCGCCGCTGCGAACGAACTGGTTTGCCGGCTGCGCCACAATGGCCGCGGGGACGGGCACAAAGGCCAGCCCGGACAAAGTGGACGGGAAATTCGCCGCGATGGAAACCTGGGCGTCGGCGGGGTTGAGCCGGTAGAGGTTCCCATCGGAAGCGCCGTCGAAAAAATAGAGAAAACCGTCCGCCCCGTATTTCATGTCGGCGAGAATGGAGGCGCTGACGCCGCCCAGCGCGCCGACATCCACGACGACGGCATTGGTTGGGTTGATGGTGTAAAGATTGGTTTCCCCGCCGTAGAGCGCGCCGTCCGGGGCGAAGGCGATGCCCCCGATGATGACGGGAATGGCATTGGTTCCGAAGCTGGTCGTCTGGCGCGTGTGACTGGGCGCGGGAATCACCGCTGGCGAAAACGCGCCCACCAGGGTCATCAGCGCGTTGTTCGTGTCCACCGTGTACAGGCCGCCCGCCCAGGAGGCGTACAAAACGCCGGACGGTGAAGACGCCATGCCTGCGGGGACGATCTGCCCGGGCTGGCCCCCGTTGGTCTGAAAATTGCCGATGAAGTTGGTGGTCCAGGTTTGCGAGTTGATCTGATAGAGCGCGTCCACTCCCTCGATCATGACCGCTTGCGGCTGCGGACCCGGGCCGGGGGCGGGACCCACCGCGGTGAAATACTCGCCGGCCCCGAACAGCTCCCCGTTTGGGGCAAAACACAGGCAGGAGAAAAACAAATTCGAGTTGAGAAACACCGTTTCCGTGGGCGGATTGGTCGTCAGGCCCAAGATGAAATTGGTGCTCGAATCCAATATGGAGGAGCGGGCGACGGCCCGGCTGGCGGCGGGAGCCGAGCCCGATGTGTAAACGTAGGCGCCCGTGCCGGCCAGAATCGGCGCCGTGACGGTCAGCGTCACCACCGCGCTCGTCACCGCTCCGTCCGAGTTGGTGAGGACCACAAAATAACTCCCGGCATTGGTCGGCGACACGCCGGGGAGGGCCAGCGCGAAGTTGGTCGCGCCGGAGTCCACCGAGCCGTCAAAATACCATTGGGCCATCGGCGCGGGCGTCCCCCCGGCCGTGACGGAAAGAGTCACCGTGTCGCCGGCCGCCGCGGTCCGGCTGGCGGGCGGAAGGACGATGGCCGGCGGGCCGGGATTTGCCAGGCTCAGCGCGGCCAGGCCGGCGGACCCGAAGGGGAGGCTACCCAACGCCGTGAGGGTCCCGTTGTTGGTCTTGACAAGGTATAACTTGGGATGGTCGGCGCCCGAGCCGTCCCAGCCGACCATGTAGAGATTGCTGTCGGAACCAAAAGCGGCGCCCTTGGCGAAGAGGACATGGGCGCCGTCTCCAAAGGGAAGGGAGGAACCGATTTGGGAGAGCCGGGCGTTGGTCAAATTCACCGTGTCGAAACCGAGGACGAGGCCGAACATCGCGCCGTCCGGGGCTTGCGCCAGAGCAAGGGGAGGCCCGCCCGCGCCGGCCCCCGAGAAAGCGCCGATGTTGGAGCAGGACCCGCTGGCGAGGTCCGCCGAGTAAAGATTGACGCCGTCGGACACATAGGCCGAGCCGTTGGTGGAGAACGCCAGACCGGTCGCGGGAACCAGCGCGCCGTTGGTCGCGCGCAAATCGGTGAGAATGGAGGAAGCGGCCGAGCCTGGATCAATCACGGCCAGCCGGCCGGCCTGGGTGACGCCGTAGAGCGTTCCTCGCGGGCCGAACGCCAGGGCGGACCAACCCGCGGCGTTGGTGGTGACAAATCCCGCATTGGTGGTGGCAATCACGGTGGTCCCAAACGGCGCGGTGGTGACTTGCAGCATTTCGGAGAGGCGGGAGGTGGAGTTGCTGACGCTGAGCAGGAAGGCCGGCCCGCCGGCCCCGGCCTGGGTTGCCGGGCAGGCCAGAACGCCCATGCACAACGCGCGCCAGAGGATGGATTTTGGAGTCAGAATCGGCATAAAAGTCGCCCTGTTCCTATCACATCACTCGCCCCCCCGACAAGGCAGATGAAGTCCCGGCGCGCCGGCTGGGCGTATCTTGGCACCACCACCATTGAATGGATTGAGGCATAAAGCAGGGTTTTGGCGAAAAAATACCACGATTATGCACGATCAAGCACGATTGGACACGATTGGACACGATTGGACCAGGTTCGATGGGCAGTGGACAATGACCCGCGGGCAGCAGACCGGCGATATGGCGATTTTTTGCCATTTGGAGTCATAAAATCTATTTTTTTGGCTTAATCCACCTTAATCCAGCTTAATCCAGCTTAATGGGCTTTAATCGGCGCATCCGCCTCCCCTCCCAGGCGATGCGGTGGTTTTGAACCAGGGAAGACCAAACCCGCGAATTGGAGTCCCCAGGCGCGATGGGGATGGGATGGCGTGGATTTATGGAAATAAACATCTCCGGGAATTTGAATAGGTATTTGCCTCTCACGCGCCAAACCGTATCACAATTGTTTAGATTTGTCAATATGTTTTGATATGAATTAGAAGAAAAGGAATCGAAGGCAAGGGCGCCGACGCCAAAAGACGCATCAAGCCCGGTAACGGCCCCGGACTGAAGCACTTGCCGTGAAAAGGCTCAAAAGGCTCAAAAGATGAACACAGGGATTGTGTACCGCGAAATACGCCGAATACACGAAAAAGCCGCCTGGCAAAAACGGAAGTCGCTCCGGCTGAACCACTTAACCACGGATTTGAGGTTTACACGGATAACCTTCATTGGGCTTCCCAACGCGGCAATGGCGGGGTCCGTTTCACGGGTCAGGGCACCCTTTGGGGGTCTGGAGCCGTTAACCCGTTACGAATAGGGAATGGGGCATGGGGATAGTGAAAGGGAAACGGGCAAGCATGGCAGATTGTCGGCGGACGGGGCTTTTCGCGCCAGAGCTTCAGCGACGGCGGACGTCTTGACGAAGGCGGAAGGGGTTCCGCTCTCCAGTTCTGTCAAATCCAGAGTGTCCTCATTCCAGGACTGCTCCGTCGGCGCGCAGGGCGTCCATTCCGTGATGATTTGACGGTTTGCCGCTCCTGCATAAGTGCTTGCTGTGCAATCAGTTGCGCTTGACTTGGGACAAAACTATTGTTTGACCATTGTGCTGACCAGCGTGCATGCCCAAGCCACCCAAGCCCAACGATTATTGACCGATCTGAGCCTGTTTCTGAGCGGGTTGAGGAATGCTGCGGAGCAGTTGAGCAGCCGGCAGTGTTGGGAGCGAATCTGGGAGCGGATTTTGACGCCTTTCCGGAAAAGGGAGGCCGCTTGTCGGACTTGGTTCCGGCAACAGGCATGG
>JBEKAN010000327.1:0-5471 GCA_050015895.1 Verrucomicrobiota bacterium
GCCCGGGTGTCGCCCGCGTAGCCGATGGTCACTTCGTTGTGGCGAAAAACGCAGGCGGTGAGGGTGGTGCACATCTGGCCCTCCTGCGGGTTCTTGAGGGATTCGTCATAAATGGAGCGGCTGGCGAAATCAAATACCTGGCGCAGCACTTTGCGCGGATCGGTGGCGGGGTCGGAAGTGCAGAAGATGTCCAGAGCGCACTGGATGGCCAGGGCGCTGGCGACCTCGCCCCGGTTGCGCCCTCCCACCCCGTCGGCCAGGAGCGCGATGCTGCCGAAGTCGCGCCGGTCCTCGGGGGCTTCCGGCTGCCAGAAGCCCGCCCGGTCCTCGTTGTTGGGACGCACCGGGCCGGACACACAGATTTCTGCGTAGGTCAATTCCATACGGGCCTGGCCAGGTGCCGGCCGGCCGCCGGCAACCTCAAGGCCGGGTGATTCTCAAGCCTCGGGCTTCCTTCAGCCCTTGGGGGCCATTTCCTTCTCTCGATCTTCCATGGCGGCTTTGCGCGAGAGGCGGACGCGGCCTTTCTCGTCCACGCCCAGACATTTGACCCAGATGTCATCGCCCAGTTTCACAATGTCCTCTGTTTGTTTGACACGGAAATTGGCCAGTTCGCTGATGTGTACCAGGCCGTCCTTGCCCGGCAGGAACTCCACAAAGGCGCCGAATTCCTTGATGGTGACCACTTTCCCGCGGTAGATCTTCCCGATTTCCGCCTCGGCGGTCATTCCCTCGACCGCGGCGCGGGCGATCTTCATCCCCTCGGCGGAGATGGAGTAGATGTTGACAGTGCCGTCGTCGTCAATGTTGATCTCGCAGCCGGATTCCTCCACCAGGCGTTTGATGTTCTTGCCGCCGGGGCCGATCAGCGCCCCGATCTTCTCGGGATTGATGTGGAGCTGCACGATGCGCGGGGCGTACTGGCTCAGCTCGGGCCGCGGCGCGGCCAGCGTCTCGGCCATTTTGGCCAGGACGTGGAGACGGGCGACTCGGGCTTTTTCGAGCGTCTCGGCCATCAGGAGGTGCGGCAGGCCGCGCAGCTTCAGGTCCAGTTGAAAGCCGGTGATGCCGTTGACCGTGCCGGCGATTTTGCAATCCATGTCGCAGAACGCGTCCTCCCAGCCGATGATGTCGGTGAGGAGTTTGTGCCGGGTGATTTTGTGATGGTCGTCATGCTCGGTGCAAATGCCGATGCTGATGCCCCCGACGGGCCGGGTCATGGGAACGCCCGCGTCCATCAACGCCAGGGTGGCCCCGCACACGGTGGCCATGGAGCTGGAGCCGTTGGATTCCATGATTTCGCTGGTGACGCGCACCGCGTACGGATAGGTCTCCATGGGAAGCATCGCCGCGACCGAACGCTCCGCCAGCGCGCCGTGGCCGATTTCCCGGCGGCCCGGGCCGCTGATGCGGCCGGTTTCCCCGACGGAATAATTGGGGAAACTGTAATGGAGGATGAATTTCTTGGTCGTCTCGCCGCCGGTGTAGGAATCGAACTCCTGCGCGTCCTCGTTGGTGCCCAGGGTCACGAGGGTGACCGCCTGCGTTTCGCCGCGGGTGAACACCGCCGACCCGTGCGCGCGCGGCAGGAGGCCGACCTCGCAGATGATGGGGCGCACTTCATCAAAGCCGCGACCGTCCAGGCGCTTGCTCTCGTCCATGATCAGCACACGGACGGTTTCCTTTTGGATGTAATAAAAGGCCTCCCGCAGCACCGATTCGGTGACTTTTTCGACGCCGAATTTTTCGATCAGTTTGGCGGCCACTTCGTCAGTGACGCTCTTGACAGCGGCCTCGCGCTCGAGCTTCTTGTGGGTGAGGAGAGCCGGCACCAGGCGTTCGCCGGCCAGGGATTTGGCTTCCTTGAGAATGTCATCCGGCACGATGCTCACGGTGATGTCGCGCTTCTTCTTGCCGGCGCGCGCGGCCAGTTCCTTCTGGGCCTGGATGAGCGGCTGGCAGCACTCGTGGCCGAATCTCAGCGCGGCCATGAAGTCCGCCTCGGAAATCTCTCGCGCGGAGCCTTCAAACATGACGACATCCGAAGTGTCGCCGACATAAATCAGGTCCAGATCGCTCTCGCGCATCTGGCTGTGGGTGGGGTTGGCGACCAGCTTGCCGCCGACGCGGCCCACGCGCAGCGCGCCCAGCGGGCCGTCCCACGGGATGTCGCTGACGGACAGCGCGGCGGAGGCGCCGATGATGCTCAGCACGTCGGAGTCGTTTTCGCCGTCGGCGCTCAGCAGCAGGCTCTGGACCTGCACTTCATTGAACCAGCCTTTGGGGAAGAGCGGCCGGATGGGGCGGTCGGTCAGACGGCTGGTGAGGATTTCCTTTTCGGTGGGGCGGCCTTCGCGTTTGAAATAGCCGCCGGGGAATTTGCCCGAGGCGGCCGCCTTTTCCCGGTAATCCACGGTGAGCGGGAAAAATTCCTGCCCGGCTTTGGCCTTTATGGCGGCCACGGCCGCGACCAGGATGATGGTTTCCCCGAGTTGAACGGTGACGGCGCCGTCGGCCTGTTTGGCCAGTTTGCCCGTCTCAATGTGAATGTGGCTGGCTCCAATGGGGGCCGATACTTTTTCTGACATAATGATCCTGATTCCTTCCAGCCCGCCGACTTAGAGGAACTTCAATGAGGACCCCGCAAGGCCGCGCCCTGCCGGGGTGCTGATTGAAATTTCCCAAGTCAGCGGGATAGTTGTTGACGCGGGCAGTGATTGTCGCATTGCGCCGCCCGCGGTTGCCGGCGCAATGAAATTGATCCATCCTGACCGTGGCTGGCGGCCCGAACCGACCTCAAAAGGGAAACGACGCGCATCAGTGCCGGAGTTTCAGCTTCTTGGTGATCGTTTGGTAACGAGTCAGGTCGGTGGTGTGGAGATAATCCAGAAGACGGCGGCGCTGGCCCACCATTTTCAGCAGGCCGCGCCGCGAGCTGTGATCCTTGATGTTTTTCTGCAAATGCTCGGTCAGGTGGTTGATCCGCTCGGTTAGAAGGGCCACCTGCACATCAGCCGACCCCGTGTCGCGCTCATGGATCTGGAACCCTGCTATCGTCTTGCCTTTTTCCATAGTCTGTTCGATCAATTCATTTATAGTGAGGGACAAGTTTACCCCGGATCGGCGGCGGTGTAAAGTCCTTTTCGGTTTTTTTTGACGCCTTGACGCCCCCCGGCGGATGTTCCCTTTTGCCGGACGGCGGACATTATTAAGTGAATGCGCGCATCTGATGACATGCAGTTGTTGCAGGAATACGCCAGCGGCCGTTCCGAGGAGGCCTTCACCGCGCTGGTCTCGCGCCACATCAACCTGGTCTATTCGGCGGCCCTGCGCTCCGTCAACAATCCCAGCCAGGCCGAGGAAATCACCCAGTCGGTCTTCCTCACCCTGGCGCGCAAATCCGGCGCGCTGCGCCGCGGCACCCTCCTCTCCGGCTGGCTTTACCAGACGGCCCGCCTGACCGCCTCCAATTTCCTCCGCACCGAGACGCGCCGCCTGCGCCGCGAACACCAAGCCCACATCCAATCCACCATGAACGATCCCGAGCCGGAAACCTGGACGCGCGTGGGACCTCTGCTGGAGGAGGCCATGGCGCAATTGAACGAAAATGACCGCAACGCCATCGTGCTCCGTTTCTTCGAGGGCAAGCCCCTGAACGAAGTGGGCCACGCCCTAGGCGCCAGCGAGGACGCCGCCAAAATGCGGGTCAGCCGCGCGCTGGACAAATTGCGGGCTTTCTTCCATCGCCGCGGCATCACCGTGCCGGCGGCCGCGCTGGCCGCGGCGATTTCCGAGAACTCGATCCAAGCCGTGCCAGCGGGCCTGGCCGCCTCCGTGGCGGCGGGGGCCGTGCAAGGATCGGCGGCGACCGTGGGAACCTTGACTTTAGTGAAAGGAGCAATCCAGATTATGACATCCGCAAAAATCAGCCTGGCCATCGGCGTGGGCGCCGCCGCCATCATCGCGCTGCAAGCGCATCAAGTTTCCGTCCAAAAACAAACCGTCAAGCAGCTTCAAGAGCAGTTGGCGCGGGCCGCGCAACCGGCGCCCGCCAACCCGGACACGCCTGCGGAAATGGATAAACTGCGCAATCAAAACGCCGCCGACTCCAAGACCATAGAGGGCCTCCAGCGGGATCTCGCCCAGGCCCGCGCCCGCGCCAGCGCCGCCCTGGCCGTCAAGCCCGCCGCCTCGCCCAGGCCCGCCGCCGCAACCAAGGGGGATTCCCTCGCCGACATCTTCAATGACCCGGCCATGCTCGAAGCCATGCGACCGCAGCAGCTCGCGACCACAAAAATGATGTACGGTTCGCTGGTCAAACAACTCAATCTCTCCCCGGAACAGGCGGACAAGTTCTATAACCTGATCGTTGACGCCGGAATCAAGCAGGTGACGGCCATGCAATCCGGGGATTTCAGCGCGGACCAGTTCAAAACCAGCGGCCAATCCCTGGAGACCGATATGCGGTCATTGCTGGGCGACGCCGGTTACGCCAAGTACCAGGATTTCAGCAAGAATGAGATGGCCGACCAAACCCTGCTCACGACGATGAAAAACGACTTTGTGGACAATCCGTTGACCGACACGCAGCAACAGCAACTCCTGGAAGCCATGAAAGCCGCGCGGCAAAGCGTCACGGCAAGCAGCCCCCTGGATCCAGGACAGGCGAATGGCGCCGACAAGCTGGCGATGATGGACCAAGTCCTGCAACAGCAGGACCAGATGAACCAGAAGGTCCTCCAACAGGCCGCCGCGTTCCTTTCGCCGGACCAAGTGCAGACCCTGGGAACCTCGCAATCCAACATGATCGCGCTGCAGAAATCCATGGCGCCAATGATGGAAAAAATGTTCCCCAACACTCCCAAAGGCCCGTAGATCTGAAGCGTTGGGGTTCGCGCCATCCCCGGCGGACAGGCGGATTCTTATGATGAGGAGACAGTCAAGCAGCCGTTCACATTTATGACACCCATCCTTGCGACAACGCTTCAGTTCAGTGACTTTGCCATCATTGGTTGGCTTGTCGTTGTCTTTGCCGGTGCGGCGGCATTCACCACCCGCCAGCCGGTTGATTTGCGACGCATCGAGCGGAAGCTCGACGCTTTGCTGAAACATCAGGGAGTTTCGCTCCCTCCGCTGGGCACCATGTCCGAGGAGGTGAAGCAGTTGGCGCGCGATCCCTCGCGAAAGATCGAAGCCATCAAGCTGCATCGGGAGCAGACAGGTCTTGGCCTGGCGGAAGCCAAGTCTGATATCGAAGATTTTATTAAGAGCGTGTTTTGAAAATGCGTTTCTAAGCGCTCTCCGGCAAATGGCTCGGCAGGAGCCTCGCCCTACCGCGGCGGTTGTGGTAGGACGAGGCTCCTGCCGAGCCGGGGCGTCAAGAAAAGGCGATTTTCAAAACACGCTCTAAGACGATTCAGTGAGACGCGACGGTGCGGGCTAAAGAGTCTCCTGTGCCAACGGTTGTTGGC
>JBEKAN010000328.1:0-5458 GCA_050015895.1 Verrucomicrobiota bacterium
TGAAGACGATCACGGAGGTGACGAGCACTTTCGCCGGGACCAGGACATGCGCCACGCCGCAAAGAAACATGACAATCGGAGCGAAAGCCACGAGCATGATGAGATCGTTCACCGCGACCTGCACCAGGGTGTAGGCCGGATCGCCGTCCGTGAGATAGGACCAGACGAAGACCATCGCCGTGCAGGGGGCGGCGGCGAGAATAATAAGACCCGCTGTGTAATTCCTGGCCGTCGCCGGGTCCATCCACGCGCCGAAGAGATGTTGGATGAAAAGCCAGGCCAGGAACGCCATGCTGAAAGGCTTCACCAACCAATTGACAAACAACGTCACCAACAGCCCTTTGGGTTTGCGCGGAATGCCGCCAATGGCGGCAAAGTCCACCTTGAGCATCATCGGGTAAATCATCAGCCAGAGCAGGACGCCGATGGGGATGTTGACTAGCGAGCCTTGGCCGAATTGCATGTTGCTCAAGGCCGAAGTGAGCGCTGGCAGCGCCTTCCCCATCGCCACCCCAATGATCATGCAGAGAAAGACCCAAACGGTGAGGTATCGCTCAAAAAAGCCAAGGCGCTTGCGTGAAATTGCCGTGCTCATTCTGGAATCGGAACTCAGCAAATTGTCTTATGCTTTCTGAGCCGCGGCCAAGTGCTCCACCCATTGGCAATCGCGTCGTTTCTCTTGGAGCCGCGTTAAATCCTGGCGGAAGATTGGATAGGATTGGACGCAGTCCTGCAAGCATCGCAACTGCAAATCGAGTTCGGCCGGCCGGTTCTTGGGAAGGTGATAGATCATCCACCGCTCATGGCGGCGCGCGACGACCAATCCCTTTGCACGGAGGTAAGCGAGGTGTTTGGAAACGGCAACCTGGGGCAATCGCAAGATCGCCTGGAAATGGCAGACGCAGAGCGGACCTTGCGTCAAAAGGTGAAGGATCCGCAGGCGGGTTTCATCACAGAGGCACCGATAAATGTGCAAGAGGTTCATATACTCTGGTAAACATATACCCTCAGAGGAATACAATGTCAAGCCCTCCGTTTAGTGTTTTGGGCGTTATCCGGCTCGGACCGGGTTATTCCGACGCAATTGGGAGACCATTCCGATGGAGCGGAAAAACCGTCCAAACACGCGCTCCATACTGTCCGAATGAAACCCGAATGACGTTTGTTGGGGCGGAATACGCCCCCCGGCCAGTCACAGGCAGGTGACAAATGGGGCGTTATCCAGGCTTTGCGCGGGGGGGCATTGGGTGTTTGCGCTGGAAGTGGTTGGGGATGAGAGGTTTGCGATTATCTCCGAAAACCGCCATGTGACAGCCGAAGAACGTTGGCCTTCTTGACTGGGGCACAAGTAGATTCCGAGCGGGCTGGGCCGGGGTGGAATCCCGAAAGAAGAGCAAGCGAACGGAATTACAGATACAGATTATGACATTTTCGACAAAAATGAATTTGCGCAAGATGATGCGCCGCAGACAGGCAACCGGAATGATCACCGGATTGATGCTGATATTGGGTTTGTCCTCTCACGCCTTTGACTATACGAACCGGGACGTGCTGTTGTGTTTCCGGGAGTTGAGCGGAGGCACGGACATGGAGGTGAACCTGGGGGACGCGACGAATTTCAACGCGCTGGCGGCGGGGACCGTGCTGACGATCACCAACTACCTCCAGGCCAGCATTTCCAACGCGTATCCGGGTGGCTACACATCGCTGACCTGGGGGGCGTTTGCGTGCGTGGACGTGGGCAATACCACGGCAAGCTATCCGGTGGACACGCTCTGGGTGACGAAACCGCGCAAGAACCCGCTGCTGGAAACCAACGCATGGACGCGCCACAGTTCGGGCAACGGCACTCTGGCGGAGACCTTGCAAGACATAGACACTGTGGGGCTTGAGGGATCCGATTATTCCTCGATTGACTCGTCATTTAACGGGACCAACAACAACACCACAACGGTGCTGATTCCCTCCGGGAACACCCTGAGCTACTCGACGGAGCAAAATGGAACGTATGGGAGTTTCGGCGGCGCGTGGGAGGGCAACCTGGAGAACACGACGCCTTCCGCCACGCCGCCGTGGGTGTCGCGGTCCGATTTCTTTTTCCTGGCGCCGGGCAGCGGCCCCGGGGCTTTCCTGGGATATTTCGAGTTCAAGGATGATGGGACGAATGGGACGATGACGTTTCACGCGTCGGACGGACCCGCGCCCGCGATCACCAACATCGGGACCATCAGCGGGCCGACCAACGGAGGCACATCGGTGACACTGACGGGGATCAACTTTTTCAACAACACCAATCTGACGGTGGAGTTTGGCGGAGTGGCCGCCACGTCGGTCACCATCAACAGCGCCAACTCGGTGACGGTGACGGCGCCTCCCAACGCGGCCGGGACTGTGGATGTGGTGTTGGTTAATTCTGACGGACAATACTCCACGCTGGCGTCCGGTTTCACTTACATGGGATCCGCCGGGCCGACGGGGAGTTTGGAGGTGATGATCAGCCCGCCCGAAGTGGTGACGGACGGGGCGATGTGGCAGTTGGACAACAACGGGGCATGGGAAACCAACGACGCGGTTCTCTCCGGCTTGGATGTGACGACCAATCATACTGTGACTTTCAACGATGTTCCTGGATGGACCACGCCCGGCAGCCAGACGGTGTCCGTGACCAACGGGACCACCAACGTGGTGACGGGAAATTACGTCGAGCAATTCGGCTCCGTGGAAGTGACGATCATGCCTTCCAACGCGGTCACCGCCGGGGCGATGTGGGAGGTGGACGGCAGCGGGACATGGCAAACGAACGGCGCGGTGGTTTCCGGCTTGTCGGCGGTCAGCAATCACGTGGTCAGTTTCAACGTGGTCGCCGGATTTCTGACGCCTGGCAGCCAGATGGTGTCCGTGACCAACGGCATGACTAATTTTGTGACGGGAAACTATCTGCCGCCAAGCGGATCGCTGGAAGTGACGATTCTGCCGCCGACGGTGGTGACGGCCGGGGCGGAGTGGCAGGTGGATGGCGGGGCCTGGCAGACCAATAACGCGGTGGTGTCCGGCTTGGACGCGACCACCAATCACACGGTGGCTTTCAACAATATCACCGGCTGGCTCGCCCCCACCAACCTGACGGTGAGCATCACCAACGGAATGACGAATTTTGTGACGAACAGCTACATTCCGCTGACCGGATCGCTGGAAGTGACGATTCTGCCGCCGACGGTGGTGACGGCCGGGGCGATGTGGCAGGTGGATGGCGGAGCTTGGGAGACCAACGAGGCGGTGGTGTCCGGCTTGTCGTCGGTGACAAACCACACGGTGGCTTTCAGCAATGTCGCCGGCTGGCTCGCCCTCACCAACCTGACGGTGAGCATCACCAACGGAATGACGAATTTTGTGACGAACAGCTACGTGTTAAGTGTCAATTATACGATAACGGTGAGCGCCTCGCCGACGGCGGGCGGCACGGCCGGCGGGGCCGGGACGTTTGCCGCGGGCAGCACGCAGACGGTGACCGCCACGGCCAAAAGCGGCTACTCGTTCGCCAACTGGACGGTGAATGGCGCGGTGGTGAGTTCGGCGGCCAGCTATACTTTCACCGTGAGCGCCAGCCAGGCCCTGGTCGCCAATTTCATCAAGTGGAATCCCGAATTGACGATCACCTCGCCCAAAGCGGGCCAGAGCGTGAGCAATGAGCCGTTTATGATCAAGGGCACTGTGAAAGACAGCGAGGCGGTGGCGGGGATCTTTTATGAATTGAACAACAACGGTTGGACGGAGGCCACGCCGGGCAACTCTTGGAGCAACTGGACCGCGACGGTGACCAACCTCGAACCCGGGGCCAACACGCTCAGCGCCTACGTGGTGGACAACAGCGGCAAAAGCAACACGATCACGGCGTTCAAGTTCAAGTACGTTCCCAGCGCCGTCCTGGACCTGAAGACAAACGGGATCGGCAAGGTCACGCCGAACGACGGCGGGAAATGGCTGGAGATCGGGACCAAGTACACCCTGAAAGCGGTTCCTCCGGCCGACAATCTCTATATCTTCTCCAACTGGGTGGCCACCGGCAGCACGAACTTTATGTCCAACAATGCAGTGCTTAAGTTCACCATGCAGTCCAATCTGGTGTTGACAGCCAATTTCGCGCCCAATCCATTCCTCCCGATGAAAGGAACGTTCGGCGGGCTGTTTTTGAACCCGACCAATGTGACGGAGGCGGGGTCGGGCTTTTTCACCCTGAACCTGACGGCCAGCGGGGCGTTCTCGGGGAAGATCACGCTGCCTGGCGGCCCGTATAGTTTCGCGTCGAATTTTGACGCGGGCGGGCAGGTGCAGATCACGATCCCCAAGGCCAAGCCGAGTCCCATAACCATCAATCTGCTGCTGACCAATAGCGCTCCGACCAACGAACAAATCACCGGGACAATTTCCAACACGGTTTGGGCGGCGTGGTTGACGGCGGACCGGGCGGTCTTCAGCGCCAGCACGAACAAGGCGGCGGACTACGAGGGGCAATACACGCTGGCCATCCCGGGGAATATCAGTGGCGTGGGCAGTCCGGGCGGGTCTGGCTGGGCGGCGCTGACGATCAGTTCCGCCGGGGCCATCAGCATGAACGGGAGTCTGGCGGACGGGACGGCGATCAACCAGTCGTCGGTGAGCGTGACCAAGGACGGGCGCTGGCCGCTGTACGCGCCTTACAAGAATCCGCCGACGACCAGCGCGGGGGCGGTGTTCGGCTGGATGACCTTCAGCAATACGGCCTCGGTGGCAGGCCCGCCGGAGGCCTCGACACTGGGCGGGCCGCTGTATTGGTTCCGGCCGGCGGGTGCGAAACCCGACGCATATACGGGTGGCTTCACCAACCCGGCGGTGGCGGTGATCGGCTCGCGGTTCAGCTTGGCGAACGACACCCCGGCGCTGGTCCTGCCCAACGGAGAGGCGATATTGGAAGGCGTGACGCTGTCCCCGGCGTTGACCAACAACGTGAGCATCACCAACCGGAACGCGCTGGATGTGACGACTGTTCCCAATGTCAATGTCCTGAGCCTGAAGTTGACAACAAGCGGCGCCAGCGCGGGGAAGATCACAGGCGGATTTGCGTATCCCGGCAGCGGGACCAAGGCGGACACGACGATCAGCGGGGTGGTGCTGCAGGGACAGAACGAGGCGGTGGGATATTTCCTGAGAACCAACGAGAGCGGCGCGTTCCTGCTGCAGGAACCGGCCACCCCGGCGGCCCCGGACGACGCTCATTGACGAAACCGCCCCGCCTTGCGGAAGCGTTGGGGGATTTTCGGGGGCGCATCTTGGTACTACCACCATCAAATGGAACGAGACCCTCTCCCCCCGTTGCGCGCAGCGGGGAGAGGGAAAAGTCACGGCTCGGCAGGAGCCTCGCCCTACCGTCCGCGCTGCGCGGGGCGAGGGAAAAGTCACGGCTCGGCAGGAGCCTCGCCCT
>JBEKAN010000329.1:0-5416 GCA_050015895.1 Verrucomicrobiota bacterium
GGGAAAAGTCACGGCTCGGCAGGAGCCTCGCCCTACCGTCCGCGCTGCGCGGGGCGAGGGAAAAGTCACGGCTCGGCAGGAGCCTCGCCCTACCGTCCGCGCTGCGCGGGGCGAGGGAAAAGTCACGGCTCGGCAGGAGCCTCGCCCTACCGTCCGCGCTGCGCGGGGAGAGGGAAAAGTCACGGCTCGACAGAGTCTCGCCCTACCGACGTCGCTTTGCGGGGCGAGGGAATTGGCAAATCGCATGGTGGTGGTTGCGAGATGCGGCCGATTTTTGGCGCATTCCACGTTTTTGGGTGGTTTTTTTCTCATCTTCACCCTAATCTCATGGGTGGGGTGGGATTAGGATTAAGATTAAGATTAAGAGGGGGAACGCATAGAAGGGAAATGCGGCCGATTGTTTCAAGAATGTCACACTGCGGTCGCGGAATTGCCACCAAAGTCCGTATAATCAGGCGATATGGCCAGATTGAACGGCGCGGTGGAGCTGACCAACCCAGTCCACATGATCAAGTTTGAGAAAACCGTCGCGAGCGGGGCGGATTGGCATCTTGTGACGTCGGACTGGGTGGTGCTGCAGTTGTGCGAGGGGATCGCATACGCGTTTGACAGCAAGGCGAGCAAGGAACTGCCGCTGGGCGGGGTGATGGTGTGTCCGCCGAAAGCGGAGATCACGATGACGGCGAGCGTGCTGGGGCGGGCGATGTTCCGGGGGATGGCGATCCGGGTGGGATCGTTGACGGGATTTTTGACGGCGCTGGAGCGCAGGGGTCTGGAGACGGTGGTGGCGCGGGAGTGCGCGCCGTTCGTGGCGCTGCCCTCCGAGCATCCGCTGGCCAGGCGGGTGACGCAGACGCTGGGGCAGGAGCAGACGCTGAGCTTGTCCAGCCGGCTGGCGTTCGCGCAGACGTTCGCGGAGTTGGTGGGGCCGCAGTTGCAGGAGGCGCTGAACCAGGGGAAGGAGGAGGAGAAGAACCAGCAGGACGCCAAGGGCCGGCTGCGGCAGTTCATCAGTCAGATGCCGGAGTCGGAGCTTTCGAGTTTTTCGCTTGGGCAAATGGCCAAACTGCTGCACTGCTGCGAACGGCACGCGAGCCGGCTGTTCCGGGAGGAGTGGGGAAAGGGCTTCCTGTCGTATGTCTCGGATCTCCGGCTCCAGAAGGCGTGTCATCTGCTGCGGCAGGGGAACCTGAAGATCATTGATGTGGCGTTGGAGAGCGGACACGGCTCGCTGGCGCATTTCAATTACGTTTTCAAGAGGCGGTTTGGCGTGACGCCGACGGAGTGGAGGGAACGGGAGAAGCCGGCGGCGCGCCGGTCGCCGCGGGCAAAGGCGCTGCAAATGGCGGCGATGGTGGCCGGGCTGTTGTGCGGTGTGGCGGGGATTTTGGGGGGCGGGAGAGCGGCGGCGGCGGAGAGCGAAGGCGCCAGCCAACCGGCAGCGGACGCCAGCACCAACGCCCCCGCGGCGGCGGCGGCGATGAAGTTTCCGGTGGACCGGTATGAGGTGAGGGGGAACACGCTGTTGCCGACCAACGTCATATCGCGCGTCCTGGCGGCGTACACGGGGCAGGCGGTGGACACGAACACGATCGCCAAAGCGGTGGGGGCGTTGCAGTTGGAGTATCACCGGCGCGGGTACGGGCTGACGGTGAAAGTGGTTGTGCCGACACAGAAAGTGACCAACAACACCATCGTGCTGGAAGCGATTGAGGGGAAGCTGACGACGATCAAGATTTTGCGCAATCGTTACTTCAGTTCGAACAATATCATGGCATCATTGCCGTATGTGAAGACGCTCGAATTGGGCAAACAGACTTTGAACGAAAAGGTGTTTCAAGGGGAATTGGACCGGGCAAATTCCAATCCCGATCTGCAGATCCTGCCGGAAATCAGACCGGGAGTGGAGCCGGGCACCAGCGCGCTGATTCTGACTGTCCAAGACCGGCTTCCGTTGCACGGCCGGCTGGACTGGGACAATTACAGTCCGCCCGGCACGCCGGAGCAGCGAATCAACGCGAATCTGTCGTACGGCAACCTCTGGCAACTGGATCACACGCTGGGTGTGCAGTATGGGTTCAGTCCGGAGGCGATGAAGCCCTCGCTGGGAGAGGACACGCACCTGTCGTTGAACCCGCTGGACCGGCCGGATGTGACGTATTACAGCGGCTTTTACCGCGCACCGCTGGGGGCGCCGTCGGCGGTGGAGGAGGAAACCGCGTGGGACCAGACCCAATTTGGCTACAACGAGACGACCAAGCGGTTTATGCTCCCCCCCTCGATCGGGCGGCCGGAGTTCACGGCCTACGCGTCCAGATCCACCACCGGGCCGACTATTCTGGGGCCGGAGAGCACGGTGGTTCAGTCGTCTTTGCTGACGATAGACCAGCAACTGATCACGCAGCAGTACACGTCCCAAACCACGGCCGGGGCGAGGCTCAGTTTTCCATTGCCGACGTGGAAGGGGATCCAGTCCAGTTGGAGCGTCGGGGTGGATTACAAGGAGGACAAAGTGGTGACGCTGCCGACGAACAATTTTTACTACACGACGGTGGTCAGCCACGGAAGCTCAGGCGGGACAACGACCACCCGGAACACCATCTCGATAGCGGGTGTGCCGAGCTACCCGGCGTTGCAGTACACGCCGCTTTTTTTCGGTTGGAGCGGGTCGCGCCCGGACCCGTGGGGCCAGTTTGGAGGGGGCGTGTCGGTGGAGGCGGGTACGGGGGGGACACTATCCCGCGAGAGAGCCTTCCCGATTCTGATCGCGAACAAGCCGGAGGCCACGACGGAATTTGTGGCGGTCCGGCCCCAATTGTCACGGCTCGAGAGGCTGCCGGACAATTTCATCTTGTATGGGAGCCTGTCGGGGCAGTGGGCGGACGAGCCGCTGTTGAACCTGGAGCAATTGGCGCTGGGAGGCAACAGCACTGTGCGGGGGTACCGGGAAGGGGAGCTGTACGCGGACACCGGGTGGGTGGGGCAGGTGGAGCTGCGGTCGCCCATTTATAAGCGGGGCGAAACCAAGCAGTTCGGGACGCAGCTCACAGTGTTCAGCGACTACGGGCAGGGTTACGAATTGGACCAGGACGCCACGCCGGGAAAGTACGAGGCGCTCTGGGGCGTGGGAGCGGGGTTGAACTTCACTTTTGGCGCTCATGTGGAAAGCCACATACTGGTCGCCTGGCCTTTGCTCAACAGCGCGTACACCGCGGCGGGGCATGAGCGGATTTCGTTCAGCGTGATCGCGCAGCTTTAGATGGAAACCGACTCACCATGAGGTGTTCAATGAAGAAGCAAACCCACTGGACTTTCCTGGCGCTGGCGGCGTTGTGGCCGGGGCTGGCCGGCGTGAGCGCCCACGCCAACCCGCAGGGCATGACCGTGGTTTCGGGATCGGCGCGCTCGCAACAAACAGGAAACACGCTGCAGATCACCACCTCGCAGACCGCCTCCTTGCAGTGGAACAGTTTCAACATCGCATCGGGGGAAACGACCGTCTTCAGGCAGCCCTCCGCGAATTCGATTGTTTTCAACAACATCAAGAGCGGGAACGTCTCGACGATCTACGGCTCCCTGCAGGCCAACGGGATCGTGGTGCTGGAGAATCAGAACGGGTTTTACTTCGGCCCGAACGCGTTTGTGAAGGCCGGGGGGCTGGTGGTGACGACGGCGGCGATCAATCCCTGGGCGAACGCGGGCGGGGCGGGTTGGAGCTTTGACGGCCCGCCGGTCGCCGCGCCGATTGTCAACTACGGCCAGTTGGAAACAGGGAAGGGCGGCTCGCTGTTTTTGATCGCCAATCAGGTGGAGAACCAGGGAACCATCGAGGCGCCCGGAGGGACGGTGTGCCTGGCCGCCGGGCAGGAGGTGCTGCTCTCGGACCGGCCGGACGGACTGGGCTTGTCGGCCCCCGTGCGGCTGCCGGCGGGGAGCGTGAACAACCAGGGAAGGATCACGGCCGACGCCGGGCAGGTGCTGCTGGAGGCGCAGACTGTCAACAATAGCGGCGTGATCCAGGCCAATTCCGTCCGGCGCAAGAACGGGGTGATCGAATTGTACGCCGCCGAGGACGTGCAACTGGCCGGTTCGTCGGTCCTCCAGGCCGACGGGGGCGCGGAGGGGGTCAGTCCGGGGGGAGACATCGTGATCAAATCGGGCGACACGTTCAGCGACAGCGCGGGGGGCCAAATCTCGGCGACGGGGGGCGCCAATGGCGGGAACGGCGGGAATGTGGAAGTCAGCGCCCCGAACATTTTGTCCCTGAATTCGAGGATTGACGCGGGAGCGCAGCCGGGGTGGAGGGAGGGCTTGTTCTCGCTGGATCCGGAGAACATCGTGCTGGGGTCCTTTTCATCAGGATCCACCTCGGCGGGCGCGAGCGGGGTGATCGCCGCAACGGGGATTTCCGGGACGGTGGATGTGGATGTGGGGAGCGCGTTCCAGAACATCACCGCGGGAATTTTGTTGGAGGCATCCGGGAACATCTACCTGGGGAACCCCGCCACCGGGGCGGGCGCGAATTGGGATTTAAGCTCGAGCACGGGGAAAACCACGGGCCAACTGACCTTGGAGGCCGGGGGCGACATCATATTGGAAAACGGCTCGATGCTCACGGACGAGAACAACTGGTCGGTGACGCTGGAGGCGGGATACAATTTCGCGGCGGGCCACGGGGTGGTTTCCGGCGCGGGCAATGTGACTTTGATGGGCGCCGCCGAGATCGAGACGGCGGCTGGGAGCATCAATGTTGTGGCGGGCGACAATGTGACCGTGGGGAGCGGGGGCATCGTGACGGGGGTGGCGAACGGCGCGGTGATGAGCGGCGGCGGAGGCAACATCAGCGTCCAGGCGGTTGGAGGGAATGTCAATTGCGGGACCAGCACGGCGGGTTATCTCTTTGGGAACAGCGGAGTGGGTTACCGGGTGGATCCCGGGCTGGGAGGGATCAGCACCGCCGCCGGGGGAAATGTCAGCATACAGGCTGCGGGCAACATCACGGCCGAGATGCCTACGGCAAATTCGGGTGTCTATTCCGACGCCGGGAGCGGGGCCTTCGGGGCCGAGCCGGGCAACGTGACTTTGACGGCGGGGGGGAATGTGACGGGGCATTATGTGGTGGCCGATGGCACCGGGACCATCACGGCGGGCAATGACGCGGGCACCAGCAGTCAGAACCTGTCCTTGAGTTTGATCAAAGGCGGGTGGGTGGTGGACGCGGCGGACAATATCTATCTGCAGGAAGTGCGCAACCCAAATGGGATGTTCAATTCGCTGCGCAGTTCCAATCCTTTTCTGTTTCTATTCAATTACGATCCTCAGGCGTCGGTGACGTTGGGCGCCGGGGATGGCATCACCATCACCGGCAGCGGCCTGCCACGAAATTCGGTGAATTTGGAGGAGGGGTTGATTTTTC